>DASWHO010000302.1:0-18453 GCA_036398155.1 Acidobacteriota bacterium
GGTCTGGCGCGTGACCGCGGCGTAGATCCCGAGCAGCGGATTGGACGGATACCACGAGGCGTTGGTGCCCGGCCAATCGCTGCCGAAGCAGAGCCGCACGCCGGCGTCCTGGAGCGTCTTGAAGGCGTAGGCCCAGCGCGAGCGGGCGCCGATCCGCTCTTCCATCCAGCGCATGTCGTCGATCGCGTGATAGGGCTGGACCTCGGCGATCACGCCCAGCCGCGCGATCCGCCGCGCCACCTCGGGGCCGCGCAGCACCTGGGCGTGGATCAAGCGCCAGCGCCGCGGCCGCTCGGGTTCGGCCTCGAACACCTGCTCGAACAGATCGAGCAGGGTGTCGATCGCTTGATCGCCGATCGCGTGGACCTGGGGCCAGAGGCCGGCGGCGTCGGCGCGCCGCAGCAGCCGCAGCATGTTGCCCTCCGGCTGCATCATGTCGCGCCAGGAACCGCGCGCGCCGGAATGGAGGTAGGGCTCGTAGAAGCGTGCCGAGCTGTTGCCCATGATGCCGTCGACGAAGCCTTTGAGGCCGCCGGTGCGGATCCGCTCGGCGGCCGCGGGCTCGAGCAGGCCGGTCATCTCGCCGCGCTGATCGCAGGCGACTCCATCCCAATCGCAGGTGGCGCCGGCGCGCTCGAGCGCGAGGCGGTTGGCGAGATAGGCGCTGCGGTCCCACTTGGAGAGCAGCGCTGGATGCTCCGGGGTGATCGCGTCGATCATGGATCGGTGCCGTACGAAGGTCGGTCGGCTCGGGTCCGCTGCCGCGCTGCCGCTCGAATCTCTGGCCCACGCCTCGTAGGCGCCCCAATCACCGTCGAGCAGCCAAGAGCCGGGCGGAAGCCGCTCCACCGCTTCGCGGACGCGGGCTCGCAAGCCGGCCGCGTCCGCCACGTTGAGCAAGTTGACGCCCAAAAGCAGGGCGCCGGCGCGATTGAAATGGGTGTGGCTGTCGATGAAGCCCGGCGCGATGAAACGCCCTTCGAGGTCGCGGACCTCGGTGCGCGCGCCGCGGTGGCGCAGCGCTTCCTGGTCGCTTCCGACCGCAAGGATCCGCGCCCCTTCGACGGCGACAGCCTGCGCCCACGGCGCCTGAGGGTCGCCGGTCCAGACCCGCGCGTTATGAAGAATCATCGAGGCTTCGCCGCCGAGCGCCAGCAGCATCCAGCAGAGCGGCACGCGCGACCGGCTCATCGTCATCCCTTCGACCTCAGGCGCGGTCATACTAGCATCTCCTTGCGATGAGCCGCTGGCTGCCGTTGCATCTGATCGCGGTCCTCCTGCTGCTCGCTGTGATTCTCGAGCTGTTCTGGTTCCACCCACTGCTGCTGCCGTCCAAGCTGCCGCTGGCGGCGCTGCTGGCTTGGAGCTGGCTACGGCAGCGCGGCGCGCCGGCGGGGTGAAGGCGGCCGGGCCCATCATGCACCTGTTCGCCGAGCTGATGATCCTGCTGTGCTTTTTGCTCAGCGCGGCCCACGCGATCGGCCGGCACGGCCGCGAAGGCGCCGGCTTTTTCGGCGCGCTCCTGCTGCTCGGCCTGGCGCGCGAGAACTTCGTGGTCCTGCGCGACCTGCTCTACGGCTTCGCCCCGCTCAGGATGATGCTGGGCCGCGCGCCGCTGATCGCGGCGATCATCTGGGGCTTTAGCATCTACGCGGCGCTGCTGTGGGCCGAATCGGTGAGCGCGGACGGCGGCGCTCTCTTGGGGCGGCGCGCCGCGCCGAGTCCAAGCCCTGCTCGGCCATTACCAAGCGTGGCCATGAGCTTCGGGTTGGTCGGATTGTTCATGATCGCCTTGGCTTGTTTCTACGAGCCGTTTCTCAAGCGGATCGAGATGGCGCGCTGGCAGGCCGGAACGCAGGCGATTCTCGACGTGCCCCTGATGGCGCTGATCGGCTACCCCACGATGGCCTGGACCTTTCTGGCGCTGTGGCTCGCGGTCCGAACATGGGTTCGCGCGCGAGCTCTACGCGTGATCGCTTTGGTTGGCCTGATCCCGCCCCTCGCCATAGCCCACGCCGCTGCCCTGCAAGAGCTCAAGGATGCACTCCATTGGTAAGGAATCTCAACGCGGGTGGCATGGGTGGCCGAAGGGCGCCCATGTACGACGTGCCCATGCCACCCGTTCGACGGCTCGGGGTCGCGATCGATCTGCACCTCGACCCGCAACGGCTGCGGGATTGAGTTTGGATTCCACGCTGGCTTAGGATCACGGGCATGAGAGCCCAAAGCCAAGAACGTCCGCTGTCCGTTTCTATCACTGCTCCAAGTCACGCCTCCCGGCTCGATCCCGAACGGGTGATTCTGCTCGCCCCCGCGCAGCATGCCTCGCCGACACCGCCCGAGAAACTGGTGCGCGCGCTCGAGCAGCTCGATCTCGAGGCGCTCGGCAGCGCCCGCGGCCACTTCGCGGCGCTCGCCACCGTCGGCACCGAGCTGCGGATGGCCCGCACCTTGGGCGCGACCTTGCGCTGGTTCGTGGCCAAGCGCGACGCCGGTCCGGTGGCGGTGATCGCCGACCGGATCGCCGCGATCCGCGACTGGTGCCGGGAGCAAGGCTTGCTCGATCAATTCCGGCCCGAGTACACCCGCATGGTCCCCGCCCACCACGTGGCGGTGATGGATCTGCGCGGCTGCCCCGATCCGGCGCCGCGGTTCCATCGCTTCGCGCCCGACCTCGAAGCCGAGCCGCTGCCGGCGGATCTTGCCGCCATCGGCCGGGCCTACGCCGGCGCGGCGCTCGAAGAGCTGCGCCTGTTCTTCGCGCAGCGCGATGCCGGCGAGCGCTTCGGCGTCGCTTTCTCCGGCGGCATCGACTCGACCGCGGTCTGGCTGCTGGCGCGCCGGGCGCTCGAGCAGCTGGGGCGCGATCCGAACCGGATCAGCGCCTTCACGCTCTCGCTCGGGGGCGGGGCCGACGTCGAGCAAGCGCTCGCGGTCGCCGCGGCGCTCGGGCTCCGCAGCAGCCACCAGGTGCTCGAAGCTGCACCCGAAGCGCTCGAGGTCGAAGCGGCGATCGCCGAGACCGAAGACTACAAGCCGCTCGATGTCGCCTGCGCCGCGATGGCCCGCATCCTGTGCCAGCGCATCCGCGAAGCGGCGCCCGAGGTGCGCTGGCTGCTCGACGGCGACGGCGGCGACGAGAACCTCAAGAGCTATCCGATCGCGGACGACGGCGAGGTCACGATCCGATCGGTGGTGAACAACCCGCTGCTCTACCAGGAAGGCTGGGGCGTGAGCTCGCTCAAGCACAGCGCGGTCTACAGCGGCGGCCTGTCGCGCGGCGCGGTGCGCGGCCTGGCGCCGGCGCGGCTGCGCGGGCTCTGCACGTTCTCGCCGCTGGCCACGCCGGCGGTGGTCGGCGCCGCCGCCCGGATTCCGTTCCGCGAGCTGGTCGGAGAAGATCACGCGCGGCTCTACGCGCTCAAAGGCGAAGTGGTGCGCAGCGGCGTGCGCGATTGCACCGGCGTCTCGATGTCGCTGCAGCCCAAGCGCCGCTTCCAAGACGGCCCGCCCGCCGAAGTCCGGCGCCGCGGCGAAGTCGACGAAGCCACCTGCCGCAGCGTCTTCGCCCGCCTCTGGTCCGCGTGAATACGGGCGGGGACAAGCCCCGCCCCACCATCATCATCGTCCGCGGGCGCCTGTGCCAAATGTAGGGGCGGGGCTTGTCCCCGCCCGCATCGACACGAGCCGCGGCTGCCTCGTACCAAATGTTGGGGCGGGGCTCGACCACCGCCAAGATGTTGACATGTCTATTTGACATGTCTATTATAGATCTACATTATAGATATGAGTGAGGTGGTCATGATCTGGAGCGTGGCGGAAGCAAAGCAGCGACTCTCAGAGCTGCTGCGAAGCGCGGAGAAGGAACCGCAGACCATCAAGCATCGGTCGCGACCGATCGCTGTGGTCATGGCGCTCAAGGTGTTCGAGGAATTCGAGGCGTGGCGCGCGCAACGCAAACCCCGCAGCGTCGGCGAGGCCTTCGCCGAGCTCCGATCCCTGGCCGCTGAAACCGGATACCGACTCGAGCTACCGCAGCGTCGGGATCGGCGCGACGGCTTCTCGACCTCGGGGCGATGACATTCCTGGCCGACACGAATGTGCTCGGCGAGCTGGCTCACCCTCAACCGAATCCGGGTGTGCTGAACTGGGCGGGACAAGTCGTGGAGCTAAGCCTCAGTGTGATCACTCTGGAGGAGATCCAGTTCGGGCTGGCCTGGAAGCCGAACCATCGAATCCAGAGCTGGTTTGATCGTTTCTTTGCAGAGCAATGCCGAGTGCTTCCTATCACGGAGGATGTTGCCCTTCGCGCGGGGGCTCTGCGCGGTCAACTCCGCGCCCGCGGCGAGACGCGGACCCAGGCCGATATGCTGATCGCTGCCACCGCGTTAGCAAACCGTCTGACGCTTGTAACGCGCAACACCAACGACTTTGAGAACTGCGGTGTGACAGTGCTCAATCCTTTCTCATGATGGGCGTCAGCCCCTTCCACTGGCAGAGGCTCGGGGAGGATGCCACCTCTACCTCCTGCCGCGTTTCTTAGCAGCAACATTCGCGATAAGAAAGCGTTGCATCACTGGGAATGAGCTCAGTGCCTGTGCCCACCGAGAAGCTGCGGAACCAGCCGCACGCGATCGTCGATGAGCTGGAGCTGGCGCACGGCGCGGCGCGGAGCTTTCGCACCGTCTGGCTGCGCTGCGGCCGCTGCCCGGAGCGCTGCGTCTTCTGCGATCTGCCGAGCTACGGCGAAGCCGAGCCGCTGGGGCCGGAGCGCGCCCGAGCCCAGCTCGAGACTGCGCTGCCGCCGGGGCAGGCGCTGCCCTGGGGCCTCAAGCTCTACAACGGCTCCTCGTTCTTCGAGCCGCGCTCGATCGAGCCGGCGGCGCAAGAGCTGCTGCTCGAGCGCGCCGCGCGCTGCGAAAGGATCGTGGTCGAGTCGCGTCCCGAGTTCGGCGCGCAAGCGCTCGCGGCCGCGCGCCGCTGGCCGGATCGGCTCGAGGTGGCGCTCGGCCTCGAGGTCGCCGACGACGGCTGGCTCCACCGCCTCGGCAAGCGCACCACCGCTGGCGCCTACTTCGCGACCGCCGCCGAGCTGAGCCGCGCCGGGATCGCCGTGCGCGCCTTCGTCCTGCTCGGCCTGCCCGGGCTCGATCCGGCGGCCGCGCTCGAGCTGTGTCTGCAAACCCTCGAAGCCTGCGCCGAGCGCGGGATCGGGTCAGTTTCGATCCTCCCGACCGCCGCCACCACCCAAGCGCTGCGGCGCGCGCAGGCGCGCGGCGACTTCGCCCCGCCCGCGATGACGTCGGTCTTCGCCGCTGCGCGCCGCGCCCTCGATCTGGGCCTCCTGACTCGGATCGATCTCTCCTTTCACTTCGCGCCGCTCGGCTGCGACCGCTGCCGCGCCGTCTGCCAAGCACTCAACCAAAGCGGCGCGCTTCCCGAGCTCTCCTGCCCGTGCGTCGAATTCTGATCGCCTCGGTCGCCGCGGCGGCCGGCGCCGTCTTGGCCGACCCGACTCCATCGCCGTGGTTCGCTCGCGTCGAATCGAGCGGGATCGAGTTCGAAAACATCTCCGGCCGCGCCGATCAGATCCCGATCCTGGATCAGAACGGCCAGGGCGCCGCGGTGCTCGACGCCGACGGCGACGGCATGCTGGACCTGGTATTGGTCAACGGCTCCACGCTCGAAGCGTTTCGCGCCGGCCGCGCGCCCGGGCACCGGCTCTACCTCAATCAAGGCGGTTTCCGCTTCCGCAACCGGACCGAAGCGTCCGGCCTGCGCCGGCCGCTGTGGGGCACCGGCGCCGCGGTCGGCGACGTCGACCGCGACGGGCGCGACGATCTGCTGATCACCGGTTGGACCCCGACCGGCGGCGCCGGCGGGAGCGTGGCGCTCTACCTCAGCCGCGGCGGCGGCCGCTTCGAAGACGCGACCGCGGCCAACGGATTGGCCGCGGTGAGCGGCTACGCCAGCGGCGCGGTCTTCTTCGATGCCGAAGGCGACGGGGACCTCGACCTGTTCATCGGCCGCTACGTCGACTTCGATCCCGAGCGCCTCCCCGCGAGCGAACCGGATGGTTCGCCGTGCCTCTATCGCGGAATCGAGACCGGCTGCGGCCCGTGGACCTACACGCCCCAGCGCTCACTGCTGCTGGTGCGCGACGGCGAAAAATTTCGCGATGTTTCGGAATCGAGCGGGATCGCCGGATCGAGCGCCGCCGGCTGCCGCGCGTTTCAGAGCGTCGCGTTCGACTTCGACAATGATCACGACCTGGATCTCTACGTCGCCTGCGACGTCGCGCCCAACCTGTTGTTCGAAAACAGGAGCCGTCATGTAGGGGCGGGGCTGGTCCCCGCCCGATCCGCAGCGGCGCAGAGCGAGCTCCGCTTCATCGAGCGCGCCGCCGAGCTCGGCGCCGCGGTCAACGCCGCCGGCACCAAGGAAAGCGGCATGGGCATCGCCCTGATCGAAGCCGGTCCCGCCGCGGCGCCGTCGCTGCTGCTCACCAACTTCGCCGGCGAGAAGAACACGCTCTACAAAAATCTCGGCGGCCGCTTCGAAGACGCGACTGCCGGCACCGGCCTGGAAGCGCATCCGGCCGAGATGGGCTGGGGGGTCGCCGCCGAGGACTTCGACGGCGACGGCCTGCTCGACGTCGCGATCGCGAACGGGCAGATCTACCCGCAGGTCGCAGCGCTCGACGACCCCGAGGACCGCTGGGAGCAGCCGCTGCGGCTCTACCGCGGCTTGCCCGGCGGCCGCTTCGAAGAGGTTCCCCGCGCCGGCGGCCTCGCCAGCGTCCCGCCGCGCAACCGCCGCGCGCTGATCGTCGCCGACCTCGACGACGACGGCCGTCCCGATCTAATCGCCACCACCCACCGCGGCCGCCCCGAGCTGTTCCGCAACGTGGTCGATCGCCCGGTCCGCCGCCGGCCCGAGCGCGCGGTTCCCCCCGACCCGTTCCGCCACCAAGGCTACTTCTCCGCCCGCGATTCGCGCCGCTTCCTCGGCTGGTCGCTCGCCCCGCCCTCCCCTTAGTCAGTCCATGACTTGGTTTCCCCGCGAGCGCTCCTTGGATATACTTTGGGTAGCCGCAGGAGGTTTAGGATGATTACCAAAGTCCAGAAGTGGGGCAACAGCCAGGGGCTTCGCCTGAGTAAGCAGCTGCTCGCGGACGTCGAGATGGACGTCGGAGACGATGTGAACGTGGCCGTGCGGGATGGGACCTTGGTCGTGACTCCGGTTCGCCGCGTGCGTGGCGCGGTCGATCTCGAGCAGCTCGTCCGACGCATCCCCAAAGGCTATAAGCGGGAGAGGGTGGAGTGGGGAACTCCGGTCGGCAGGGAGGTTTGGTAGGTGGCACGGAACGTGAAGCGCATCGGGATCGCGCCCGAGCCGGTCCTGCGGGAAGTGCTGTCGATCCTCGATGCTTGCATCTACTGAAATGACTCGTCGGCCACCTCGTCCATGGGCGGCTTTCGGCCACCCATGCCACCCTATTCGACACTCTGCGGGCGTGTAGGATCGCCCTCGCAGTAGCTAAAGCAGCGGATCGAGGGTGCACGGCGGGCTGACGCGTTCGAGCCATACGGTGCGGAGCGCCAACTTGCGGCGGCCGCGTGATACCGCGCGATACTTTGCCAGCAGGGGCGTTTCGATCTGCGCGTCGAAGACCACGGCTCCACTTCCATTGGGTCCCAGAAGGTCGCGTTCAAGCGTGATCCCGCCGAGCCGCTGCTTGGTCTCGGGTTGCCACAGCTCGAGCGCGCCGAGCTTGCCTGGCGGCAGAGCGCCCGCGGTTTCGATTAGCGACACCACCCGATAGCGGCCCGGCTCCACGCGCAGACTCGGCGAGATCGCGAAGAAGCCGCGGCGGCCGTCGGCCGGCCCTTCGAATCCGCCGCGCGGCCCGACCTGGCCGCGCTTGGCGCTGAAGCGGCGCAGGTCCAGCGCTCGGCCGTGGCCGCTTGCGGGCGGCAGCGCGGGATAGAGCTCGTAGATCAACACCGTGGGGCCGGGCCGGGTCCAGGGCTCGGGCTCGATGCGGCGCAGCCGATTCGGTTCGAGCTCGGCCAGCAGCGAGCGCAAGTAAGCGGTGCGGCGCGGCGCGGCTGCGGGGCGGCGCAGGAAGCGCTCATATTGATGGCTGGTGATCACCGCGAATTGAAAGTTGTGCTCGATCAGCTCGGCCGGCGCCGCGGTCGCCGCGACCCGATACGGTGCGCCGCGGACCGGGCCGAACTCGGTGACCGCATCCGAGAAGCCCAACAGCGCCACCCGGCTGCCGGGCGGCAGCGCGGTGCTGAGATAGTGCGCCATCAGGTCGCGGGTATCGGGCCAGGTGAGCTCGCTGGCGCCCTGGAGGTTGCGCTTCAGGCCCGGCAGCAGGGCGGCGCAACCGAGCGCGATCACGGCGCCGGCCGGCAGCCAGCGCCGCAGCCGCGCCGCGGCTCCGGTCACCCCGAGGCCGGCGAGCACGGCGAGCGCGGGAAAGATCAGCAGCAGGTTGTGGGGCGCCTGCAACTTCATCAGAGAGAACAGGAGCAGATAGACCGCGCTGTAGCCGAGCAGCGAACGCAGGCGCCAGTCGCGGCGCTCGGTCGCGATCCAAACGCCGAGCAGTGCGAGCACGGTCGCTCCGATCCCCAGATCCCGCTCGAGCAGCCGTTCGACGTAGAACATCAGGTTGAATGTGCCGCTGCGGCCGGGCCGCCCGCGATAGGCGTAGTGATCCCATTGTTCGCGCCATACGCTCCAAAGTCGCTCCGGCTCGATGAAAGCGAGCGGGATCCCGGCCGCGAACCCGGCCAAAAAGCCGGCGGCGGTCCAACCCAGCAGCCCGAGGCGGCGCGAGCGCGGCGCCGCTCCCAGCGCGATCAGCGGCGCGATGAGCAGCGCGGCGCCGTTGTACTTCGAGGCGCCGGCGAGGCCGGCCATCAGCCCGGCCCACACGCAGCGCCGCGGCGAGGCATTCGAACCGACTCCGATGGCCGCCAGCAGTCCGGCGGCGCCGAACAGCAGCAGCGCCGGCTCGGGACGCGCCATCCGCGCGAAGCGAACCGCGAGCGGCGCGGCCACCAGGGCCGCCGCCGCGAGGAGGCCGGCCCAGCAGCCGCCGAGCCGGCGGCCGGCGAGATAGGTGCAGAGGATCCCGAGCGCGAACAGCAGCGGTGAGCTGAGCCGCGCGCCGAGATGCCAGTCGGCCCGGGTCCAGCCGCGCCCGGGCAAGGCGGTGATCGCGCCGGCGCGCGCGACCGCGAGCAGCTTCTGGCCCGCAGCCTGGGCGTAGACCGGCAGCGCCGGATAGATCAACGTCGGCGGGATCCAGGTTCGATCGAGCCACAGATCGCGGGCCGCGTCGGCGGTGACGTTTTCGGCCGGAAAGTAGTCGCGCGCCAGGCCCGAGCGGATGCCGGTCAGGGTCAGGGCGAATGCGATCAGCAGCGCCGCGATCAAAGCCACGCAGTGGAGCGCTTCGCGCCGAGTCGTCGGCTCTGCTGCCGCGGGAGTCACTGCTCAGCCTCAGCCGCGTTCGCGATCCACTCCCTCAACCCTGTCCCCTTCTGTGGGCACGACGGCTTCGCGATGAATGTAGGGGAGGGGCTTGTCCCCTCCCGTATGTTGTGCGGCGTTTGATGTGCAGACACAGACGGGCGGGGTCGAGCCCCGCCCCTACTTCTGTGGGCACGCCAGCTCTCACGGGGCAGAGGGGTGTCGGTACCGGCGGACCAGAAGCACGCCGAGCAGGAAGCTGCCCAGGATGGCCAGCTCTCGCGTCAGCGCGGCGAGATTGTGCGGGCCGAACAGGATCGCCCAGCTGCCGCGATACACGTCGAGCAGCAGCGGCCGCGGGCTGCTGAAGTAGCGCCCGCTCAGCGGCCAAAAGAGCGGACAGCCGTAAGGGAAACCGGTGTCGTTCGACAGCGCGTCCAGCAGCGGGTGGCTGGCGTAGAGCAACGCCGCCAGCGCGCCGAAGCGCAGCGCGGCGCCGCGCTCGCAGCGGCGCCAGGCGATCAGCGCGCAGGCGGCGCCGAACAGCGCGCCGGCCAGCAAGGTGTGCGAGGCGTAGTGGTGGTAGCGCCCGGCGTCGCCGGCCAACAGGCCGGGCACGAAATCCAGGTCGGCGGCGTTGGCCGCGAACGCGGCGAACGCGAGAATCCCGAGCCCGAGCTTACGGCGGGCACAGGCTGCGATCGCGCAGCCCGCCAGCGCGTGTCCGATCGGTGTCGCCATCGTGAGCCGTTCCCGGAGGGTCCGGAGCATGAGCGTAGCCCAACGAGCGCAAGATCGCTCGGGTCTCGTCGCTGACCGGCCGGCTGTCGCGCTCGACCCGCGCCACCTTCAGCACGTACTCGGCCAGCTTGCGTTCCAGCGCCCGCACCTCGTCGTTGCGCCGCGCCGCCGCGAACACGTTCTTGCGCTCAGTCGGGTCGGCGCGCAGATCGTAGAGCTCGCAAGCGCCGCGCTCGGGAGCGTAGATCAGCTTCCAGGCGGCGCTGCGGGCCGCGAACAGATCTTCTGCGGCTTCGGGCGCGAAGGTCGCGGCGAAGCTGACCTCGGGCAGCCGCTGCCGCATCGAGTGGCCGCGCAGCAGCGGCACCAGGCTGCGGCCATCGGTCGCCGGCAGCGGCGGCAGCCCGGTCAGATCCAGCACGGTCGGCGCCACATCGACCAGGCGCACCATCGATTCGACCTGCGGCGGCATGCGGCCGGCGCGAAACGGATCGACCACGATCAGCGGCACCCGCAGCAGCGTATCGTAGAGCTGGTCGACATGACCGATCAGCTGGTGCTGGCCCAGACCCTCACCGTGGTCGGCAGTCAGGACGATCAGGGTTTGCGACCGGCGGCCGCTGCGCTCGAGCGCGTCGAGCAGCCCAGAAAGCTGGGTGTCCCAGTACTCGACCTCACCGCGGTAGCGGCGCCGGATCTGGGCCAGGCTCTGGTAGATCCCGCCCTTGAGCACCAGCACCGCGCGCTCCGCGCCGGCGGCCGGAACCGTGAAGCGCACGGTCGCGCTTTCGCGCATCCGCAGCCGCTCGACCGCGCCTTTGCGCAGCTCGACCTGCTGCGAGCTCCATTCCGCGCCCGGCTCGAGCTCGAGCGGTCCGCTCGGCAGCAGGAGCTGGAGCTGATCGAGGTAGGCGAAATGGGGCTTGGCGCCGGGGCGGCCGAGCCGATCGCGCCGGAGCAGCATGGCCGGATTGAACTCGAAACGCAGCGTGTTGATCCCGGGCCGTGGCTCGAACCGCAGCGGAGTCAGCTCCTTGCGCGCCAGATGCAGATCGGCCAGCTTCTCACCGTTGAGATAGAGGAACGTATCGGGCGGATCGTCGACCAGCGCGTAGGGCTCGTGGGGATCGGAGTAGTGGACCCACAAGAAGTTCGGCCGCCCGGCCCGCGAGCGCTCCAGCCAGCGCGACGCGGCCGTGGTGATCTCCTCCGCCAGCCGGTACCAGCGATCGCGATCGCTCGGAAAGCGATCGTCGTAGGTTTGAAAGCCGCGGTCGAGATGGAAGCTGCGCTTGAGCACGCCGAGCGAGATGAAGGCCCCGGTGCGATAGCCCGCGGCCGCGAAGCGCTCGGCCAGAAGCTGGGCCGATTCGGTGTAAGGCTGGGTGTTGTCGAACAGCTTCAAGCGGTGCGGCATGCGGCCCGAAAACAGGCTGGCGTGCGAAGGCAGAGTGATCGGAATCGCCGACAGGCAATTGCGGAACACCGTGCCGGCTTGGGCCAGGCGCGCCGTGGTCGGAGTCCGGGAGCGCTTGGGCTCGTAAGGCGAAAGGTGGTCGGCCCGCAGCGTGTCGATGGTCACCAGGAGCACATCGGGCCGCCGCCATGGCGTCCGGCCGAAGGCCCACAGATGCCAGGCCAAATAACCGCCCGTTGCCAGCGCGGCGAGCGTCACGCAGAGGACCAGGAGGCGTAGAAAAAGGCGCACCGGAGGGTCTCGGGGACAGAGGAGCGCGTATTATGGTACAAACAGACGAGGGGTTTAAATCCCAGCCATCCGGGCCGTCTATGAGTGACCTGAGCCTGCATCTCGTGCTCCCCGAAGGGGGCACGTCGCGCCGCCGCCTGCCGCAGGGCAAAGTGACCTTGGGCCGCGGCCGCACCTGCGAGATCGCGATCCCCGATCCGCTGATGTCGCGCCGCCACGCCGAGTTCGAGCGCCAGGGGCAGGATCTGATCGTGCGCGACCTCGGCAGCCGCAACGGGATCCTGGTCAACGGCACCCGCATCACCGAGGCCATCTCGATCCGGCCCGGCGACCGGCTCCAGATCGGCGGCACCGTGATCGAGCTGGTGGGTCCCGAAGCGACCAACCTGGTGCTGGTCGACACCGACCCCTCGACCCACAGCCACACCGTGCTGCTCGACGCTCGCAAGCTGCTGAGCACCAAAGAGTCGAGCCAGAAGACCGCGATCCGGCATCTACAGGCGCTGGTCGACGCCAGCCGCGCTCTGGTCGCGCACCTGCCCGAAGACGAGCTGCTGGAGAAGATCCTGGACCTGGTGCGCTCGCATATTCCCGCCGACCGCGCGGCGGTGATGCTGGCCGACCCGCAGCTCGGCGCGCTGCATCCGCGCCTGGTCAAGCAGAGCGGCGCAGTCAGCGAGTTCGTCTTGAGCCGCACTTTGGCCCAGCAGGTGCTCGAAGAGCGCCAGTCGGTCCTGACCACCGACGTGCTGGCCGATCGCGAGCTGGCCCAGGCCGAGAGCCTGATCCTGCAAGGTGTGCGCTCGATCCTGTGCGCGCCGCTGCTCTCGGAGCAAAAGGTCCTCGGCCTACTGTATCTGGACGCCGCCCAGCTGCGCGGCTTCGATGCCGACGATCTGCGGCTGCTCACCGCGCTGGCCAACTTCGCGGCGATCAAGCTCGAGAACCTCAAGCTGATCGACGATGCGCTGGAACGCAAGGCGCTGGAGGGCCAGATCGAGGCCGCGACCAAGGTCCAGCGCCATCTGCTGCCGCGCAGCTCTCCAGTGCTGCCGGGCTACGATCTGCATGCCGAGCTCGCGATGTGCTGGGGTGTGGGCGGCGACTACTTCGACTGGTATCTCCACGCCGACGGCCGACTCAGCGGCGCGATCGCCGACGTCAGCGGCAAAGGCATGAGCGCGGCTCTGATCATGGCCACCTTCCAGAGCACCTGGCGCGAGCTGGTGCGCGCCGGCATGCCGCTCGAGGAGGCCGCCAAGGAGCTCAATCAGCTGCTGTTCGAGCGCACCCCGCCGGAGCGCTTCGCCACCGCGGTGCTGTTCGAGCTCGAATCCAAAAGCGCCGTGCTGCAGCTGGTCTGCGCCGGGCACGAGCCACCGCTCCTGATCCGGTCCTCCAAAGGCAAGGTCGAAGCGCTCAAGCCCGACGGCCGGCCGCTGGGTCTGTTCAGCGACAGCGCCTACCGCTCGGCGCAGGTCGAGCTGGCGCCCGGCGACCTGCTGCTGCTCTATACCGACGGAGCCAGCGAGCGGCCCAACGCCGCCGAGGAGCAATTCGGCCGCCAGCGGCTGGTGCAGACGCTGCTGGGCTCCCGCCAGCGCAGCTGCGCCGAGATCGCCCGTGAGATCCAGAGTCAGCTCGAAAGCCACGCCGCCGGCGAAGATCCGCCGGACGACACCACCTTGGTGCTGATCCGGCGTCAAGACCGCGCCGCGTGACCCTTCATCATGCGCATCCTGATGATTGCTCCTCAACCCTTTTTCACTCCGCGCGGGACGCCGTTTTCGATCCTCGGCCGGCTGCGCGCGCTGTCGGCGCTGGGTCACGAGGTCGAGCTGTTCACCTACCCGATCGGCGACGACATCGTGCTGCCGGGCTTGACCGTGCGGCGCTCCTGGAAGCCGCCCGGTCTCAGCAGCGTCCCGGTCGGCCCGAGCAAGATCAAGCTGCTGCTCGACCTGATCCTGTTTGGCCGCGCCTGGGGCGCCGCGCTGGAGGGCCGCTATCAACTGGTCCACACCCATGAAGAGGCGGCCGGTCTGGGGGCGCTGCTGCGCCGCTTCCACGGCCTGCGCCACCTCTACGACATGCATTCGAGCCTGCCGCAGCAGCTGAGCAATTTCGAATACACCCGCTCGCGGCTGCTGCGCCGGTGGGCGCGGATTTGGGAACGCTGGGTGATCCGGGAGTCCGACGCCGTGATCGCGATCTGCCCCGCGCTGGTCGAGCAGGTGCGCCGAACCGCGCCCGAAGCGCGCCCGATCCTGATCGAGAACCGCCCGGTCGAAGAGCTGCTGCCGGCGCGGCCGGGAGCGAGCGCCGATGCGCTGCGCCGCGAGCTGGAGCTGCCGCCCGGCAAGCGCGTGGTGGTCTATACCGGCACCATCGAGGCCTATCAAGGCATCGATTTGATGCTGGAGGCGATCGGCCGCTTGGCCGGTCAGCGCGACGATTTCGTCGCCGTGATCGTCGGCGGTACGCCGGCTCAGGTCGAGGACGGCCGCCGGCGCGCCGCGGCGCTGGGAGCCAACCGCCACATCCACTGGACCGGATCGCGCCCGCCGGAGTCGATGGGCGCATTTCTCGCGCTTGGCGACATCCTGGTTTCGCCGCGCAGCCGCGGCACCAACACCCCGCTCAAGCTCTATTCCTACATGCAGGCCGAGCGCGCGATTCTGGCGACCCGGATTCTGTCCCATACACAAGTGCTCGACGACCATTGCGCGCTGCTGACCGAGCCGCAAGCCGAGGCGCTGGCGGTGGGGCTGGCGCGGCTGCTCGACGACGAGCCGCTGCGCGTCGCGCTGGCCGGCGCGGTCAAGCGGCAGTTCGACCAGCGCTACAGCTATCGCGGCTACCTCGAAGCCACCGAGCGCGCCTTGGCGCTGGCCACCGGAAGCTAACGACACACGGGAGAGACGCGATGGTGAAAAGAACGAAGCGTGGTGCGGTTTCGCTGGTTATCACGGGCGTGATCGGGCTGAGCTGGGCGGAAAGCGCACTCGCGCAGCAGACCGCCCCGACCGATTCGGCGGCGAGTCTGGAGCGGATCGCCTGGCTGGCCGGAGTTTGGCACGGCGACTTGGGCGCCGCGCGGATGGAGGAGCACTGGATTCCGGCCGAGGGACAGCTGATGCTCGGCGTCAGCCGCACCCTGGCCGGCGGACGCACGGCGGCGTTCGAGTTTCTGCGGATCGAGGCGCGCGAGGACGACATCTTCTACATCGCCCAGCCGGGCGGCCGGCCGCCGACCGAGTTCAAGGCCACCCGCTTGCTGGATCGCGAGGTCGTGTTCGAGAACCCCGCGCACGATCACCCCAAGATCATTCGCTACCGGCTCGATCCCGGCGGCGCGTTGATCGTGCAGATCGAAGGCGACGAATGCGGCGAGCACCTGGTGCAGAATTTTCAGTTCCGCCGTCGTTTGTAGGGAGGGGCTTGTCCCCTGCTTGAAATGTAGGGGAGGGGCTTGTCCCCTCCCGTCTGTGTGGGGCAGGGGCATGTTGACGCGCCGCGGACTCGACTGGTTCAGCGCGGGCGGGGTCGAGCCCCGCCCTTCATTCTCTCGGCGCCGATGGTAGAATCGAGGGCCGATGCGAACGGCATGGAGCTGGAGCGTGATCGGCTGGCTGCTTCTGGTCCCGGCACCTCCGATCGCACCGGCGCAAGAGCACGACGCAGAGCTGGCCGCGGCCCCGCGGATTTCGATCCGCGAGCTGACCCGGCTGCTGGACCAGGCCCGGGTCGTGCTGCTCGACGTTCGCAGCCGGCTCGACTATCAGCGCGGCCACATTCCCGGCGCGCTGTCGATGCCGCTCGAGCTGGTCGGACAGAACGCCGACGCGCTGCGCATGGTCGGCCAACCGATCGTCACCTACTGCGCCTGAAAAGACGAGCACACCAGCGCCCGGGCGGCGCTGATCCTCAGGGAAGCGGGGGTGCGCGATGCCCGCGCCCTGATCGGCGGCTACAACGAGTGGATCCGCGCCGGCCACCCCCTCGAATAAAACCGGAACAGGTTCAAGAGAATCAGGCATTGTCGGCGTTTCAACGCCGGGTGCCCGATGGAGTGCGATGGGTTCATTCGAGAGCATGCCTTAGTTTTGAATACACATCCCGTCGGTGGCCGAGGGCGATCACGAGGATCTCCAGGCGGGATTCCACGGCACGGTACACAATTCGGAAGTCGCCTGTTCTCCAGGATCGCAGGCCCTTGAGCGTGAGCTGCAGAGGCTTGCCGCGTTGCGGCTCTTCGGCCAGCTTCTGCACCGCCAAACGCACCCGCGACCTCACCTGCGGATCGAGCTTGCGGATCGACTGCGCAGCGCTATGGGTGTAGAGGATCGTCCAAGCCATCCCAGACGTCCTGATGGCCCATCGTGTCGCCTCGCGCTGCCTCTTCGAGCCCGCGTCGAATCGCCTTAGCCAAGCCCTGATCCGCCAAGATCTCAAGGGTCTCGAGCATTCCCTCGTATTCCTCATAGGAAACGAGGACCGCCGCCGGCCGTCCCGAGCGCGTAATGACGACTTCTTCGCCCAGCTCCTGCACTTCGGCCAAGAGCTTTGCCAGGTGGGTTTTGGCTTGAGAGAGCGGTATCGATGTCATGCGCTTAGCCTCGGACCAGATTCTAGGCCATAGATCTAGTCTATGCAAGTCAATGCTAACCGCCATCTGGTGAAGTGGGTGTTGACCAGGTACCGGATCGGCAGCGGGCTGATCGAGGCGACCTTGGCCCGCAAGCTGGGCGCGCCATAGTCGTACTGGTCGTCGATCATCAAGATCGCCTCGGGACCGAGCAGCACCCCGACGTTGCCGCCGGGCCCGAACAGGCACCAGGCCCGATCGGAGAGCTGCTCGGCGCTCACGACCGCCTGCTCGCTCTCGTGCGCCTGATGCGCGCCCGCGGGCGCCAACCCGCTCATCACCAGGACCAAGGCATTCCGCGCCAATCGATTGACGGTCCGCATCTCGGCCTCCGCGATATCCCTGTGACTATCCATGGTTCCCTCCTGACGCTACGACAGCTTGGCATCTGACAGGGCGTTTTTGAACCTGGAAAAACGACTCTAGGGTTGGTATGCTTCGTGATGGCCTTGCGAGGATGACCATTGGTCTCAAAACTCGGCTGGACTACCGCGATTACAGCGCGATGCCAGCCAACGGCAAGAGATACGAGCTACTCGACGGAGAGCTTCGTGTGACACCGGCCCCGAGCCCCCAGCACCAGCGGATAGTGCTAAGGCTGGCCCAGGCCGTGCAGCGCGCCCTGCCGTCCAGCGCAGAGCTGTTCGTGGCGCCTATCGACCTGATTCTCGGGGAGCATGATGTTCTCCAACCCGATATTGTCGTGGTCGATGACCCCCAGCAGATCACGGAGCGCGGTATTGAGGGCCCTGCCCGCTTGATCATCGAGGTGCTCTCCCCAAACACCGCCGAATTCGACCGTACGGTTAAGGCCGTCCGCTACGGATCGTTCGGAATCGAACACTACTGGCTGGTCGATCTGAAGCGCCGCGAGGTCGAATGCTACCGGCTTCAAGGCCGCAGATTCGAGCTTTTCAAGTCATACGGCAGTGCTGATCAGCTCCAACATCCTGATTTTCCAGCGCTGAGCTTCCCGTTGGCCGATCTTTGGCTCTGACTCAGAACCCGGTTCCATGATTCAGCGGCGGTGGCGTACTAACCACTGATGCCTCAGCATGGGCATGCTGGGTCCACTAAAGCGCGTTCACGATCCAAACTAACCGTCTGGGACGGGTTCCCCGGCGAAATTTCAGTTTATTTTCGTGTAACGGAGTTGAAAATCACCCACTATTCATCCTTTGGGCGTACGGCAACACCATCGAGCGCGAGCAGACTTTTGGCACGCCGCCCTTCACCTCGACCCTCTCCCCCAGGCGTTCGGCGTTTTGATGTGCAGACACGACCGGGCGGGGTCAAGCCCCGCCCCTACATCGGCACGGCCACATCCCTTCCCCAGCGATACTCCGATCCTGTCGCGGTGTTACTTGCGCACCCTGATCTAAAATGACCCGCGTACATGATCGGCAAGCGCATCGCCCACTTCGAAATCCTGGCCGAGATCGGCCGCGGCGGGATGGGGGTGGTCTACGCGGCACGCGACACCCGGCTCGACCGGCGGGTCGCGATCAAGGCGCTCCATCCGGAATCCGACCCCAGCCCGCTCGCGAGGGACCGTTTCGAGCGCGAGGCCCGAGCGGTTTCAAGGCTGGCTCACCCTTATATCTGCCAAGTATTCGATGTTCTCGAGCTGGAGCGCGACAAGCTCATCGTCATGGAGCTGCTCCAGGGGGAGAGCCTTCAAGCGCGGATCGGGCGCGGCCGGCTGGAGGTCGCGGAGGCGCTGCGGGTCGCGCTGGAAACCGCCGAGGCGCTGCGCGAGGCCCACCTGCACGGGATCGTCCACCGCGACATCAAGCCCTCCAACCTCTTTCTGACCCGCTCCGGGCACCTCAAGATTCTGGACTTCGGTCTGGCCCGCCTGACC
>DASWHO010000303.1:0-2369 GCA_036398155.1 Acidobacteriota bacterium
GGCTGGTTCCGTGCGGCGGCTGCTCGGCAATCTGGCGCTGCTCTTGGGCTCGATCACCTTTGCCGCGGCGCTCCTGGAGTTCTCGATCCGAGTCTTTGTACCGCGACTCGATCCTTCGGGCAGTCCGGTCTTCCAGGTCGATCCACAAGGCCTGTGCCTGGGGCCGCGGAACACAACTTGCCGGCAGTTCACCTTCACCGGCGACTACGACGTTCAGGTCCGGTTCAACCGCTATGGGCTGCGCGACCGGAAGGATCTGGCCGACTCGAGCGCGAACGACCTCTTCGTGGTGGGCGACTCCTTCGGTTTCGGTTGGGGCGTGCCCGAGGCCGAGCGCTTTTCCAACCGGCTCGACCGGTTGCTACCGGCTGCGGTCTACAACCTGTGTATCCCGAACGATCTGCTCGGCTACCAGCGGATGATCGAATACGCGCGGGCCAAGGGGGCGGCGGTGCGCAAGCTGATCGTCGCGCTCTGCATGGAAAACGATCTGCTCGACTACGCCCGCCTGCGCCGCCGGCCGCCGCGCGATTCCCGCGGCCCGGTGGACAAGATCAAGGCCTGGTTGATTGCACACTCCGCCGCCGCGATGGGCGCCGCCACCTTGATCCATGCTTATCCGTCCTTGAAGCGCTGGGCGATCCGCGCCGGCCTGGTGGTCGACGGGGTCGCGGGCATGCCGCACTATTCCTTTTCGGATGCGACGGTCGCGGCGACCGCCGTCGAGCTGCGCCGGATCGCGGACTCGTACGACACCGTGGTGCTGATCATCCCGTCGCGCGGCCTATGGGTGGGAAGCCAGCGCGCCACCGAAGCCCGAGTCCATCGCCATTTGATGGCCCGCCTGCAGGAGCTGGGGCTCAAGGTGGTGGATCTCAAGCCGCCGTTCGAAGCGAGCGGCGATCCGCTGCAGTTCTACTTCCCGCGGGACGGCCACTGGAACGCCGCCGGCCATGAGCTGGCCGCCGAAGCGCTCGCGCGGCGGCTATCTCAGTGCACGCCGGAGCTGGTTTGCAGCGAAAGCGGATCGACGCCGAGGCGACGCAGCGCCTGCTCCCACATCGTGTCGCCGTCGGTGTCGAAAACCAGCTCGGGATTGGGTTCGGCGATCAGCCAGCTCGATTGAGTCAGCTCATGGTCGAGCTGGCCAGGGCCCCACCCGGCATAGCCGACCAGCAGGCGGCACCGGCTCGGGGGCGGGCCTTCGAGCAAATGGCGCAGCAGCGTATTGGAGGAGGACAGAAAGACCTGGTCGCTGACCTGCACCACACCGTCCGTTTCGGGTTGGCGATCGAGGAGAATCCAGCCGCGCTGCGGTTCGACCGGGCCGCCGACCCAGAGCTTGAGGCCGGAGTCGCCGGCCGGCGGCGGGGTCAGCTGGATCACCGCCGAGGCTTTTTGCCCGGTGGGTCGATTGAGCACTAGACCGAACGCCCCTTCCGGGCTGTGCTCGCAGAGCAGCACAACGGAACGCGCGAAATTCGGATCCAACAGCTGCGGCATCGAGATCAGCAGGCACGGCGCGAGCGATTGAGGATGCTTCTCGGCGCTCATGTCTTCATCTTAACTCGGGCGGCCGCAAGCGGTCTAACCGGCCAGTGCTCCACCCTGGATATCTCCTGGATTCCGGCTTGCGCCGGAATGACGACGGGGTGCAGTGCGGCGGTAGGGAGAAGACTCCTGCACCCGCCGGGAAGATCTCCCTTTTCGACACGGTCGGTATGCCAGGTTTTACACACCCGGAGCCCTGCTCGCCCGAGATCGCGAAGCCGATCGTTCTCCCAAATCTTTTCTTTAGAATTACTTGGGCGATTTGTCCGCGGGATCACACCGTCATGGCATGCATCCTGCAGCGGTCGTGGAGGTGAAAGCGAGCAACATAGAGACAGCCAACGCCCCCAACGCGTGGAGACTTCACCCCCCCTGACAAGTCTCCTCGCTCATCCCACCCCCCGGGCGCGGGGACCCTCAAAGGTCCTCGCGCCGTTTCCTTTTTCTCGGCACCAGCGCAGACGGCGCCCTGTTCGCCGCCGGGTTAGAATGGGGCGCATGGCGGAGCCGCAGAGCCCTGGTTCGCCCCATTCGACTCCCCCAACCGGACCGGGAGCCGATTCCACGCCACCGGCTCTGTTGCCGGGCGACCGTCCGGCGTCGCGCTCGATGCTGATCGGATTGGCGGTCGGCAGCGTGGCGCTGTTTGCGGCGGCCGTGTGGCTGGCGGCGCCCAAGCCGCCCTATCGACCGGCCGACGTGGGACCGCGGCAACCCGGAGAGCACGCGATGTCCGAACCTGCGCCGGACGATCCGAGCGCGGTGGCGGCGCGAGTGGCGTCGCTCTGCCAGCAGGGCCGACAGCTGGTCGCTCAAGG
>DASWHO010000304.1:0-2499 GCA_036398155.1 Acidobacteriota bacterium
TCCATCTCGTGGCTGAGGTCGTAGCAGCTCGCGACCAGATAGCCGGACCACTCGCGCCATTGCATGCTCTTGCACAGCGGGGCGGTGCGGGAGTGAAAAGGCGTATGCAGCCGCATCGCGGCCGAGATTAGCGCCAACCCAACCCGGCGGTCAAAGCCTGGCGCCGCCATCGTCTTGACCGCCGCTCGGCCGGCTGCGTACCATGCCTAGCGCGCCACCTTCCGGTTCGAGAAAAACATGGCCAAGAGCTACGACGCGATCGTCATCGGTGGCGGGCACAACGGTTTGGTCAACGCCGCCTATCTGGCGCGCGCCGGCAAGAAAGTGCTGGTGCTCGAGCGGCGCCACGTGTTGGGCGGCGCGGCGGTCACCGAAGAGCTGTATCCGGGATTCAAATTCTCGGTTTGCTCGTATGTGGTGAGCCTGCTGCGCCCCGAGATCATCCGCGACCTGGATCTGCCGCGCCACGGCCTCGAGATCATCCCGCTCGATTGCTCGTTCACCCCGCTGCTCGACGGCAACTACCTGGCGCGCTGGGGCGACAAGGCGCGCACCCGGCAGGAGATCCTGCGCCACTCGCGGCTCGACGCCGAAGCCTACGAGCGCTTTGGGAAGTTGATGTTCCACATGGCGATGTCGGTCAAGCCGATCCTGAGCATGATCCCGCCCGATCCGACCTCGCTGGCGCCCGGCAACCTATTGCAGCTCTACCGTCTCGGCAAACATTTTCAAGGCTTGGGCGAGGAGCGTTTCCATCTGCTCTACAAGATGATGACCATGGGCGCGTCCGATTTCCTCGACCAGTGGTTCGAGTCGCCGGTGCTCAAAGGCACGATGTCATGCAGCGGCATCATCGGCACCTTCTTGGGCCCGCGTTCGCCGGGCTCGGCCTACGTGATGCTGCACCACTACATGGGCGAGATCGACGGCGCCTTCCGCGCCTGGGGCTTCGCCCGCGGCGGCACCGGCGCGATCAGCAACTCGATCGCCGCGGCGGCGCGCGAGCTGGGGGCCGAGATCCGCACCGAAGCGCCCTGCGCCCGGTTGCTGGTGAAGGGCGGCAAGGCCGCCGGGGTGGTGCTGGAGAGCGGCGAGGAGATCCGCGCCAAGCTGGTGGTCTCGAGCCTGGATCCGCGGCGCACCTTTCTCCAAATGGTCGAACCCGGCCTGCTCGACGACGAGTTCGTCGCGGCGGTGAAGCGGTTCCGCTTCCGCGGCTCGTCCGGCAAGGTCAACCTGGCGGTCGACCGGCTGCCGAGCTTTAGCTGCCATCCCGGACCCGGTCCGCACCTGCAAGGGGACATCGCCATCTCGCCGAGCGTGGATTACCTCGAGCGCGCCTACGACGACGCCAAATACGGCGGCTTCTCGCGGCGGCCGTTTCTGAACGTGGTCATTCCCACCACGGTCGATCCGAGCATGGCGCCGCCCGGTCAGCACGTGATCTCAATCTTCGTGCAATACGCCAACTACCATCTGGCCGAAGGGACTTGGGAGCAGCGCCGCGACGAGTTCGGCGACGCCGTGGTCGATACCTTGGCCGAGTACTGCCCCGGCCTCAAGGAGTCGATCCTCTACCGCCAGGTGCTTTCGCCCTGGGACCTGGAGCAGGAGTTCGGCCTCACCGAAGGCAACATCTTCCAAGGCGAGCTGACCTTGGAGCAGCTCTTTTTCCTCCGGCCGGTGGCGGGTTGGGCGCAGTATCGGACGCCGATCGGCCGCTACTACGCCTGCGGCTCGGGCACCCACCCGGGCGGCGGGATCATGGGCGCCGCCGGCAAGCTGGCGGCGCAGGAGATCCTCAAGGACCTGGGCGAGGCGGTCTGATGGCCCGAAGCTACGATGCGATCGTCGTCGGCGGCGGGCACAACGGCCTGACTGCGGCGGCCTACCTGGCGCGCGCCGGCAAGCAGGTCTTGGTGCTGGAGCGCCGCGAGCTGCTGGGCGGCGCGGCGGCGAGCGAGGCGATCTGGCCGGGCTACAAGGTTTCGACCTGCGCCCACGTCTGCGGCCTGCTGCGGCCGCGGATCGTGCGCGAGCTCGAGCTCGCGCGGCACGGTTTCGCCACCCTGCCGTGCGATCCTTCGGTGTTGGCCCTGGGACCCGAAGACCGGCATCTCGCTCTGTGGCGCGATCCGCAGCGCTGCGCGGTCGAGATCGGACGCTTCTCGAGCCGGGATGCCAAGGCGTTTCCGCGCTTCGGCGCCGAGCTGGCGCGGCTCGGCGACTTTCTGGACCGGCTCATCCATCTCGATCCGCCGCGGGTCCCCAATCCGGCGCTCGGCGATCTTCCCGCGCTGTTGGGGTTGGGTCTGAAATTTCGCCGCCTGAGCCGCGCGCAGCAGTTCGAGCTGCTCCGGGTCCTGCCGATGCCGGTGCAGGACTTGATGGGCGATTGGTTCGAGACGCCTCTGCTCCAGGCCGCGATCGGAACCGGCGGCGTGATCGGCTGCATGGTCGGGCCGCGTTCGCCGGGAACGGTCTTCGCCTTAGCGCTCG
>DASWHO010000305.1:0-5707 GCA_036398155.1 Acidobacteriota bacterium
CAACATGACCACCGAATGGGGCGCGCTGGTCGGCTGGTTTCCGGCCGACGAGGTGACCTTGGCGTACCTGCGCGAGCGCCGCGCCAAGCTGACCGGGCTCGGGGTGCGGCGCTGCGATGATCCCGCGCTCGAGCGCTGGGGCCGCGCGCCGCTGGGGCCCGACGAGGGCGCGGCCTACGCCGGGCGGATCGAGCTCGATCTCTCCGAGGTCAGCCCCCATGTTTCGGGTCCCGACACGGTGCAGATCGCGACCCCGCTGGCCGAGCTCGAGCAGCAGCGCATCGCGGTGCAGAAGGCCTATTTGATTTCCTGCGTCAACTCGCGGCTCTCCGACATCATCGCCGCGGCCAAGGTGATCGAGGGGCGCAAGGTGCGGGCCGGGGTCGAGCTCTACGTCGCGGCCGCGAGCAAAGAGGTGCAAGAGGACGCCGAAGCCGCTGGAGCTTGGCAGGCGCTGCTGGAGGCCGGCGCCAAGCCGCTGCCGCCGGGCTGCGGGCCGTGCATCGGGCTCGGCGCCGGCCTGCTCGAGCCCGGCGAGGTCGGGATCTCTTCGACCAACCGCAACTTCAAGGGCCGGATGGGCTCGCGCGACGCGAAATGCTATCTGGCCAGCCCCGAAGTCGTGGTCGCGTCGGCGCTCAAGGGATACATCGCGGCGCCGCGTCCGGTTGCGGGCCGCCGGCTCGAGCCGCGGTTCGTCAGCCTGGAAGCCCCGGAAGCTGCGGCCGAGAGCTCGGAGATCCTGCCCGGCTTTCCGGAGCGGGTCCGCGGCCGGCTGGTTTTTCTGCCGGCCGACAACCTCAACACCGACGGCATCTACGGCAAGGACTACACCTATCGCGACGACGTCACCCGCGAGTTGATGGCGCAGGTGGTGATGGCCAACTACGATCCCGAGTTCGCGGCCCGGGTGCGGGCCGGCGATATCGTGGTCGCCGGCTTCAATTTCGGCACCGGCTCGAGCCGCGAGCAGGCGGTCACCGCGCTGCAGGCCAAAGGCATCCCGCTGGTGATCGCCGCCAGCTTCTCGCAGACTTATCTGCGCAACGCGTTCAACAACGGTTTTCTATGCGTCGAGCTGCCGGCGCTGGTGCGCCGGCTGCAGGCGCTGCTCCAAGCGGGGGTGGCGGCCAAGCAAAAAACCATCCTGCCCGGCGACGAGGTCGAAGTCGAGTTCGCGCGGGGCCAATTGACCTATCGCGGCGAAAGCTACCAGCTGCCGCCCCTGGGAACGGTGCCGCAGTCGCTGGTGGTCAAAGGCGGGATCGAGAACCTGGTCAAGGAAAGGCTCGGCCTAATATGAAACGCCACACCGTGGTCACGATGCCCGGCGACGGCATCGGCAAGGTCGTGCTTCCGGAGGCGCTCCGGGTGCTCGACGCAGTCGGCTTCGAAGCCGACTATGTGCCGGCCGAGGTCGGTTGGCAGTGCTGGACCCAGCAGGGCAACGCCCTGCCGCAAGCGACGATCGACTTGCTGGCGCAGCACCGGCTGGGCCTGTTCGGCGCGATCACCTCCAAGCCCAAAAAGGCCGCCGAGGCCGAGCTGGCGCCGGAGCTCAAGGGCAAGGGCCACAGCTATTTCAGCCCGATCGTGGCGCTGCGCCAGCGCTTCGGTTTGGACGTTTGCATCCGGCCGTGCCGCTCGTTCGCCGGCAACCCGCTCAACTTCATCCGCAAGACTGCTTCCGGCGGCTTCGAGGAGCCGGCGGTCGACGCGGTGATCTTCCGCCAGAACACCGAGGGGATGTACGCCGGCATCGAGTGGAGCGACCCGCCGGCGCTGGTGCGCGAGGCGCTGGCGTCCCATCCCAAGTACAAGCCGTTTGCAGCCGTGGCCGGGGCGGATTTGGCGATCTCGGTGCGGGTGGTGACCCGCTCGGCCTGCCGCCGCATCTGCGCCGCGGCGTTCGAGTACGCCCGCAAGCACGGCTACCGGTCGGTGACGGTGTGCGAGAAGCCCAACGTCCTGCGCGAGACCTCGGGGCTGATGGAGGAGGTGGCCAAGGAGGTGCAGCGCGAGTTTTCCGAGATCGCGCTCTGGTCGACCAACATCGACGCCCAGATGATGTGGTTGACCAAGAACCCGGAGGACTACGGGGTGGTGGTGGCGACCAACCTGTTCGGCGACATCGCCTCCGACGCGTTCGCCGGACTGGTCGGCGGCTTGGGCTTCGCCTGCAGCGGCAACCTCGGGGCCGAAGTGGCGGTGTTCGAGCCGACCCACGGCTCGGCGCCCAAGTACGAGCAGCTCGAGCCCTCGATCGTGAATCCGATCGCCATGATCCTGTCGGCCGCGATGCTGCTCGATCACGTCGGCGAGACCCAGAAGGCCGAGCGGGTGCGCGCGGCGGTGGCAGCGGTGGTGAAGGCCGGCACGGTGCGCACGTATGACATGCTGCGCCTGCCGGGCGGGGCGGGCGTAGTGAGCAAGGGAGCGGCCACGACGCAGCAGATGACCGACGCGATCCTGGCCGAGCTACGGTGACCTGCATGGCGATGGCCGGCCGGCGCGGCGAAGACGTACGCTCCGATCTGCTGGTTGGGATCGAGCTGCGCGATAGCGGCGGAATCGAAATCCAACTGCAGTCGCGGGTCGAGCCGTACTACGGCGATTCGATCCGGCGCCAGACCACCGCGACCTTGGAGGCGCTCGGGGTGTGCGACGCGCTGGTGCAGATCGACGACAGCGGCGCGCTGCCGTTCGTGATCGACGCGCGGCTGGAGGCGGCGGCCAAGCGCGCCGGGGCGGGCGCCGCGCGGGACGCGCGGCCGCGGCGCAGCGCGGCGCCGCCGCCGCCATCGCCGCGCGACCGGCTGCGGCGGTCGCGGCTCTACCTGCCGGGCAACGAGCCCAAGTTCATGATCAACGCCGGGCTGCACCAGCCCGACGGCATCATCCTCGACCTGGAGGATTCGGTGCACCCGCAGGAGAAAGATGCGGCGCGGCTCTTGGTCCGCAACGCGCTGCGCGCGGTCGACTTCGGCGCCGCCGAACGCATGGTGCGAATCAACCCGCTGCCGCTAGGCCTGAAGGATCTGGAAGCGATCGTTCCGGAGCAGCCCGATCTGATCCTGATGCCCAAGGTCGAGCGCGCCGACGAGGTGCGGGAGGTCGATCGGCTGATCGGCAAGCTGCTGGGCACCGCGGCGGCGCGGCCTTTGTGGCTGATGCCGATTCTGGAAACCGCGCTCGGAATCGAGCACGCGTTCGAGATCGCGCGCGCCAGCGCTCGGGTGGCCGCGCTGACCATCGGCCTGGAGGACTACACCGCCGACCTGGGGGTGCCCAAGAGCGCGGAGGGGCAGGAGTCGCTCTACGCTCGGCTGCGCCTGGTCAATGCCGCACGCGCGGCGCGGGCCCAGGCGATCGACTCGGTGTTCGGCGACGTCGGCGATCTCGACAGCCTCAGGCGCTGGGCCGAGCGCTCGCGGGCGCTCGGCTTCGAAGGGATGGGCTGCGTGCACCCGCGCCAGATTCCGGTGATCCACGACGCGTTCGCGCCCAGCGCTCAGGAGATCGAGCGCGCGCTCAAGATCGAGGCGGCGTTTCGCGAAGCGCAGGCGCAAGGGCTCGGCGTGGTCAGCCTGGGCTCGAAGATGATCGATCCGCCGGTGGTCGAGCGGGCCCGCAAGCTGGTCGAGCGCGCCCGGGCGATGGGCCGGGTGGCGGAGCCAGCCGCTGGTTTGGTGGAGCCGAAGAAATGAGCGCCGAGCCCAAGCTGGTGACCAACGCGGCCGGCCGCCGGGTGCCGCGGAACGTGAACGGCCGCGACCAGGTGCCGTTTCCAGGCGTCAACCAGCACGCGCCCGCTGGTCGCAAGCAGGCTCCCCCGGTGCGCAGCTGCAACGACTATCCGCCGAGCGGCGACAAGCGGGTGGCGGATCTCGAGACCGCGCTCAAACGCTGCGGCCTGCGCGACGGCATGGTGATCTCGAACCACCACCACCTGCGCAACGGCGACCGGGTGGCGCTGGATGCACTCCAGATCGCGGCCCGCATGGGGATCAAGGATCTGATGTGGTTTCCGAGCGCGTCGTTCCCGTGTCACGAACCGGTGATCGGGCTGATGGACGCGGGGGTGGTGCACCATATCGAAGGCAGCATGAACGGCCCGCTGGGCGAGTACTGCTCGCGCGGCAAGATGCGCGGCCTCGGGGTGCTGCGCTCGCACGGCGGGCGCTGGCAGGCGATCCAGGACGGCGAGGTCCATATCGATATCGCGCTGATCGCGGCGCCGAGCGCCGATCCGTTCGGCAACGCCGACGGCTCGCATGGCCCGTCGGCCTGCGGCTCGCTGGGCTTCGCCCTGGCCGACTCGACCTACGCCGACAAGGTCATCGTGGTGACCGACAACCTGGTGCCGTTTCCGTGCATCCCGTGGCAGATCCAAGGCAACCACGTCGACTACGTGGTCGAAGTGCCTTCGATCGGCGATCCGTCCAAGATCGTCTCCGGCACCACCGAGATCACCAAGAGCCCCGACCGGCTCAGGATCGCGCACTACGTGGCCCGCTTCATCCGCGACGCCGGGATCCTGAAAGAGGGCTTTTCGTTTCAGGCCGGCGCCGGCGGCATCGCGCTGGCCTTCGTCGCCTATCTCAAGCAGATGATGCAACAGGCCGGGGTGCGCGCCCGCTTCGTGCGCGGCGGCTCGACCAAGTACTTGGTCGAGCTGCTGCAAGAGGGACTCACCGGCTGCATTCTCGACGGCCAGACCTTCGATCTCGATGCGGTGCGCTCGATCGCCTCCGATCCGCGCCATGTCGCGACCTCGCCGTTCACCTCCTACAATCACCACGGCAAGGGCAATTTCGCCTCGATGGTCGACGTTGCGGTGCTGGGGGCGACCGAGGTCGACCTTGAGTTCAACGGCAACGTGGTGACCCACTCCGACGGCCGGCTGCTCCACGGTATCGGCGGCTGGCAGAACTGCCTCTATGCCGGCTGCACCATCCTGGCGCTGCCGTCGTTCCGCGATCGGATCCCGGTGATCGTCGACCAGGTCACCACCTTGGTCGGTCCGGGCGAGCTGATCGACGTGGTGGTGACCGAGCGCGGCATCGCGATCAATCCGCGGCGCCGCGACCTGATCGAGCGGCTCAAGGGCAGCGATCTGCCGCTCAAGCCGATCGAGGAGCTGCAGGCCGAAGTGGAGGCGATCTGCGGCGGCAAGCCGCACAAGCCGCGCCTGCTCGAACGCCCGGTCGCGGTGGTCAAGTGGGTCGACGGTACCGTGCTCGACACCGTCTGGCAGCTCGGTGACCCGGCGGCGGATCTGCCGCCATCTGCTTCGTTGCGCTAACTCGGCTTCCTCCGGCGTACCTTTCGTACGCCTCCGTCAGCCGCATTCAAAGCGGGGGACTCCCCCGCACCCCTGTCGCGCGCCTCGCAGCTGACGCCAGCTCCACCGCCCGCTGCGCTGCGTCCGACAGGCGCACTACACGTCGCCCATCGCGGCCTGGATGAACTCCTCGCCCGCGAGACGCTCGTCCTCGCCGGCGAGCGCGCTCAGGCACTCCGCCTGCCGCTTGGCCAGCCGAGCATAGAGATCGCGCTCGACCGGATCGACCGCGATATCGGCGGCTTCGGCCAGCAGGGCGTGCAGATCGCGCTCGGTCTCGATCACCTGCTCGAGCAGCTCGCGCCGCGAGATCTGAGGATCCAGGATCAGTCCGATCATCAGCGGTTCCTCCTCGCTTCACCG
>DASWHO010000306.1:0-7712 GCA_036398155.1 Acidobacteriota bacterium
CGTCGGCTCGGTACTGGCGCGCTGCGCTCATGGCCCGCGCTAGGATCGATCCGAACCGGCCCGGCTGGCAAGCGGCTCAAACGCCGGGCTCGGCGTGACGGGCGAATCTCGCATCGAGTGAGCCGACCGGTCGAACTCTGCTCAGCTTGAAATGCCTTCCGCCGCAGCATAGGATCATGCGTCGATGCCTGCGGTGCCGGCTGCAACTTTATCGTCGGGCCGGCGGTCCTTTTCAACCTCCAGCGCGCGGGCCAGCCGCGGATTTTCTCTCGCCCCCCAAGCTTGGCACCGCCCCAACCTGTACCGACGATCCCCATGCCTAGGCGCGACGATCTGAGATCGATCTTCGTGATCGGGTCGGGGCCGATCGTGATCGGGCAGGCGGCCGAGTTCGATTACTCGGGAACCCAGGCCTGCCGGGCGCTCAAGGCGCTCGGCTACCGGGTGATCCTGGTCAACTCCAACCCGGCGACGATCATGACTGATCCCGAAACCGCTGACGCCATTTACGTCGAGCCGGTCACGCTCGAGATCGCCGAGCTGATCCTCGAGCGCGAGCGGCCCGACGCGCTGCTGCCGACCCTGGGCGGCCAGACCGGCCTCAACCTGGCGGTCGAGCTGGCCGAAGCCGGCCTGCTCAAGAAGTTCAACGTCGAGCTGCTCGGCGCGCGGCTCGAGACCATCCGCAAGGCCGAGGACCGCGAGCTGTTCCACGACGCGATGCGCAAGATCGGCCTCGAGGTGCCGCGCGGCGGCTTCGCCCGCAGCCTCGACGAGGCGATCGCCAAGGTCGAGGAGATCGGCTACCCGGCGATCGTGCGCCCGTCGTTCACCCTGGGCGGCTCGGGCAGCGGGGCCGGCTACAACCTGCGCGAGTTCGAAAAGATCGCCGCCCGCGGCCTCGCGCTCTCCCCGATCCACGAGATCCTGGTCGAGCAGAGCGTGATCGGCTGGAAGGAGTACGAGCTCGAGGTGATGCGCGACCGGGCCGACAACGCGGTGATCGTGTGCTCGATCGAGAACCTCGACCCGATGGGGGTGCACACCGGCGACTCGATCACCGTAGCGCCGGCCCAGACCCTATCGGATCGCGAATACCAGGCGATGCGCGACGACGCGATCAAGGCGATCCGCGAGATCGGGGTCGAATGCGGCGGCAGCAACGTGCAGTTCGCGGTCGACCCCGCCAGCGGCCGGCGCCTGATCATCGAGATCAACCCGCGGGTCTCGCGCAGCTCGGCGCTGGCTTCCAAAGCGACCGGCTTCCCGATCGCCAAGATCGCGGCCAAGCTGGCGGTCGGCTTCACCCTGCCCGAGATCCCCAACGACATCACGCTCAAGACCCCAGCCTGCTTCGAGCCGGCGATCGATTACGTGGTGGTCAAGCTGCCGCGCTTCAACTTCGAGAAATTCCCCGGCGCCGCCGACCAGCTCGGCACCCAGATGCGTTCGGTCGGCGAGGCGATGGCGATCGGCCGCACCTTCCGCGAAGCGCTGCAGAAAGGCCTGCGCTCGCTCGAAACCGGTCTGACCGGCTTCGACGCCGGCGCGGTCCTGGTCCACGATGCCGCCAGCTTGGCCGAGCGGCTGCGCACCCCCAACAGCCGCAGGCTGCTTTACCTGCGCGAGGCGCTGCGGCGCGGCTGGAAAATCGACGAGCTCTACGCCCTGACCGCCATCGACCCGTGGTTTCTGCGCCATCTCGAAGCGCTGGCCGCCGCCGAGGCGGGCATGGCCGAGCGCGAGCTCGCCTCGTTCGACGCCGCCGAGCTGCGCCGGCTCAAGGCCGACGGCTTCTCCGATGCTCAGATCGCCCGCGCGCTCAAGCTGGCGCCGGAGGGCGGCGAGGAGCAGGTGCGGCAGCGCCGCCGCGAGCTCGGCGTGGCGGTCAGCTTCAAAAGCGTCGACACCTGTGCCGGCGAGTTCGAAGCCTCGACTCCTTACTTCTATTCCAGTTACGAGCCCGAGCCGGAGGGGCGTCCGATCGGCGGCCGGGCGGTCGTAATCCTCGGCAGCGGCCCCAACCGCATCGGGCAAGGGGTCGAGTTCGACTACTGCTGCGTGCAGGCCTCGCTGGCGGTGCGCGAGGAGGGGCTGGAGTCGATCCTGATCAACTGCAATCCGGAGACGGTTTCGACCGACTACGACGTCTCGAGCCGGCTCTACTTCGAGCCGCTCACGCTCGAGGATGTGCTCGCGATCGTCGAAGCGGAGCAGCCGCTCGGCGTGATCGTGCAGTTCGGCGGCCAGACGCCGCTCAAGCTGGCCGGTCCGCTCAAGGAGTGCGGCGTGCCGATTCTCGGCACCTCGCCCGACGCGATCGATCTGGCCGAGGACCGGCGCCGCTTCGGCACCGTGCTCGACCGGCTCGGCCTGCGCGCGCCGCCGTACGCCACCGTCCTGACCGCCGCCGAGGCGACCCGCGAAGCGGATCGGATCGGCTACCCGGTGCTGGTGCGCCCCTCGTACGTCCTGGGCGGGCGCTCGATGGAGGTGGTGTTCGATCGCGAGAACCTCGAGCGCGCGGTCGAGCATGCCTTCGTCGAAAGCCACGGCCGGCCGGTGCTGATCGATCGGTTCCTGGAAGACGCCTTCGAGGTCGACATCGACGCGCTGTGCGACGGCGAGCGCGCGGTGATCGGCGGCATCCTGCAGCACATCGAGGAGGCCGGGGTCCATTCCGGCGACAGCTCCTGCGTCCTACCGCCTTACAAGATCGGCGCCGCAGACCAGGACCGGATGCGGGAGATGACCCGCACTCTGGCGCTCGAGCTCGGCGTGCGCGGCCTGATCAACGTCCAGTTCGCGCTCAAAGACGGCTTGATCTACATCCTTGAAGCCAATCCACGTGCTTCGCGCACGGTGCCGTTCATCTCCAAGGCGACCGGCGTCCCGCTGGCGCGCTTGGCCACCAAAGTGGTGTTGGGGCGCACCCTTGCGGAGCTCGGCTTCACCGCAGAGCCCCGGGTCGGGCACATCGCGATCAAGGAGTCGGTGTTTCCGTTTCAGCGCTTCGAAGGCGTCGATGTGCTGCTCGGCCCCGAGATGAAATCGACCGGTGAGGTGATGGGGATCTCGCATGACTTCGGGATCTCCTTCGCCAAGGCCCAGGCCGCCGCCGGACAGCCGCTGCCGGCCGCGGGCACGGTGTTCCTCTCGGTCAACGATCGCGACAAGCCGACCATCCTGCCGATCGCGCGGCGCCTGGCCGAGCTCGGGCTCTCGCTGACCGCCACCCGCGGCACCTGCCGCTACCTCGAGGACCGGGGCCTAGTCTGCGCCAGCATCTACAAGGTCAACGAGGGACGCCCCAACACCGTGGATGCGATCATCTCGGGCCACATCCAGATGCTGATCAACACCCCGCTGGGCAAGGTCTCCTACTTCGACGACAAGGCGATGCGGCGCGCCGCGCTCGAGCGCGGCGTACCGTATATCACCACCACCTCCGGCGCGGCGGCGGCGGCCGAAGGCATCGCCTCGCTCCAGCAGCATCGGCTCGAGGTCCGCCACCTGAAAGAGTATTACTGAGATCTTCCCGGGCGAAATGTAGGGGCGGGGCTCGTCCCCGCCCTGTTGTAGGCATTGCAGCTCAGCCGGCGCGGGTGCCGTCGGGCACCGGTCGCTCGGGAACCGCGAGCGCCGGAACGAGACCGTCCTCGTAACCGAGGTCGAGCAGCATGCCCTCGGAGATCACTCCCGCCATCTTGCGCGGCTTGAGGTTGACCACGAACAGCGCCTGCCTGCCTTCGATCTCGCGCGGATTCTCCCTCTCCGTTTTGATGCCGGCCAGGATCGTGCGGGTGTGATCGCCGAACCGCACTTCGAGCTGCATGAGCTTGTCCGAGCCCGGTACCTCGCTGACCGATGCGATGGTGCCGACGCGGATGTCCAGCTGCTGGAGCACATCCACCGTCACGGTGGGTTTGATCGGTGCCGGTTGCATGACGGCATTGCGGTTCATGGCGCGTTCCTCCCGCCGAAGAAGTGTACATGGCTGGCGAGGGCACGCGCAGTGGACCGCTGCGCGAGGCCATCCGCCATACAGAGCTCGACCATGGGCGCCCTTCGGCCGCCCACGGCACCCGATTCGGGACCACGGAGGCGGCAGTCCGCTATTGGGGGCCGCCCATCCGGCGCGCCACCAGGAACCAGTAGAAGCGGTCGGTGTCCAGCTCGGGCCGCTCGATTCGGTGGCGTTCGAGAATTTCGAGGCCGGACGATTCGAGTGCCGCGGCGGCGTCCTCCGGCTGGATGAAGTGCTCCGGCGGGTGGGTGTGCCCGAAACGGCGCAGCATGGCCGCCATGCTGGCCGCCACTCGCCGCTCCGAAAGCTCGGCCGGGAATGCGAAGTCTCCCATCACCACGAGGCCGGCCGCCCGCAGGCCGGCGCAGGCGGCATTGAAAACCACTGGTAGGTCCCATGTGCCGGTGCGCTCCAGCTCCACGAGCCGCCACTCGTGGAGCATCCGATTGCAAACCAGCAGGTCGAATCCGTTGGGGAGGCTCTCAAGGAGCCGGTGGGCGGCCCGCCGGTGCAGGTGATAGGGTCCCCCCGGAAGCTCGCGCACCAGCTTATCGGCCGGGTCGGCCATCCGGCTGGGCTCGAACAGGTGCAGGTCGACGCGCCGGCGGTTTGCGGCGGCCCAAACCGCGACCGGAACCGAGGCCCCGCTGCCGAGATCGGCGACAGTCATGCCTTCTTCGAGATAACGATCCAACAGCTCCCCGAGCAGCTCATAGACCCGGTCGGCCTGATAGGCGGCGGCATAGCTGCGCGCGTCGAACCGATCGAACTTGGAGTACTCGGCCATCGCGAATCCATGTCGAGTTTAGTCGACCGGGCGCCCGTGCGCCCGCCGATGGGGTGGCATGGGCGGCCGAAGGGCGCCCATGGACGAGCTGCGAACAGAGAGTGAGTCTGCTCGGCCTGGATTCCGGCTTGCGCCGGAATGACGCGGAGGCCTGGATTCCGACTTGCACTCGGATTCCATCTGTCTAACTGATTGGCAGATAATCACTTACGTCAATATCTAAGAAAATCTCCGGTGGGTGCTTGACAGCTCAATTTATTTGTATTATACAATCATTGTATGAGCCAATTAGATACCGCCGACCGGCATCTAGCCGCAGACCTCAGCTCCGCGCTGCGGAGCCTGCTGCGGCGCTGTCTCTCGCTCGACCGCAGCGGCTGCTGCGGCCTGCCGCTGAGCCCGGTGCAGTGCCAGGTGCTGGAAGCGCTGGTGCCCGGGCCGCTCTCGATGCGCGAGCTCAGCCGCCAGCTCAGCGTCACCCCTTCGACCGCGACTCGTCTGGTCGATCCGCTGGTGCGCCGCCATTGGGTCGAACGCAAGGCCAGCCCCGAGGACCGGCGGGTCCAGCTGCTGCGCCTGCGGCCCGAGGGCCGCGCCCTGCGCGATCAGATCCACCACGTCACCATGAGCTGGGTCGAAACCTTGCTGCATTCCGTGCCCAAATCGCGGCGCCAAGGCGTCGTGGAAGCCCTTCAACTACTGGAGCAATCGAGCGCGGGGCTCGACTGCTGCGCTCCAGGATGCAAACCGGCGAGCTGCTGAAAGGCTTCCCTCGGCCGCCACTCCAAACCAAAGAGGTGAGGTCATGAATCCAGATCAAGTCCGACAACGCGTGAGTGAAACCTATGCGGCCGCGGTGCAGCGTCCCAAGGGCTCGTGCTGCGGCGCCGGCGCGGTCACGACCCATCCGGCGCTGGCAACCGGCTACACCGCGGACCGGCTCGCGCCCCTTCCCACCGACGCGGTCCAGAACTCGTTCGGCTGCGGCGATCCGCTGGCCTTCGCCGAGGTCCAGCCCGGGCAGACGGTGGTCGACCTCGGCTCGGGAGCCGGTATCGACTGCCTGATCGCGGCCCGCGCGGTCGGGCCGCAGGGCCGGGTCATCGGGGTCGACATGACCTCCGCGATGCTCGATCGGGCGCGCGCCAACGCGCGCCAAGCCGGCTTCGACAACATCGAATTCCGTTCCGGGCTGATCGAGCAGCTGCCGGTCGCCGACGCCAGCGCCGACTGGATCATCTCGAACTGCGTGATCAACCTCTCGCCGCAGAAGCGGCGCGTGTTCGACGAGATCGCACGCGTCCTCAAACCGGGCGGCCGGGTCCAGATCTCCGACATGGTGGCCGACGACCTGCCGTGGGCGGCGCGCCATCTGGCGAGCCTGTACGACAATTGCGTCGCCGGAGCGATCTCGGAAGCTGAGTATGTCGAGGCGATGCGGGCGGCCGGGCTGGAGGACATCCGGGTGCTGTCGCGCCACACCTACGACGCCGCTCAGCTCTGCGGCCTGGCGGACGGCGGCTGCGTCTCGATCCCGCGCTGGATTCGCCCGTTCACCAAACGGCTCGCCGGCAGCCTGGCGGGCCGGATCCACAGCATCCGGATCACAGCGCGCAAGCCCGAGGTCACGCACTAGACGACGAAGATGTAGGGGCGGGGCTGGTCCCCGCCCGATGACTACCGTCGCCCGTGGGCAAAGCAAAGCTTGCCCACGGCACCCCGAGCACCCCAAACACCCCGAGCACCCCGAGCACCCCGAGCACCCCGATGAGCGGTTGACGGGAAGCGGCGCGAGCGATTATGAAGATACGCTCGCGCCGCGCGGCGGCCGAAACCAGCCATGCTCGTCCTGGTCACCGGAGCCACCGGATACGTCGGACACGGCGTTCTCGCCGCCTTGGGCCGAGCCGGACACGCCGCCCGCTGCCTGGTGCGGCGCGGCAGTGAAGGCAAGCTGCGCACCTGCTATCCGCAGCAGATCGAGCTCGCCTGCGGTGACGTGCTCGAACCGGCTACGCTCAAGCAGGCGCTGGCGGGCTGCGCCGCCGCCATCCATCTGGTCGGCATCATCCGCGAGTTTCCCGGCCGCGGCGTGACTTTCGAGCGCCTGCACGTCGAAGCCACCCGCAACCTGGTCGAAGCCTGCAAAGCCGCCGAGGTGAAACGGCTGCTGCACATGAGCGCGCTCGGGGCCCGCCCCGGCGGCGCTTCCGAGTACCAGCGCACCAAGCACCGCGCCGAAGAGATCGTGCGCGCGAGCGGCCTCGATTGGACCATCTTCCGCCCCTCGGTGGTCTACGGCTACGGCGACGGGCACGCGAACTTTCTCGACCAACTTCACGGTCTCATGACGATCGGCGGCGTGATCCCGGTTCCGGTGGTGCCGGTGATCGGCAGCGGCCGCAGCCCGCTGCAGCCGGTTCACCTGAGCCAGCTGAGCGCCGGTTTCGCGCGCGCGCTCACGGTTCCCGAGTCGGTCCATCAGACCTATGACGTGGCCGGCCCGGAACCGATCGCCTACGGAGAGATCCTGCGCGCGGTCGGGCGTCACACCCGGCGCTACCCGTGGCACCTGCATGTTCCGCTGGCGCTGATGAAGCCGCTGGTCAGGGTGCTGCAGCGCCTGCCGTTGTTTCCGCTGACCTCGGATCAGCTGGTCATGCTCGAGGAAGGCAACGTCGGCGATCCCAAGCCCTTTATGGAGGCCTTCAAGCTGACCCCGATCGGCTTTCACGAGGGTCTCGCAACCCAGTTCCGATCGCTCTACGCGACTGCCTGATCGCAGGACGCCGAGTTGTTTCTCGGCCCGGCTCGGGCGGGGTCAAGCCCCGCCCCTACACTCACAAACCGGCAGAAGATCATCAAGTCTCATCCTCGCGCAGCAGCAGGATGTAGAGC
>DASWHO010000307.1:0-1895 GCA_036398155.1 Acidobacteriota bacterium
GCGCCCACTGCTCGCCGGCCTCATGCGCCAGGAGCTGATGACCTTGCGCGCCCGCTATCGCGCGCGGCGTTCGTGGAAACCGGCCACCGCGGTGCTCGACCAGGAGACCCGCCAAGCCCTCCGCGCCCTGGGCTACGCGAATTAGTCTAGGCGGCAGCCCTACAGGCCGTGCTGCGTTTCATTCGTGCGATCTGTCTTGCCAACCGGAAGCACTCGATCTTTGTGCGCAGCTCGTCCATGGGCGGCCTTCGGCCACCCATGCCACCCATTCAGGACCATGCGGGAATATCAAGGGTTAAATTAGCGCTGGGCTACGGGGCGAGCAGGAAGCGGTCGCCTTCGCGGGCGATGTGGTATCCGGCCTCCAGCACGCGGCGCAGCGCCGCGCCGCCTTGGTCGAGCGCCGCGTTGGTGTGGTTGAGGTGGATGAAATAGACCTTGGCGCGAGCGTCCGGCCGGCGCGGGCCTATAGTGGCCATCGACTCTTGGATCGTCGGGTGAGGGATCTCGCTCAGATCCCGGCCCGGCAGCTCGCCGGCATCGAAGAAGCTGCCGTCGATGAAGGCCAGATCCACGGTCTTGAGCAGGTCGCGGATGTCGTTCGACCACTTTTGCCACTTGTCGATGTCCGGCAGATACAGGAGTCGCCGGCCGCGCGCGCTCAGCAGCCACGCCACAGTATCGCTGAGCTCATCGCGGTGCGGCACCGCCAGCGGCTTCGCGCTCAGAGTCGGCGTCAGCTCGACCACCGAGCCGGGCCCGACCTCGCGCAGCTCGACCTGTTCCAGCTCCACCAGCTGGCTCCACGGCGCGTTGCCGCGCAGGAAAGCCGCCATCCGCGGCGTGCCATAGAGCGGCAGGCGCTGGGTCGCCGCCACTTCGCGGCCGAGCTGCGCCAGCCCGAGATAGTGGCCGATGTGAGCATGGGTCACAAGGATCGCCGCCACCGGATTGCGGCCGCTGGAAGGCGGCAAGGCAGCCGCCGCGCGCAGCCGGGCTACTTGCGCCTCGAAGTCCGGGGTGGCGTCGAGCACGAACGCCTGGCCGTGCTCGCGATCGACCACGCCCAGGCTCGACCCATGGAGCCGCAGATTGGGATCGCGGCGCGCCCTCTCGCAGCGCTCTTGGGCGCAGCCCAGATGCGGCAGGCCGCCGTCTTGAGCGATACCGAGCACGATGACCTCGACCGGCGCCGGCGCCGCGCTCGAGATCACGCTCAGCCACCAAAGCGCCGCGACCGACAGGCTCGACCGAATCATGCGGCTCCGCCGATGAAAATGAAGCGGGCCCAATCCGGGCTCGAACGACGCCCGCCGCGGGCCAGCGCCGCGCGCTGCGCCCGGGCCAGCGCCAGGTCGGGCGGGTGGCCGGCTTCGAGCTCGGCGGCCAGGTCGCGCATCAGCCGCGCGGTGCTCAAATCGGCGACCGGCTCAAGCGGCGCGATCACGCCGCTGGCGCCGGCCTCGAACAGCGCCCTGAACCCGCCGACCACGCCTTCGCCGGGATGGAATGGACCACCCGCCGCGCTGCAGCTCGAAAGGACAATCAAGGGCCGGAGCGGCAACGCGCGCCGGCTCAGGCGCGCCATCGACAGCGGGGCCGGTCCCCGCCCGTCGGCGCGCGCGAGCAGCAGCTCCGATTGATAAGGGTTGCTCAGCTCGAGCCGGTAGTGGGCCGCCACGTGCGCCAAACCGGCCGCGCTCAAGGCCGCCAGCACCGCGGCCGGCGTCGCCTGGGATCCGAGCAGCAACCGCGAGCCGTCGAAGCACCGCGCGACCGCGCGCGCCTCGGACCGTGCCCCAGGCAGATCGCCGAGCGGATCGCCCACCACCAGCACCGGCGCGCGCCGGCGCGGCGCGCCTGCTTCGCTCCAGCGGACCCAGGCGCTGGCGCTC
>DASWHO010000308.1:0-14844 GCA_036398155.1 Acidobacteriota bacterium
AGCTCGTCGAGCTCGACGATCCGGCTCGGCTCGACCCGCACGTTCCAGTGTCCGCCGGCGATTCGGCGGCTGACTTCGACCAGCCGGCCGAGCCGGCCCACCAAGTGGCGCCCGAGCCCGAGCGCCAGGATCAACCAGCTCGCGGTCGCGACGACCAGCAGCGGAAGCGTGTGCCCGGCGGCGCGCCAGGCCGCGGCGGGCCAGCTGCGCAGCGATAGGCCGGATGCGAGCCTCCATTCGGTGCCCGGAATCCTCACCAGCGCGTACAGCCAGCGCCCGCCGTTCGGCCCGACCAAGGTGCCGAGCGCGCGCTCGGGCAGATGCCGGGGAGTGAGCGCGAAGCGCTCCGTCCCGGTTTCGCCCCGCGCCTCCGCGTCGCTGCGCAGCAGAATACGGTCGTCCGAGCCGAGCACCAGCAGGTTCGATTCAGCCCCGGGCCGGCCGCCGCTCAGATGCGGATGCAAGCGGGCGGCATCCAGCACCATAGCCACCAGGCCGTCGGTCACTCCGTCGGCGCCGCGCAGCGGCTGGGCCAGCACGATCCCGCCGCGCGGCAGAGCGTGCGCCGGCAGCGGATCGCTGATCACGAAGGCGCCGGACTCCAACGCGCGGCGCAGCCACGGCAGCGCGGCGCGGCGCAGCGCCGGATCCGAGACCGGCGTCGCTCCAGCCAGCACCGTACCGTCCGCGGCCACCAGCCACAGGTCGGCGCCGCGAGGATGCCATCGGAGAAGCTGCCCGAACAGAGCGCCGGCGCGTTCGATGTCCGGCTTACCGACCGCTGCGCTCGCCGCCAGCGCCGTCAGAACGCGGCGCGCGTCCTCGAATCGGTCGGCGACCGAAGCGGCGATCAACGTGGCGCGTTCCAGCGCCCGCTGCTCGGCCGCCGCGCGGTCCTCCCGCAGATCGCTATAGGTGAACCAGCCGCCGGCGGCCAGCAGCAGCAAGGTCGCGGCCGCGATCGCTACGCACAGCAGCCTACGGATGGTCCAGCGCGTAGCAGCCATGGTCGCCCCTAGTGTGATCCGACTCCCCTTCAGGCGCAAATCCACAGAGTCGCCGATCAGCCGCAGAAGCTCGGGACCCGGCAGTACGGCCGGCGCCCATTCCTGCCGGAGACGAGCGCAGCGACGTCGACCCGAATGCGCAATGGGCCTCGCACGAGCACCCGTGCACAGCGCGTGGGGCGGCGGAGATGCCGTCAGATGCGAGGCGGGCGACAGGGGGTGCGGGGGAGTCCCCCGCTCACAATGCGGGCGACGGAAGCGAGATAGGGGGACAGGTATCGAATTTCCTGAGCGGCTGAGTTCCGAGTCCGAAGGTGCCGGAAATTCGTACCAGTCCCCCTATCTCGGAGGAGCCGGAGCTAGCGCAACGCCGCAGATGGCGGCAGATCCACCGCCTAGTCTCCCGCGAAGTAGCCGGTTCGGGTGCGGATTTGATACTCCGGATGCCCGACTACCTCGAGCCGGATCCGCCGCCAGCGCGCCGGTCCCTCGCCGGCCCGCGGGGTGTAGCCGATGGTGTAGCACAGCCGCGTATCCCGATCGATCCGCTCGAACGCCTGCTCCATGAAGTTGTGGTTATAGAGCGCCATGCCGCCGGTGCGCCGCGCCAGCTCGGCGCTGCCCTGGTTGGCCAGAAAGGCGCTCCGTACCACGCCGCCCGGACCCGGAGCACTCAGGCCGCTGGGGTCGACGGTGTAGATGGTGATGTCCTTCTGATTGGCCTCCTCGACCGTGTCGGTGAGCTCGGAGAACAGCCAGCGCTGGTCGGCCTCGTCGACCAGCGGCAGGCCCTCGCTGACCAGCACGAAGATCTTGCGGCCCTGCTCGTTGCGCACGTTCTCGATCAGCTGCTTGAGCTGGCGGTAGATCGAGCGTCCCGGGGTACGGCCGAACTCGTCGTCGAAGTTGTAGAAGCTGGCGATCCGCGGGCGCCGGATTTCATCGACCAGAAACTCGCGTTCGAGCGTGGGCTCGACCACCCGGGTGCTCCAGTAGTTGCTGAAGAAAACCAAGCCGACCCGATCCTCGGGGCCGGCGAACTGGTCGAGGAAGGCGCGCGCGCCGGCCCGGCTGCGGCTGTAGTTGCCGAGGTTGCCGACCGTGTCGAACACGATGAAGACCAGCCGCGAGGCGCGGCCGCGCAGGCGCCGGACGTAACGCACCGCAGCATCGTCGCCTTGCGGCGTGTCCAGCTCGTCGGGCTGCGGCCCCTCCCAAGAGAAGTAGGCGATCTCCTGCGGCCGTCCGTCTTCATAGAGGCGGAAATCATCCTGGGTCAGATCGCCGACGTAGCGCTCGCCGTCCATCACCACCACGTTGAGCAGCACCAGCGAGACGTCGACTTCGAAGCGAAAGGTCTGCCAGCGGTCTTGCGCTTGCTGCGGCGGCAAGACCGCGGCGAGCAGTGCGCTAAGCCAGATGCCCATGTCCCCGAGCGGTCCGCTGATTCAAAGCGGCCGCGCTGCTTGTGGCTATCATCGGCCTTACACCTCGTGCTGGTCAAGCGCGATCCGGGGCGCGGTGCGCTCCGAATCGATCAGCGCCACCGCCATGTACGGCGTGCTGTGACACCAGCCCACCCGGCCCAGCTTGTCCATCACCAGGACGCCGGCGCGCCCCTCGAGCCGCACGCGCAGCTGCTGCAGCGCCGCCGCGGCGGCTTCCTCGACCGGCAGCATGGCCAGAAAATCGGTCGCCTGTTTGGCCAGCACCAAGCGCGCGATCGACTCGCCGTGGCCGGTGCAGAGCGCCGCGCCGACCCGATCGTCGGCGTAGAAGCCGCAGCCGACCAACGGCGTGTCGCCGACCCGCCCCGGGCGCTTGAACATCGAGCCGCCGGTCGAGGTCGCGACCGCGAGATGCCCGTCGAGGTCGCGCGCGATCGCGCCGACCGTGTCGCCGAAGGGATCCGCTTCGAGCGCGCCGCGCCGCGCCAGCTCCCAGCGCTCGCGCTCGCGCGGTACGATCAGCTCCGCCGGATCGCAGAACTTGAGCTTGAGCTCGTGCGCCAGCCGCAGCGCCCCTTCGCCGACCATCAGGACCGGACCGCCCTGGAGCCGCACCTCTTCGGCCAGCAGCACCGGGTTGCGCAGCGCGCGCACCGCCGCCACCGCGCCGCACGACAGGTCGCGCCCGTCCATCACCGCCGCGTCCAGCTCGACCTCGCCGTCGCGGTTGAGAAACGAGCCGACCCCGGCGTCGAACGCCGGATCGTCCTCCATCACCCGCACCGCCGAAACCGCCGCGGCCAGCGCCGGCCCGCCCTCGGACAAGATCGCCCAGCCGGCGCGCAGCGCCTTGGCGCAGCCGGCGCGGTGGGCGGCATGCAAATCGGCGGAGATATTCCAGGCGCCGCCGTGCACCGCCAGCGCTACTCGCCCTTCGCTTGCCTGCCGCTCCACGCCGTGGGACCCCTATCATCGCTCCGCCACCCCGCGTGAGAAAAGCGAAAGGATCGGTCCGCGGCGCCAAAGCGATCGGCTCCAGCCGGGCGCCGGCCCCGGGTATACTGCGCCGGCACGAACGATGGCGATTCTGGTCACGGGCGCGACCGGTTTTCTCGGGCGGCGCATCGCGCAAGAGCTGGCGGCCGGCGGCGAGACGATTCGGCTGCTGGTGCGGCCGAGCAGCGACCGGCGCGGGCTCGAGCGGTTCGAGACCCGGGTCGGCGATCTGACCCAGCCTGAAAGCCTGCGCGCGGCGCTCGAAGGATGCCGGGCGGTGGCCCACAGCGCGGCGATGGTCAAGGCCTACAGCCGCGATCGAGCGCTGTTCGACCGCATCAATGTCGAAGGCACGCGCTGCTTGATGGAGCTCGCGCTCGAGGCCGGGGTCGAGCGCTTTCTCTATACCAGCAGCTTCTTCGCGCTCGGCCCGACCGGTCCGGAGCCGGCCGACGAGTCGCTGCGCCACCGCGAAGGAACCTACTTCACCGACTACGAGCGGACCAAGCACTTGGCGCACAAGGTCGCGCTCGAGCTCATCGATCGCGGCCTGCCGCTGGTGATGCTGCTACCGGGGTTCGTATACGGTCCGGGCAACATGACCGAAGGCAACCTGGTGGTGCGGTTGATCCGCGATCTGGCGCGCGGCCGGCTGCCCGGGATTCCCGGCGCCGGCGACAAGCTATGGGGCTACGTCTACACCGACAGCGTGGCGCGCGGCCACCGCCTGGCGCTGGAGCAGGGCCAGCCCGGAGAGAGCTACATCCTGGTCGACGAGAACGCGACCTTGAATCAAATGGTGGCCTGGCTGAACGAGGCCACCGGGGCGCGGCTGCCGCGGCGCCACCTGCCGCTGGGGATGTTCCGCGCCATCGCCGCCTGCGAGGAGCTGCGGGTGCGGCTGTTCGGCGGCACGCCGGAGCTGGTGCGCGGCGGGGTCGAGTCGTTCACGGTCCACTGGGCCTACAGCAGCGCCAAGGCGCAGCGCGAGCTGGGCTTCGAGCCGGTGCCGCTGCGCGAGGGCCTGGAAAAGACCTACCGCTGGCTGCAGCAGCAGAGGCTAGTGTAGGGGAGGGGCTTGTCCCCTCCCATGAAGCGTGACTCTCTTGGTTGGCGCGACGGGACCATTCCGAAGGCCGCGCGGGCGGGGTCAAGCCCCGCCCCTACATACTTGACCCCCCGCAGCCGGCGCCAGATCCGCCGCCGTGCCCTAGTCGGGGCGGCCGTTGATCGTGGTTACGAAGGCGGAATTGGAGCGTTGAATCAGAATCGCGGTGGAGTGAATCGGCACGTCGGCATCGATGCGCAGCGCTCCGAGGCCGTCGATCGGAAACATCGCGCTGGCCAGATCCGCCACCACGCCGTTGGCTGGAATCGAGCGGGTCAGGGTCAGCGTGACTCCGCCGACGTGGGCGGTCAGCGCCATGGTGCCAGACTGCGAGCTCGCGTTGGAGAACGCCAGCACGGTGTCGAAGCTGTTGTTGGATTCGAACAGATCGAGGTGGGCGCGGCCGCTGGCCGGTTTGGCGCCAGGATAGAGCGCGAACCCTCCGACCGGGCTGACAATGGTGACCACCGCACTGAGGTTCGCGGTCGAGCTGATTTCCAGCCGGCCGACCGAAGGCGGGGACAGAAGCTCGTTCAAGAAGGTCGTCAGGGTGTCGTTGCCGCCCACCACCAGGTTGCCGTCGGCGACCCGGGTTCCGTCCAGATCATAGGCCGACGCTTGGATCGAGGCCGCCACCTGGTCCAGGTTGGTGATCGTCACCTGGCTGGAGAAGCCGAAGCCCTGAATGTAAAAGGGGAAATGCAGCGTGTCGGCAACGCTGATGCTGGTCGTGAGCGCCAACAACAGAACTGGCAGTACCGGTTTCATGGCTTCCCTCCTCCATCCACTCCGGTGGGGTCGTACATGCATGGCCAGCGGCCAGCGTAAGGCAGGGCTGAGAAATTGTCAAGTAACTTATTATGTAAATTACTTTAAATATATATGAATAAAGGACAATTTTTAAGATCAATGGCCGTCGCTGGTGGCCTAATCCTGGCCTTCTACGCCGCCGGGCGCCTCTACTTCGCCAGCTTCCATCCAGAGGTCCACGGCCGCCTGAAAGTGGACGGCATCCGCGCGCCGGTCCGGATCCTGCGCGACCAACGCGGCATCCCGCACCTGCGCGGCGCCTCCGCCGCCGACACGCTGTTCGGCCTCGGGCTGGTGCACGCTCAGGACCGCTTGTTCCAGATGGAGCTGATGCGGCGTGCCGCCGGCGGCCGGCTGGCCGAGCTGTTCGGCGCCAAGCTGATCGACCAGGATCGCCTGCTGCGCCTGCTCGATTTGCGCGGTACCGCGCGCCGCGCCCTGCGCGCGCTGCGCTCACCCGAGCGGCGCGAGCTGGAAGCCTACGTAGCTGGGGTGAACGCCGGCCTGAGCGCGGGCGCGGCGGCGGTGGAGCTCGAGCTGCTCCGGACCCGGCCGCAACCATGGAGCGCGATCGACAGCCTCTCGATCTCCTTGTTGGAGGCGTGGGTGCTCTCCACCAACATCCGAGAGGAAGCGCTCGCGCTCTATTTGGCCGCCCGCTGGCCGGGGGAGCGGATCGCGGCGCTGTTCCCGTCCTATCCGGGCGCGCCGCCGGCCGAGCCCGAGCCTCTGCCCGCCGTCGACGCCAGTGAGGCGCGCCTGCTGCGGGCGAAGATCAACCCGCTCTCCAAGCTCGCTAGCCCCAACCTAGGCAGCGGCCTCGCGGCCAGCAACAACTGGGTGATCGCGCCGCGCCGCAGCCGCTCCGGCCGGGCGCTGCTGGCGAACGACCCGCACCTCACGCTGACTTTCCCGGCGCTCTGGTACCTGGCCGATCTGCGCGGCGGCGATCTCGAGGCCGCCGGCGTCACCATCCCCGGCGTGCCTTACATCGTGATCGGCCACACGCCCAAGCTGGCGTGGGGCTTTACCAATCTGATGGCAGACAACACCGACCTGGTGATCCTGCCGCAATGGCCGGATCGGGTCCGCCGCGAGCGCATCGCCGTGCGCGGCGGCGACGAGGTCGTGATGGAGATCGCGCTCAGCAGCGAAGGGCCGGTGCTGCCGCGCGAGGAGACCGGCGGGGTGCCGGTTGCGATCGCGTGGGGCGTGCATCGCTGGCCGGCGATGCTGCCCGGCTTCGCCGCGCTCAACCGCGCGCGCGACCTCGGCGCGGCGCGCGCCGCCCTGATTCAGATCGAGGCGATCGCCCAGAGCGCGGTGCTGGCCGACGCGAGCGGCGCGATCGGCTATCAGGCGACCGGCGCCATTCCGCGCCGGCGCAGCCCGCCGAGCCCGTTTCCGCGCCGCCAGGGCGATGCGCGGCGCGGCTGGGACGGCCGCGTTCCGGCCGCCGAGCTGCCGGCCTGGGGCGAGCCGCCGGAGGGCTTTGTCGCCACCGCCAACCAGCGCATCGCCGCGCTGGAACCGGAGCCGACCCGCTCTTGGGCCGCGCCCTACCGCCATCAGCGGATCGCGGAGCGGCTCTCGCAGCCCGGCCCGCTCGAGCTCGCCGAGCTGGCCCAGCTCCAGCTCGACGTCGAGAGCCTGCAGTGGCGCGCCTTTCGTCCGGCGGTCGCCGCCATGGCTCAACCCGAAGGCTTCTCGGCCGACCTGCACCGCCAGCTGTTGGCGTGGGACGGCCGCCTTTCGGCCGACAGCCGCGGCGCCCTGGCTTTCGAAGTGTTTCGCCTCGCGCTGATGGAAGAGCTGTTGGCCGACGACCTGGGCCCGTTTTTCGCCGATTACCTGGCCGCCTCGAAATATTTCTATCAGGTGCTCGATGCCGCGATGAACGATCCGCAGCATCCGCTGTGGGACGATCGCACCACGCCGGGGCCGGAGCGACGCAGCACCATCATCCTGCGCGCCCTGGATCACGCCGCGGTCGACCTGATGTCGTTTCCCGGCAACCGCCCGTACGGTTCGGCGCACCGGCTGACTCTGCGCCACCCGCTCGGCGCCAAAGCCTGGCTGCGCTGGCTGTTCAACGGACCCACCGTCGCGACCGGCGGCGACATCAATACGGTAGGCAACGGCGCGTTCGAGGACCTGGCGCCGTTCGACCACATCGACGGCCCTTCGATGCGTTTTTTGGCCGATCTGAGGGATCTCGAGCACGCGCGCTTTGCCTACCCCGGCGGGCAGAGCGGGCATCTGGTCCACCGCCACCGCAGCGACCTGCTCGCGCCGTGGCGCGATGGCAGCCTGGTGCCGCTCATGACCCGCGATGCGGAGATCCGCGCCAACCTCGAGGCCGAGCTGATCCTGGTTCCCAACTAGTAGGGCTTAGCCCTTGATATCCGCCTGCATGATCCCGAATAGGGTGGCATGGGTGGCCGAAGGCCGCCCATGGGCAGGCTCCGCGTGTCCGGCTGGATCGCATCGGGCCAGCGGCCAGACCGATCCTCCGGCGGCGCGCGTATAATGAATAGAGATCCGCACGCGAGCCTACCGGTCCATCGAGCACCCCAGGAGGTGACCCATGATGCTGCACCTGAGCGCTTTTGCGCGTCTGAGCTATCCCCTCGCCGGCCTGCTGGCCGGCACCGCGATCGCCGCCGAGCCGACCGCGACCTCCACCGCCGCCGACCGCACCTCGGTCGCGGTGACCGTTTACAACGACGGGCGCGGCCTGGTGCGCGAAGAGCGCGAGGTCGAGCTGCCCGCCGGCATCGTGCAGCTGCGTTTCATGGACGTCGCCGAGCAGATCGACGCCCCGACGGTGCACGTAGGCACGCTGCAGGGCGGAGCGCTCTCGGTGCTGGAGCAGAACTACGAATACGACCTGCTCTCGCCCGAGAAGCTGCTGGAAAAGTACGTCGGCCAGACCGTCACCTTGGTGCAGCAGAAGCTGCGCGACAACTCGACGGTCGAAGAGGAGGTCGCCGCCAAGCTGCTCTCGACCAATAACGGCACCGTATGGGAGATCGACGGGCGGATCGCGATCAACCCGAGCTACAACCGGGTCCTGTTTCCCAGCGTGCCCGCCAACCTGATCGCCAAGCCGACCTTGGTCTGGCTGGTCGACGCGACCGGAGCGGGACGGCGCACGCTCGAAGCCGCCTACCTCACCGGCGGCATGAGCTGGCGCGCCGACTACGTGCTGGCGCTCGACGCCGCCGAGGCCCAGGCCGGCCTGCAGGGCTGGGTCACGGTCGACAACCAGTCCGGCACCGGGTTCGAAAACGCGCGGCTCAAGCTGGTCGCTGGCGACGTGCATCGCGCCCAGCCCGAGATGATGAAGAGCATGATGATGGACCGGGCGGTGGCCGCCGCGCCGGCCCAGGTCCAAGAGGAGGCGCTGTTCGAATACCACCTCTACACTGTGCCGCGGCTCACCACCTTGAAGCAGAATCAGACCAAGCAGGTCCAGCTGCTCGACGCCCCCGCGATCCAGGTCGGCAAGGACTACGTCCTGCGCGGCGGCGGCGGCTACTTCCGCAGCCCGTGGGGCGGCAGCACCACCAAAGAGAAGATCCAGGTCTTCCTCAAGTTCAAGAACGCCAAGGACTCCGGGCTCGGCCTGCCGCTGCCCAAGGGCATCATGCGGGTCTACAAGCGCGATCGCGCCGGCAGCCCGCAGTTCATCGGCGAGGATCGCATCGACCACACCCCCAAGGACGAGGAAATCCGGTTGCAGCTCGGCAACGCCTTCGACCTCAGCGCCGAGCGCCGCCAGACCGACTTCCAGAAGATCGCGGACCGCGTGTTCGAGAGCGCCTACGAGATCAAGCTGCGCAACCACAAGGAGAGCGCGGTCACGATTCGGGTGATCGAGCCGGTCGGCGGCGACTGGACCTTGCTGCAGAACTCGCACCCGTTCACCAAGACCGGGGCGTTCGAAGCCGAGTTCGCGGTCCCAATCGCGCCCGACCAGGAGGCGGTCCTGACCTACCGCGTCCGCGTCACCTACTGAGCCGACCTGGACCGGTACGGAAACGGGGACTGGTACGAATTTCCAGCATGGCTGCACTCAAAACTCTGCAGGCCAGGAAATTCGCTACCTGTCCCCGTTTCCGGTCTTATATGGTAGGGACTTTGCCCCCTCCCACGGGCCGGCTCGAGGCCCGCTCGGAGTCGTTCATCGCCTCTGCTTTGGGCGGGGACGAGCCCCGCCCCTACATTCATTTCAGGCCTATCAAGGAGTGCATTTCATCAGCGCAGGCGAGCCAGGAAATCGCGGAGCGGGCTAGGAGGCGGCGCGCTGCGCGTGGTCGATATGGACCGGCAGGCTGACCGCGCCGAAGCGGCGCTCGCGGCGGCGGAACTCGCCGATCGCGGCGGTCAGGTCGGCGGCGCCGAAATCGGGCCACATCTGCGGGGTGAACAAGAGCTCGGCGAACGCCGCCTCCCACAGCAGAAAGTCGCTGAGCCGCTGCTCGCCGCCGGTTCGGATCAAAAGATCCACGTCCGGCGCCGGCGCGGCGGCCTCCTGCGAGCTGCTCAGCAGCCGCAGAAACGCGAGCCGCGAGCGCGCCCCGTTTCGGTGGCGCGCCAGATGGCGGGCCGCGCGCCAGATCGCATCGCGGCCCGAGTAATCGATCGCCAAGCGCAGATGCAGCGCAGCGCCGCTTGCGGTCACCGCGGCGGCATGCTCGGCCGCGCCGCGCAGCGGCGCCGGCAGCCGATCGCGCCGCCCGATCACCTCGATCCGCACCCCAGCCGCCGCGCAGGTTTCGGTGTCGGCGCGCAGATACGCGAGAAAGAGCTGCAGCAGCGTCGCCACCTCCTCGGCCGGCCGGCGCCAGTTGCTCGACGAGAACGCGAACAAAGTCAGCGTTCCGATCCCGAGCCGCGGCGCGGCCGCAACCACCCGGCGCACCGCATCGACCCCGGCGCGGTGTCCCAACGGGCGCGGCAGGCCGCGGCGCTGCGCCCAGCGGCCGTTGCCGTCCATGATGATCGCGACGTGCAAGTCCGGCCGCGCGAGCGACGCAAGTGATTCCGAATCCATCCCGTTATCCCCCTGCCCCCGGCGGCTCAGCGCTCCCGCGTGGCGTGAATCAGCGCCTCCATGTGATCGAGGTAGCGGCCGAGCGCGCGCCGCCCGGCGGCGGTCAGCCGGTACTGGGTGCGCGGCAGCCGGCCGACGAACGACTTGCTGCAGGTCACGTACTGCGCCTCTTCCAGCTTGCGGGCGTGCACACTGAGGTTGCCGTCGGTGGTCTTGAGCAGGCGCTTGAGATCGTTGAAGCTCATCGCCTCGTTGACCGCCAGGGCGCTGACGATCCCGAGCCGGGTGCGCTCGTGGATCAGGCGATCGAGCTCGAGCGCGGTCGCCTCGCTGCGGCGCTCCTGAGCGCGCCTGAGCGCGCGCGGCGCGCCGGCGGCCGAGCGATGCGGCACCGGCTTAGCCACCGTGGCGCCTCGCGATCAGAAGCCCGAACAGAATCTGCAGGCCGCCGAAGCCGCCGGCCATCAGCCAGTTGTTCCACCCGGTCGGAGTGAACAGCGCGGCCGCGCCCAAGCCGACGAAGCAGAGCCCCATCACCGGCACGATCCGCACCGAGAAGGTCCCCGCCGCCACCACCGCGGCGCCGTAGAGCAGCAGCCAGGTGCCCGGAATGATGTCGGCCGCACCGGCGCGGTAGAGCGCGAAGGTGAGCAGCGCCGCGGCCACGATCGGCGGCGCGAACCCGAGCGCGAACTTGCGCCCGGGCGCCGACAAGAGCGGAATCTGAGCCCGGCGGGCTTTGCGATCCGCCGCCCAGCCGCCGATCAAGATCGCGAAGCACGCTTCCAGCAGCCACACGATCAGCCAACCTTCGAGCGTGGGCTGCCGCGCCGCGATCGCCGCCGCGAGGAGCGCAGTCACCCCCATCAGCACGCCGCCCCAACCGGGCACGGCGGTGAACGAGGCCGCGCCCTCCATGGTCTCGCGGATGTAGCGCAGGTTGTCGAGCGCGTGGGTCTGAAGCGTCGCCGGATCGGCGCCCCGCGGCGCCTCCTGCTGCAAGGGGGTCACGCCGCCGAGACTAGCCCCGCCGTTCGAAGTCTGTCAAGTACTTTGAACCGCAAAGAATTTGCACTTCAAGTGATGAAATAGCGTTCCAACTGGTTGAGGGCTTCGAGCAGGTCGGCGGGCGCGGCGCCGGCGAAGGAGAGGCGCAGCCAGCCTGCGCCGGCGCGGCCGAAGGCGGCGCCGGGGACCAGCGCGACGCCGGTCCTTTCGATGACGTCGAGCGCGGCCGCGGTGGAGTCGGCCAATCGCGCGCCGCGCGGGCGGATCAAGACGAACATGGCGCCGCGGCTGGCGCCGGGGGCGGTCTCCAACGATTCGCTCGCGGCCAGAAAGTCGAGCACGGTGCGGCGGCGCTGAGCGAGCTCGGCGCGGTTGGCCTCGAGCCACTCCCACGGGCCGCGCAGCGCCGCAATCGCGGCCTTCTGGCCCGCGACCGGAGCGCAGATGATCATGGTGTCGTGGCACTTGAGCACTTCGGGCGCGAGCGCGTCGGGCAGCGCCATCCAGCCGACCCGCCAGCCGGACAGGCCGCAGGACTTGGAAAAGCTGCCGATCACCGCGACCCGATCCTGGAACTCCGGGAAGCTCGCGGCGCTGCACCAGCCGCCGGGCGGCGGATCATAGACGAAGTCCTCGTAGGTCTCGTCGCTCACTACCCACAGGTTGTGGCGCTGCGCCAGGCCCAGGATCTGTTCGATCTCGGCGCGCGACAGCAGCGAGCCGATCGGGTTGCTGGGTTGGACCAGGACCACGGCGCGCGCGGCCTTTGTGATCGCGCGTTCCAGCGCTTCGAGATCCAAGCCGAAGCCGCGCTCCGCATCCAGCGGCACCTCGACCACGCGGCCGCCGGCGAGCTCCACGGCCATGCCGTGGTTGAGATAGTACGGCGCGAGCAGCAGCACTTCTTCGCCGGGATCGAACAGGGCCGGGGCCAGCTCGGCGAAGGCCAGATTGGCGCCGGCGGTGACCAGGATCTGGCGCTCGGGATTCCAGTCGGCGCCGCGGCGCGCGCCCAGGACCTCGGCGATCGCGCGGCGCAGCTCGGGCAGGCCGGGATCGACGGTGTAGCGATGCGAGTCGGGCTCGCGCAGGGCTTGCTCGAGCGCTTGGAGCACGTGGGCGGGGGGCGCGAAATCGGGGACCGCCTGCGCCAGCGGGTAGATCCGGCCGCCGCGCTCGCGGCGCCGCGCCAGGGCGCGGCCGATCAGGTCGATCAGCGCCGGCTGCGTCCGGCGGACTCGGTCGGAAGGGTGCGGGGCGGGCAGGGCCAGACTCCTAACCGGAACTCGTTCTGGGAGGCTTGGTATCGGGGATCGTGCGGATCGTGTCAAGTTTCCGGGGCGCGCGCGCGGTTGGGAGGCCGGATTCGGGAGGGGACAAGCCCCTCCCCTACATACAGACCCGGCCTTCTCGGGGCTAGAAGTTGTAATTCAGGGAGACGCGCAGGTTGCGGCCCGGCTCCAAGCGCTCGTTGAACGGCTCCGCGTAGGCCTCGTCGGCCAGGTTCTCGAGCGCGATCTGCAGCCCCACCCCGTCGGCCAGGTCGTAGCCGCCGCGGACGTCGAAGGTCGTGAAGCTCTCGCTCGGCTCCAAGGCCGACGGCACCCGGTCCTGATCGCTGACCAAGCGTCCGGTCAGCTCCCCCCACCAGCTTCGGACCTGGTAGCGACCGCCGGCAACCAGCTTGACCGGCGGAATCAGCGCCAGCGGCTCGCCGCTGGTCTCGTTGGTCCCGCGCGTGTAGCTGAAGTTGGTGAACACCGACCAGCGCGGTCCCAGGAAGCGCTGCAGCTCCAGCTCGACGCCCTGAATCGTCGCCTCATCGATGTTGTCGAACCGCGCCAGCTGCAAACCGGAGTTGGGATCGGTTCCGAGAAACACGGTCGCGATCAGATCGCGGATCGAATTATGGAAGTAGGAGAAGCCGCCGAAATATTTCTCGTAGCGGACCTTGAACCCGACATCGACGTTGATCGAGCGCTCCGAGTCGAGGTTGGGGTTCTGCTCGATGAAGGTGTCGCCGGTGGTGGCGAGACCGAAAAAGGAGCGCTCCTGGATGTTGGGGGCGCGGAAGCCGCGGCCCACCAGCGCGGTGAGCTCGACATGATCGGTGACCAAATAACGCGCCCCGAAGTTGCCGGAGATATCGGATTGCGTCTCGTCGAACGGCAGTCCGGTGTAGTCGGAATCGTCCTGGCTGACGAAGCTGAACCGGTCCGCCCGCGCCCCGACCACCAGATGCAACCGGCCGCCGAGCGGAAACTCGTCCTGCACGAACACGCCGACCGCGTCTTGGTCGCTGTCGGGCACCGCCACATTGGTGCTGCTGCCGAAGGTCGATTCAGCGAAGGTCTCATCGTGCAGCGAGTCGCGGTAGAAATCGACCCCGAAGGTCAGGCGATGCGCGCCGAGCTCGGCGGATGACTGAGCGTTGACCCCGACCGAATCGATGTCGGACTGGGTGCGGTTGTTGGAAAAGAAAAACGGACCGAAATTGAAATTGCGTTTGGTGTCCTTGAAGGTGTTCTGGTAGTAGAAGTTGGCCGACAGATTACGCAGCGCCCGCCACGAGGTGACCTCGTAGGTGACCGAAAATTTGTCGCGCTCGAACTTGGGGAACGCGATATCGACGCCCGAGGTGGCCGGATCAAAACCGGGGAAGCCGATGTCGCGGGCCCGAAACAGCTGCAGATCGGTGCGCACGAAACGGTTCTCGGCCAGCATGAAGCGCGCGGTGGCGTCGAAGCTGTGCTGGGTCGCCTGGCTGTTGGGCACCTCACCCTCCGGGCTCTCGTAGTTCTCGGCGTCGAAATAGGTCGCGCCGATCAGGAAGTTGGCGCGCGCTCCCTCCCCGCCGAGCTGGACCCGGCCGCGCTGGGTGTCGGCGGAGCTGCCGAACGAGTAGGAGCCGCCGCCGCGGAGCCGCAACCCGCCGCTGCGAAACGCGCTCTCGCGGGTGATGATGTTGACCACGCCGCCGAGCGCGTCGCTGCCGTAGAGCACCGACGCCGGGCCGCGCAGCACCTCGATGCGCTCGACCTGGGAGAGATCGACCAGCCCGGGCTGGATGCCGGCGAACTCGGTCGACTCGCGGCCGTTGTTGAGCCGCTGGCCGTCGACCAGGATCAGGATGCGGTTGCTGGTCAGACCCCGGATCACCGGCAGGCCGCGAAACGGGCCCTCGCCGGAGACCTCGATCCCGGGCAGTGACTTGAGCACGTCGACCAGCTTTTCGGGCCGGCGCCGCTCCAGCTCTTCCCGCGAGATCACCGAGATCGGCGCCGGGGTCTCGAACGAGTCCTGCTCGTAGCGCGCCGCGGTGACCACGATCTCTTGGTGGTAGCGCGGGGCGCCGGATTCCGGCGGCTCGGACTCGAAGTCCGCGGGCTGCGAAGCGTCCTGCTCCGC
>DASWHO010000309.1:0-3765 GCA_036398155.1 Acidobacteriota bacterium
GATGATCGCGCAGGAAAAAGACGTTGCCGGCGTGCGGATCGCCGTGAAAGATGGCGTTTTCTTGGCGCGCGAAGATCACGTCCCAGCTCAAGATCTCTTGCAGGCGGCGCGCCAGCTTGGCGCGGGCCTGCGGATCGTCCGGAAAGGCGCGGGTGATCTTGCCGCCGTCGATGTATTCCATGAAGGTGGCGTGGGCGCTGGAGAGCGGATAGATATCGGGGATCTTGACCTTGGGATCGGAGCGATAGTACTCCGCGGCGCGGGCCAGGTTGCTCTGCTCCTCGACCACTTGGATCTCGCGCGCGAGGGCGTCGCGCACTTCTTGGAACATCTCGGACAGCGGCATCGCGCCGAGCTGGTAAAACTCTTGATGGGCTTCGAAGAACGCGGCCACCTCGAGCAGGATCTCGAGCTCCTTGCGCAGCGCCTCGACCACGTAAGGCTTGATCACTTTGCAGACCGCGCGCCGCGGGGTGGACTCGCCGGGCAGGACCAAGCTGCATTCGATCACCGCGCCGACCGAGGCTTCGGCCAGGATCTGGTCGGCGAAGCGGACCTGATAACGCTCGAGCACCGGCTCGCCCACATCCGCGCGAATGATATCGACCAGCTCGTCGCGGCTGGTGGTCGCGATGCTGTTCTCGAGCGTCTGCAGCGCTTGGCGCAGATCCGGGTCGATCGCCGGATTGCGGGCGAAGATCTGGCCGATCTTCTGCAAGGTCGGCGTGCGCTGGCCGAGCCGCAGCATGCGCTGGCCGCGGTCTTGGCCTTCCAGCTCGAGCTGGCCCCGCAGCGAGTCGAACAGACGCTCCGGCGGCAGGCGGTCGAGAAACAGCAGCAGGAAATCGTGGATGATCGGGAGCCACTCCCGCGCCTCGGCCGGCAGCAGCTCGAGCACCGCCGAATGGTGCAGCGCCCATTCGAGCAGCGGCCCGCGCCGCTTCTGCAGATCGACTCCGCCGAGCAGCGCCGCGAGCTGCTGCGGCTGGATTGCGCCGCGGTCGCCGCCGCGCGCCGCGGCCAGCAGCTGCATCGCGGCGAGCTGCTGCTCGGGCTTGAGCTCGGAGAGGATCGAACCGAACAGGGTCAGACTCTCCGCCTCCCAGCGATAATCCCTGTAGTGCTGCTTGGGGGTCGGCAGCGCGATCTCGGCCGCTGCGGGCGGGACCGGCGCGGCCAGCAGGGCCGCGAAGGCGGCGGTTCGCGCGAATGCGATCATGGCGCGCGCCGCCGGTCCAATCGCCGGCACAAAGCGCGCTTCTCGGCGGCGGTCAGGCGCTTGATGCGCGACTCGGCTTGGGTCGCGGTGGAGCGATTGGGAAACTCGAGGACCGCCAACAGCTGCCGCGGCGGGTGGGCCCGGGTGTAACGCGCTCCTTTGCCGCGGGCGTGAGCGCCGTAGCGTTTGAGCACGTCGATGGCGACGCCAGTGTAGATCCCGCCGCCGCGGCACTCGATCAGGTAGACGGACCACGCCGGTGCTGGTTTTCGGCGCACGTGGCTTCGGCCCATGATCGATGCTCTCGAATCAGAATGTTGCCGCGACGCCGAAGCTGTCAACTTCAGAATAGACCGCCGATCCAATCGCGGAGCGGGGGGAACAGGGTGCGCAGGATGTAGCGATCGGGCTCCCAGTAGAACGGCCCGATGCGCATGTGCAGCCCCAGCACCCGATGCAGCAGCGTGCCGACCAGGGTATGGCAGCCGACCGCCAGTGCCAGATTGGGATAGGCGTAGTAGATCCAGGCGACTGCGGATCCGAACCCGAACGTGAGCGCCACCAGCGGCAGGTTGGGCAGGTGGTAGACGCTGAACAGCAGGCCGAGCAGAACGCTGACCCGGAGTCGGTGGCCCCGCTCGCTTCGAGCTTGGGCTCGTGGACCGGGGCCCAGGCCCGGCCGCGGAACGATGGCCCGGAGCCGGACCAGAAAAAAGCCCAGAAAGATCAGGTCCTGCGCCAGGGTGCTGAACAGATAACCGCTGAGCTTGACCCACAAGGCCGTCCAGTTGAGGTTCGCAAACACATCGGGCTGCTTGACCAGCGCCGCCGCGACCACGCCGCTGGCGCCGATCAGGGCCAGCGCGCCGAAGCCGCGAAACGCCGCCGGCCAGTTGTCGGTGCGAACGAACCCGCTGCGCGGCGGGCCCAAGCCGCGGATCGCGAGCGAATCGCGGTGGATTCGCTGCGGCGAGAGGTACGCCACGCAGAACAGCGCCGCCGCAAGCAGCGCGATGATCAGCGGCGCCAGCCCGCTTTGGTCCAGATTCGGGCCGACGCGCCAGAGAATCAACAGGTACCCGGCGCTGAAGGCGGCGATCTCGAAGCCGCCGAGTCGCGCCCAGCGCCGCCCCGGCCGCGGTTCGAAGCGGGCGGACGCCGCTTCAGTCGCGAACGCGTCCATATTGGATCAGCACCGAGGTCACGCCGCCGGCCAGATTGGCGATCAGATCCTGCATGTTGTTGTCGTAGCCGCCGACACCGTGGCCTGGAATCGTGAGACAGACCAGGTATTCCACCACTTCGATGATCGCGCCCAGGCCCAGGACGGCGACCACGATCAAGACCGCGTCGATCAGGTCGCGGCGCATCGCGCGGATCCGGAACAGGCGCCCGATCAGCGCCGCGATGATGCCGGCGTTGGCGAAATGCACCAACTTGTCGTAGCGCAGGCCGAGCAGCAGGTGGTCGTAGAGCCGCGCCCCGCCGATCTCGACGAACGCGCCGCCATAGTGCAGCAGAATTCCAACTTGAATCAGCCCCAGCAGCTTGCTGTCGAACGGGTACTTGCGGAAATAGACCCACAGAAAAACGCTGCCCAGGATGATCACCAGCGCATAGACCAAAAACTCCAGAGCATTGGCCGCGCCGCGATACTCGACGAAGCGAGCGTAGTACGAAAAGGCGCACATCAGCAGAAACAGCGCCAGATTGAACAAGACGAACAGGTCGAGGTTGAGCAGGCGTAAAACGCGCGACTCTGAACGGGCGAGCGAGATCGGTTCTGGCGGACTCATGGGTACTCGAGAGCTGGGGCGAAGGCGAGCGAAGGCCGCAGTTTAGAGGCGGCCGCCGAGGCGAATCAAGCCGCTGGAGCCACCAGCTCCTGCAGCGCCGCCTCCAACTCCTCCGGATGGAAGCCGTACGGACCCGGCGCCGACTTGAAGGCGATTCGCCCGGCGCCGTCGACCAGATAGAGCCGATCGGGCCAGGCGGTGTAAGCGCGCTCGGTGGAGTTGCTCATGTCGTCGAGCAGGGCCGGCAGATCGATGTCGAGCTTGAGCAGGCAGACGCCGGCGACCTGACTGCGTTCCGGGAGGCTCCCGGGATCGGAGTAGATCACCTCGTCCTCCACGTTGCTCTCGACCTGCCAGGCGTCGGTGGGATGCGCCTCCTGGATGTAGACGATGAAAAAGTCGGCCTGCTGTTTGTAGGTCTCGAACAGCTGATTGAGCGCGGGAACCTCCCGGCGAAACGGCGGTCAAGTGTAGCTGCCGAAGACCAGCACCACCGGCCGGCCGCGCAGCGCGGAGAGCTGGATCCAGCCGCTGCGATCCTGGGTTTGGAGGCGGAAATCGGGCGCTGGATCGCCGGACTGGAGCGCGCCGGCGCGACTGTAAAGCCATAGCGGTTTGAACGGCAGCACCATGAAGGCGGCGTCGGGCACCCGTGACATGATTCCGCCGAAGCGCTCGGGCGGTTGGCGCATGGCCCAGAGCAGGCCGGCCGCGAGCAGGACATAGACCAGGACCAACGCGGCCAGCGCC
>DASWHO010000310.1:0-26759 GCA_036398155.1 Acidobacteriota bacterium
CCGCCGCGCTCGAGCCGGTAGACGCCGCGCTCGGCGCCGCGCTTGAAATCGGTCGCCGCATAGCCGCGGCTTATGTAATGTTGGAACACAGCCCGAGTCGCCGCCCTCCAGGTTCGCGCCAACTCCAGGTCGGCGCGTTTGAGCTCCTGAATCTGAGCCGGAATCGCGACCTCGAGCGCGGGCTCGTCGCGATCGAGCAGCGGCGCCGAGGGCCGCGGCAGCGCGGCGCCGGCCTCCAAATCGAGCACCGAAAAGCCTGGCGCCGGCTGAGCCCGCCGATCCTCCAAGCGGGCTAAGGTGCCGGCGGCCATGAGCTCCCAGCGTACCATCATGCGATCGGTTGCGGTGCCGGCATGCAGGCTGCTGGTGGTCTGGCCGTAGAAATCCTCGACGTACTCGACGCCGGCCGCGCCGAGCCGGCCGAGATTGAGCGCGGCGTTGCGCGCCTCGAGCGGATCGAAGGTCCAGGCCATGCAGTCAAGCCCCTGGGCCAGCGCGCGCTCGCGCTGATAGCGTTTGAGCTGGAGACCCAAGCCGCGGCCGCGCTGCTCGGGATCGACCGCCAGCATCTGTGAGTAGTGCAGCAGCCGGTTCCAATAGCGGCCGAGGAACCCGTAGCAAAAGCCCAACAGACGCCCTTCGGCATCGAAAGCGCCGAGCACCAGCCCGCCGACCTTTTGTGCCGCCACCAGCTGCGGGGTCGAGATGACGTCGATATCGCCGAAGCTCCAAGCGCGCTTCTGCAGCGCCTCGCAGGCGCGCAGCTCGGTCGGACCGGCCAGCGCGCGCAGCTCGGCGGTCATCGGAGGTTCACGCGCTAGGAGGAGGCGGCGCGGGCGGCGCGCGGGTCGGTCCGGCGGCGCGCCGCGCGGCGCCGTTCTCCCTGGCGCCGCTCGGATCCGCCGTACGCGCCCGCGCCCTGGCGCCGGTCGCCCCGGCGGCGCCGGTCGGCCGGCCGGACGCGGCGCCGGAGGTAGTTCGGCAACCGCGCCAGCGAGCCTTGCAAGCGCCGTGCTTCGGTCACCATCACTTTGATCGCCGCAGCGATCCGCCCGCCGGTGCTCTCGTTCTGCACCTGCTCGCAGACGTGCTCGAGCCGCGCCAGCGGTCCGCGCAGCGTTTCGTTCACCAGATCGAGGAACTGGCGTTCGGCCAGGGCGTGGCTTTCGAGCTGTTGGTTTTGCTGCTTGAGCTGCTCCAAAAGCCTGGTGCGCTCCAAGCTGGCTTCGCTCAGCTCGCTGAGATGGCGCTCGAGCTGCGCGTTTTTCTCCGCCAGCTCCTGCTCCAGCCCTTTGAGCCGCAGCAGGGCGCGCACCCGCGCCACCAGCTCGACCAGCCGCACCGGTTTGGTGACGTATTCGTCGGCGCCCTGGTCCAGGCCGTGCACCTTGTCGCCGGTGGAATCGCGCGCCGAGAGCATGACCACCGGCAGATGATGGGTGCGCGGGTCGGACTTGATCTGCTGGCAGACTTCGAACCCGCTGAGCCCGGGCATGACCACATCGAGCAGCACCAGATCGGGGAGCTCGCGCTCCAACAGCTGCAGGGCTTCGCGGCCGGAGGTCGCGCCGCGGGTCGCGTAACCCTCCTGCTGCAGGCGCATCATCACCATGCGCACGATGTCGGAGTTGTCGTCGACCACCAGAATACGCTTCTGCTCCATCGAATAGCCTGGACCTGTTCCGATTCTAGGTAGCCCCCCGCATCCGCTCAAGCCTGCGTCATTCCGTCTCGGATGTGGGGGAGGGGCTTGTCCTCTCCCGTGAAGCGAACTTCGTCCACCTGCGCAGCGGGTCGGTATTCGATGTCCCAATCGGGCAGGGACCAGCCCCGCCCCTACATTGGCCGGAGGCGGTTGCGGAAATAGAACGCGCCCGATGGATCCCGGCTTTCGCCGGGATGACGTGGGTGCCGGGATGACGCAGAGGCCACGATGTCCGCCTACCGTCATTCCGGCGCAATGGCGCAATTGATGTAGGGGAGGGGCTTGTCCCATCCCGTGAACGGCAACTCGGTCCACCTGCGCGGCGAGTCGGTATTCGATGTCACAATCGGGCGGGGACCAGCCCCGCCCCTACATTGGCCTGAGACTGTGGCGGAAGTGCTCGAGCGCTTGGTGCGCCGCGGCGAGCGCGCGGCGCCGCGCCCAGGGTCGCACGATCCAGGTCAGCCACGAGCCCGGCGCCGCGACCGTTTCGATCAGGAACGTGACTTGACCGGTGCCGGGATCCTTGCGCACCAGGAAGGTGGCCATGCCGCGCTCCGGGTGGCCACGCAAGGTGACGTAGCGAAAGCCGCGCTCCCAGCTGTCGTCGATGCGGCGGTCGATCCGCACGCCCGCGACCAGATCGAAGCGCGACTCGCCGCGCCGCGAAAGCACATGGATGCGCTGCAGGATCGTGTCGCCCACTCCCAGCGGGCGCCCCTCGAGCCGCCACTGGCAGGTCGCCTCCAACACCTCGCTGGGAAAGATCTCATAGTCCATGAGCCGCTTGGCGGCGCGCTCGAACAGGCCGCCCGCTGCGAGCGCGCCGGCGGCTTCGAAGCCGAGCTGCACGACGTGCCGGTCGGCGCGGTAACCCACGCCGCGCTGCCGGCTCGGGTCGAAGCTGGCCGGGCGTCCGGCCCAGGCCCGCAGTAGCTTGGCATCCGAGCTGCCGCGATCCGGATAGAGCTTGCTCGCCATGGCGCAAGAATTCTACTCTCATTGCGGCCTCGAGCCTCCGGCAGTTTCCATGTCGCCGCTCTACCGCGAGTTCGCCCGCATCATCGCCCGGATCCCGCACGGGCGGGTGGTCTCCTACGGGCAGGTAGCGCGGATGGCGGGCCGGCCCGGCGCGGCGCGAGCGGTCGGATGGTTTCTGCGCGGGCTCGACCCCGGCAGCGGCCTGCCGTGGCAACGCGTGATCGGCGGCGACGGCTATCTGCGACCGCAGGCCGGCGGCGCGGCCGGGATCCGGACCCAGAGCAAACTGCTGCGGCGCGAAGGGGTGCGGGTCCAAAAGGACGGCTGGCTGCCTTTGTCGCGCTACGGCTGGGACGGCAGCAAGCGCGGGGCCGGCGCTCCGAAGCGCTCCGCGCGCAAGCGAGCCGGGCGGCCCCGCGAATCCGACTAGCCAATGGCTTGGCCCTTGATATCCGCTGGCATCACCTCGAAGGGGGTGGCATGGGCGGCCGAAGGGCGCCCATGGACGAGCTATGTATGGCGAGTGAGGTCGTCCATGGGCGCGCTGCGCGTGCCCATGCCACCCGGGCGCACAGGTGCCGTGGGCAAGGCAAGCTTGCCCACGGCACCCTAAACTTAAGGACCCACTACCCTGCTTCGCGCCGGATTGTCACGGCGCGCCGCCCGCCCCTACACTGCAAGCGCTCGACTTCCACCATGCGTAAGCTGGAAACCCAGGTCCGCAGCGACGACCCCGAGTTCCAGGCCCGCTTGAAGCACCATCGCGAGCTCGCCGCCGAGCTGCGGCGCCGCTTGGAGCGAGTGCGCGAGGGCGGCGGCGTCGAAGCCCGCAAGCAACATGAGGGACGCGGCAAGCTGTTCGTGCGCGAGCGGGTCCGACTGCTGCTCGACGGCGGCACCGCCTTCCTCGAGCTCAGCGCCCTGGCGGCGACCGATTTGTACGGCGACGAGGCGCCGGCGGCCGGCCTGCTGACCGGGATCGGCCGGGTGGCGGGCCGCGAATGCGTGATCGTGGCCAACGACGCCACGGTCAAAGGCGGCACCTATTTCCCGATCACGGTCAAAAAGCATCTCCGCGCTCAAGAGATCGCGATGGAGAATCGGCTGCCGTGCATCTACTTGGTCGACAGCGGCGGCGCGATGCTGCGCTATCAGGCCGACGTCTTTCCCGACCGCGAGCACTTCGGGCGCATCTTCTACAACCAGGCGCGGATGAGCAGCCTGGGAATCCCGCAGATCGCGGCGGTGATGGGCTCGTGCACCGCCGGCGGCGCCTACGTCCCGGCGATGAGCGACGAAGCGGTGATCGTGCGCAAGGTCGGCACCATCTTCCTCGGCGGTCCGCCGCTGGTGCAGGCCGCCACCGGCGAGGTGGTCAGCGCCGAAGAGCTCGGCGGCGCGGACGTTCACTGCCGCACCAGCGGGGTGGCCGACCATTACGCGCTCGACGATCACGACGCAATCGAACAGGTCCGCGCCATCGTCGCCAGCTTGGGCCCGCGGCCAGCGCCCTGGGCCGACCTGGCCGCGCCCGAGGAGCCGGCCTACGATCCCGAGGAGCTCTACGGCATCTTGCCGCGCGATCCGCGCAAGCCGTACGAAGTGCGCGAGCTGATCGCGCGCCTGGTCGACGGCAGCCGCTTTCAAGAGTTCAAGCAGCTCTACGGCACCACCTTGGTGACCGGTTTCGCGCGCCTCCACGGCATCTTGGTCGGGATCGTCGCCAACGCCGGGGTGCTGTTCTCCGAGAGCGCGCTCAAGGCGGCCCACTTCATCGAGCTGTGCAGCTTCCGCGGCATTCCGCTGATCTTCCTGCAGAACATCACCGGTTTCATCGTCGGCAAGGAATACGAGCACGGCGGCATCGCCAAGGATGGTGCCAAGATGGTCCACGCGGTGGCGGGCGCCGCGGTGCCCAAGTTCACCGTGATCGTCGGCGGCAGCTTCGGCGCCGGCAACTACGGCATGTGCGGCCGCGCCTACCAGCCGCGCCAGCTGTGGATGTGGCCCAACGCGCGCATCAGCGTGATGGGCGGCGAGCAAGCCGCCGGCGTCCTGCTCACCGTCAAGCGCAACGCCTTGCAGCGCGCCGGCCAGGATCTGACCCCAGAGCAAGAGCGCGACTTCGTGCGCCCGATCCTCGAGAAGTACGAAACCGAAGGCAACCCTTACTTCAGCACCGCGCGGCTGTGGGACGACGGCGTGCTCGATCCGGTCGACACCCGCGGCGCGCTGGCGCTGGGCTTGGCGGCCGCCCTGCAGGCCCCGCGCCCGGAGACACGCTTCGGCGTGTTCCGCATGTGAGCGCCGATCGGCAGCGCCATCCGCCACGAGTCGGATCGTGACCCTACCGGGCGCCCAGATCCGCATCGCCAACGCCGGCGGCTATTGGGGCGACGACCCGGCGGCGCTGCGCCGGCAGGTGCGCGGCGGACCGGTCGACTACGTGGTCAGCGATTTTCTGGCCGAGGTCACCATGTCGATCCTGCAGAAGCAGCGCGCCCGCGATCCGGACGGCGGTTTCGCGCGCGACTTCATCGATCAGATCGACGAGGTCCTCCCCGATCTGGTCGAGCGCGGCATCCGCGTGCTGTCCAACGCCGGCGGGCTCAATCCCGCAGGCTGCGCCCGGGCGCTGCTCGAGCGCGCCCATGCCCGCGGCCTCGAGCTCAGCGTCGGAGTCGTCAGCGGCGACGATTTGACCGCTCGGATCGGCGAGCTGCGCGGCGCCGGCGAGAAATTTTCCAATCTCGACACCGGCGAGCCGTTCGAAGGCATCGCCGACCGGGTAGTGGTCGCCAACGCGTACTTCGGCGCCGCGCCGGTCGCCGCAGCGCTCAAGGCCGGCGCCCAGGTGGTGGTCTGCGGCCGGGTCACCGACACCGGCATCACCTTGGCGGCGATGCTGCACGCCTTCGGCTGGAGCCTCGACGACTACGACAAGCTCGCCGCCGGCATCATCGCCGGCCACGTCTTAGAGTGCGGCGCCCAGGCGAGCGGCGGCAACCTGACCGATTGGAACCGGGTCCCGGACCTGGCCAACGTCGGCTACCCGATCGCCGAAGTCTCCGGCGACGGCACGGTGGTGATCACCAAGCACGAAGGCACCGGCGGCGAGGTCTCGATCGCCAGCGTCAGCGAGCAGCTGCTCTATGAGATGGGGCGCCCCGACGGCTACATCACCCCGGACGTGGTGGCCGATTTCACCTCGATCCGGCTCGAGAGCGACGGCCCCCATCGGGTGCTGCTCCGCGGCGTGCGCGGCAGCGCGCCGCCCGCGACGCTCAAAGTCTCGATGGCACACCAGCAAGGCTACAAAGCCAGCGGCGCGCTGATCGTGAGCCGCCCGCATGCGCGCGACAAGGCCGAGGCGTTCGCCCGCATCTTCTGGGAACGGCTCGAGGTCACCCCCGAAGCGACCCTGACCGAGCTGATCGGGCTCGACGCCTGCCACGGTCCGCTCGCGCCCGCGTCCGACCCCAACGAGATTCTGCTGCGGCTCGGGGTGCGCGACGACGATCGCGCCAAGGTGGACGCGTTCTCCAAGCTGCTGCCCTCGTTGATCCTCTCGGGTCCTTCGGGGGTGGCGGTGACCGGCGGGCGCCCGCGCATCCAGGAAGTGATCGCCTACTGGCCGACCTTGGTGCGGCGCGATCGGGTTGGTCCACAGGTGCACGTGGCCAGCAGCTCCGGAGCGGAGCGCGCGCTGCGGTTCACGTGGCCGCCGATCGCGCCCGGCGCCGAACCCGCGCCCGCAGCGCCGCCCGAGCCGCCGCCGCTTCCGAGCGGCGGCCCGACCCGACCGATCCGGCTGCGCCGCATCGCCTACGGCCGTTCCGGCGACAAAGGCGACACCTGCAACATCGGAATCATCGCGCGCTCGACGCTGGCCTACAGCTTTCTGCGCGAGCGGCTCACCGCCGAGTGGGTCGCGGAGCGCTTCGGCCGCCTGTGCCGCGGCAAAGTCGAGCGCTTCGAGGTGGCCAATCTACTGGCGCTCAATTTCCTGCTGCACGAGGCGCTCGGCGGCGGCGGCACGGTCTCGCTGCGGATCGACGCGCAGGGCAAGACCCTGGCCCCGGCCCTGCTCGAGTGCCGCATGGAAATCCCCGAGGCGGTGCTGGCCTCGGTGCCGTGGGAGGATTGGGCGTGAGCGCCGCGCGCGTGCTGATCGAAATCGAGCGCGGCGTCGCGACCGTCGCGCTCAACCGCCCGCAGCAGAGAAACGCCCTCGATCGCGCCTTGGTCGAAGAGCTGAGCGGCGCGCTCGAGCGGCTCGGCGCGGACGCCGGGCTGCGCGCGCTGGTCCTGCGCGGCGCGGGGCCGAGCTTCTGCGCCGGCGCGGACCTGGCCGAGATGCGGCAGCTCGGCGGCGCCGATCCTGCGGTCAACCGCGCCGCGGCGCAGGCGCTGGCCGGACTGCTGCGGCGGCTCTACGACTTCCCGCGCCCGACCCTGGCGCGCGTTCATGGCGCGGCGATCGGCGGCGCGGTCGGGCTGGTGGCCGCCTGCGACATCGCGATCGCGGCCGATACCACCCAGTTCGGCTTTTCCGAGGTGCGCCTGGGGCTGCTGCCGGCGGTGATCTCTCCTTATTTAATGCGCAAGGCGCACCCGGCCCGGCTGCGCGCGCTGATGCTGACCGGCGAGCGCTTCGGCGCCGAGCTGGCCAGCGCCATCGGGCTGATCCAGCCTCCGGTGCCGGAAGCGGAGCTGGACGCCGAGGTCGGGCGCGTGATCGACGGTCTGCTCGAAGGCGGTCCGGAAGCCCAGGCCGCGATCAAACAGCTCTTGGAGACCGTGCCGCGGCTGAGTCTGGAGCAGGCCGAGCCTTATTGCAGCGAGGCGCTGGCTCAGCGTCGCGCTTCGACCGAAGGCCAAGCGGGCCTGCAAGCCTTCTTGAGCAAGAGCAAGCCGCCTTGGAGCCCGACTTAGACCGCGATGCGCGAGCAAGCGAGAACTTCGAGTGGGTGGCATGGCTGGCCGCAGGCCGCTCGTTTGCTGCCTTGGAGCACAGGATTTCAATGGGCCGCTGGGGCGCGTGTGGGTGGCATGGGCACGCGCAGCGCGCCCATGGACGACCTCACTCGCCGCGGGGAGGTCGATCATGGGCGGCCTGCGGCCACCCATGCCACCCATTCGCGAGTCACGAGCGCTGGCTACCGCACTGCTCTGCGTCATCCCGGCGCAAGCCGGGATTCAGCCGGACGGCGTGGATTCCGGCTGGCGCCGGAATGACAGGCAAGGCCGTATGCCCACCGGTATGATCCGCCGGCTGTTGATCGCCAATCGGGGCGAGATCGCGGTTCGCATCGCCCGCGCCTGCCGCAGCTTGGGGATCGAGAGCGTGGCGGTCTACTCGGAGGCCGACCGCGCGGCGTTTCATGTGCGCTGCGCGGATCAGGCCTACGCCATTGGTCCGGCCGAGGCCGCATCGAGCTACTTGAACGCGGACGCATTGCTCGACGCGGCGCGCCGCAGCGGCGCGCAGGCGCTCCATCCCGGCTACGGCTTTCTGGCCGAGAGCGCCGCCTTCGCCCGCGCGGTCCAAGCCGCCGGGCTGATCTGGGTCGGCCCGCCGCCGGAGGCGATCGATCGGCTCGGCAACAAGCTCGAGGCCCGGGCGCTGGCGCGCAAACTCGGGGTGCCGGTGGTGCCGGGCTTCGAGGCCGGCGCCGATAGCGACCTGGTCGGCGCCGCCGCCGAGCTCGGCTATCCGCTGCTGATCAAGGCCGCGGCCGGCGGCGGCGGCAAGGGCATGCGGGTGGCGCGCGACGACGGCGAGCTGCGCTCGGCGCTGCGGCTCGGCCGCGGCGAAGCCCAAGCCGCGTTCGGCGACGGTACCCTGTATCTCGAGCGCCTGCTCGAGCACCCGCGGCACATCGAGGTCCAGATCTTGGGCGACAGCCGCGGCACGGTGATCGCGCTCGGCGAGCGCGAATGCAGCCTGCAGCGGCGCCATCAGAAGATCGTCGAGGAGTCCCCTTCGCCGGCGGTCGCGGCGCCGCTGCGCAGCCAGCTCTGCGAGGCCGCCGCCGAGCTCGGGCGCGCCGCGGGCTACCACAGCGCCGGCACCGTCGAGTTTCTGCTCGATCGCGAGGGCCGCTTCTACTTTCTAGAGGTCAACACCCGACTCCAGGTCGAGCACCCGGTGACCGAAGCGGTCACCGGCCTGGACTTGGTCGCCGAGATGCTCCGGCTCGCGGCCGGCGCGCCGCTCCAGATCGACCCGCGCGGCATCGAGCCGCGCGGCTGGGCGATCGAGTGCCGCATTTATGCAGAAGATCCGCTCCATGACTTCGCTCCCAGCCCGGGGCGGATCACGCATCTGGTTCAACCGTCCGGACCGGGCGTGCGGATCGACAGCGGGGTCGAGGCCGGCGACGAGGTCAGCTCGCACTACGATCCGCTGATCGCCAAGCTGATCGCGCACGGCGCCGATCGCGAGCGCGCCCGCCAGCGCTGCCTGGCGGCGCTGCGCGAATACCGCATCACCGGCGTGCGCACCGTCGTGCCGTTTCTCGCCGAACTGCTGGCCGAACCCGATTTCGCCGCCGGGCGGCTGCACACCGGGCTGGTGGCCGAGCTGCTGGCGCGCACGCCGCGCGGCGGCGGACCCGAACCCGAGCTCGCCGGTCTGGCGCTGGCGGCCAGCCGCGAGCTGCAGCCGCCGGCCGCCAGCGGCCGCGCCGAGGCTCGACCGGCGGCGGATCCGTGGGCCCAGCTCGGCGCATGGACCAACGGCGCCGGACTGCGCTGATGCGGATCCGCTACCAGTTCGCCGAGCGCCGTTTCGAGGTGGAGCTCAACGAGCGCTCCGGAATACTGCACGCGCTGGTCGACGGCCAGGCGCTCGAATGCGAGTTGCTGCGCCGCGAGCCCGGCTATCTGGTGCTTCGAATCGGCCCGCGGATCGTGCGCGCCCAGGTCGCGGCACTGGCCGAAGGTTGGCGGGTCGATTTGGAAGCAGCCGCCTACGAGCTTCAGGAGGCCGATCGGGCCAGCGCGGCGGCCGGCGGCGCGGGCTTCGAAGGGCGCCTGGTGGCGCCGATTCCCGGCAAGTTGATTCAGCTCGAGGTCGAGGCCGGCAGCTCGGTTCGGCGCGGCCAGGTGGTGGCGATCCTGGAGTCGATGAAGATGCAAACCGAGCTGCGCGCGCCTTGCGACGGCCGGGTCGAGCGCATCCTGGCCGGGCTCGGCAACTTGATCCAAGCCGGCGCCACCATTCTGGAAATCCGACCGGCGCCGGACGCCCGATAGACGGTAGGTATCCCGCTGGTGGATCCGTTGGGCGGGTGCCGTGGGCAAGCTCTGCTCTGCCCATGGACGACGGTTGGATCAGCAAGGAGTCTGTTCAGCCTTTCATGGTGTTGTCCGTGGGCAAAGGCAAGCTTGCCCACGGCACCCGAAACTCAAGCGCTACATTTGCTGAAAAACGAATCGCGACCTGCATCCCAAGTGGCGGCTTCAATTCGGAACCGGCGGATTATGCTCGAATCACGCGATCTGGTCCATTTGCTTCTTAACGGAGTTGGAGCGGCGGTGGGGGCAAAGAAGCAGTGAAGGGTTGGAAACTGGGACCTTGGGCCGAGGGCGGCCTGTCGGGCTTGGTCGTGCTGCTCGCGATGGGCGTGAGCGGAGCGGTCGGCATCTACCAGTCGTTTGAAGCGGTCAAGCAGGAGCTGCGCCTGGCGCTGATTCGCGCCGCCCGCACCGCCGCCACCACGGTGGACGGCGATCGGCACCAGACCTTCCGCTCGCGCGCCCAGGAACGCACCGAAGCGTACGCCCGCGCGCTGGTACCGCTGCGCCGCGTACTGCGCGCCAACCCCGATGTCCGTTTCGTCTACACCATGGTGGCGATCGACGGTCAGCCTCACTTCGTGCTCGATCCGACCGCGCCCGGCGATCGCAACGCCGATGGCTTAGAGGAAAAATCGCACATCCTCGATCCCTACCCGAATCCGACGCCGGCGCTGATGCGGGCGCTGCTCCGCGGCCAAGCGAGCGCCAATACCGAGCCCTACACCGATCCGTGGGGCCGCTTCATCAGCGGCTACGCGCCGATCCACGACTCCGCCGGGCGCCAGGTCGGGATCGTCGGCATCGACCTGAATGCGGATCGCTATCTGGAGCGGCTGGCGGGCTTGCGCTGGATCGCTTTGATCTCGGGCTTGGTGACGCTGGCGCTGGCGGCGCTGGTCTGCGTCGCGGTCGCCAGCCTGCGGCGCTCGGCCCAGCGCGCGGTCGCCGAGCGCCTCGCGGCCGCCGACGCGATAGAAGAGCAGAGCCTCTACCTCAGCGCCCTGCTCGAGAACAGCCCGGTCGCGATCGTGGTCCTCGACCGGCAGCAGCGGATCCAGCTCTGCAATCCGGCCTTCGAGCGGCTCTTTCTCTACCGCCAAGACGAAATCGTCGGAGCCGATCTGGATCCCCTGATCACCAGCGCCGAGCAGCGCAGCGAGGCGACCGGCCTCACCGAGACGACCGCGCAAGGCAACAGCGCCCACCGCATTACCCAGCGGATGCGTAAAGACGGCAGCATGGTGGATGTCGAGATCTACGGCGTTCCGCTCGAAATCGGCGGCGAGCTGGTTGGAGTCTATGGGCTGTATCAGGACATCACCGATCGCCGCCGCGCCGAGCGCGAGCAGCGCGACGCCAATCGGGCGCTGCAGCAGTGGAGCCAGAAGCTCGAGCGAATGAACGTCGAGATGAAGCTGCACAGCGAGATGAACGATCTGCTGCAAACCTGCCGCAGCCTGGATGAAGCGTTCAAAGTGGCCGGACGCTACGGCCACCGACTGTTTCCCAGCGACTGCGGCGCGATCTACGTCATCAGCCACTCGCGCACCGTGGTCGAGGCGGTCTCGACCTGGGGCGACCCGGCGCCGGAGATCACGGTGTTCGGCCCCGAGGACTGCTGGGCGCTGCGGCGCGGCCGAACCCATGTGGTCGAAGAAGCCACCGTCGGCCTTTCCTGCGGCCATCTGGCGCCCGCCGAGCGCGGCGGCTCGCTGTGCGTGCCGATGATGGCTCACGGCGAGGCGATCGGCATGCTGCATCTGCGCAGCCAGCCCGCCGAATCGCTCGATGCGCTCGCGCCGGCGGCGCTGCCCGAGGCCAAACAGCGCCTGGCGCACACCGTCGCCGAGCACATCGCGCTCGCTTTCGCCAACCTGCGATTGCGCGAGACCCTGCGGGTGCAGTCGGTGCGCGATCCGCTGACCGGCCTGTTCAACCGGCGCTATATGGAGGAGTCGCTGGAGCGCGAGCTGCGGCGCTCGGCGCGGCACCACCGGCAGCTGGCGGTGCTGTTTCTCGATCTCGATCACTTCAAGACTTTCAACGACACCTTCGGGCACGGTGCCGGAGACACGCTGCTGCGCGAGCTCGGGCACTTTCTGCAGACTCACGTGCGCGGCGAGGACATCGCCTGCCGCTACGGCGGCGAGGAGTTCGCTCTGATCCTGCCCGACACCGAGAGCGCCTCGACCCTGCGCCGCGCCGACGAGCTGCGCGAGCAGGTCCGCTCGATCCAAGTCGATCACCACGGCCACTCGTTGGGCGCGGTCAGCATCTCGATCGGGATCGCGCTGTACCCGGACCACGGCTCGAGCTCCGAACAGCTGATGGCGGCGGCCGACGACGCGCTGTACCAAGCCAAGGCGCGCGGCCGCAACCGGGTCGAGATGGCCGAGACGGCCACGCGGCCGGCGCGAAGCGCGCGGCTCACCCAGGTCAAAACAGGAACTAACTAAACTAGTCAAGGGCTTCGCCCTTGATATCCGCCCGCATGGTCCCGAATGGGGTGGCATTGGCGGCCGCAGGGCTGCCTCTACCAGCAGGTGAACGGTTCTCAGCTTGTCGCGAATCGGGTGGCATGGGTGGCCGAAGGCCGCCCATGGACGAGGTCCGCGCCGCCAGCGAGGTCGTCCATGGGCGCGCTGCGCGTGCCCATGCCACCCACGCGAGGGCGAAGCCTTCGCCACCGGCAGATTTGGCGGCCTGCCCAAGCCCATGCCACCCACGCGAGGGCGAAGCACTCGCTCAGAAATGGTGACCTCTGCAGGGGACGATCGTCTCCTGCCGTGGACTCTCGCCGAACCGGCCCCGGTTCAAGCGCCCAGATCCGTTCGATCCGAGTCCGGACCGAATCCGGCGGCGGCGGGCTCTGGCGGCCGCTGCGGCGCATTCGAGCGCGACGGCCGCTCCAGCCCAGCGCGCGGGCGCTGCTGGCATGATCCTCGCGTAAGCATGAGATGCCAAAATCCGCGACCGCTCGAATGGAGGACGGTCGCGACGACCTGGTCTAGAGAAACCGAGAACAGAAACGTCAAGGAGAATCGCCATGCGTCAGCGAATGTCTATGGGGTCTTCCCTCTTGGGAGCCGCCTTGCTCTGGGGGCTGATTGCGCCGGCCCAGGGGCAAGAGGCTGAGCTGCCCGGCGAGGCCCGGGTCAGCTATTTGGAGAATGGAGTCACGGTCGCGCGCGCGATCGACGGCGAAAGCGCCCAGGCGGTGCGCAACATGCCGATCGTGGCGGGCGACCGGATCGCCAGCGACGAGCGCGGCCGGGCCGAAGTGCAGTTGGTGGACGGCTCGTTGATCCGACTCGACGTCGGCACCGAGGTCGACTTTCAGGAGCTCGGCGTTCCGGGGCGGGACGGCCCACGCAGCTCGCTGCGCCTGAGCGGCGGCAGCGTGTTCATTCAAACCGCCGGCAGCTACAGCGAGCCCGGCGCCGACTTCCAGCTCGACACGCCGCTCACCGCGATCCGGCTGCTCGGCGAAGGACTGTTCCGGATCGACGGGTACGGCCCCGAGCGGCTGCGGCTCCAGGTGTATACCGGCTCCGCCGAGGTCTTGTGGGCCGGGCAGCCGCAACGCCTGGGCGAGGGCGACCAGATCGAGCTGGACCCGAATTCGAACAACCCGCGCGTCACGCAGTTCGACACCCGCGCGGCCGACGACTTCGCCTATTGGAACTATGAGCGCCAAGAGTATTACGCCGGCGGTTCCGGCAGCGGCGCCAGCGAATACCTGCCCGAGGAAATCGACCAGTACGCCGCCGATCTCGATGAGCACGGCTCCTGGCATTACAGCTTTGACTACCACACCTACGTCTGGGTCCCGTACGTCGACTCCGGCTGGCGGCCTTACTACTACGGCGAATGGGCCTACTACCCCTCGGGGCTGACCTGGATCTCGTATGAGCCCTGGGGCTGGGCGCCCTACCACTACGGCCGTTGGAACTGGAGCGTCGGGCTCGGTTGGTGCTGGGCACCGGGCTACGTTTACTCGCCGGCCTGGGTCAGCTGGTACATCGGCTACGACTATTGGGGTTGGTCTCCGATCGGCTACTACGGCCGCCCGGTGACGATCAACAACTTCTTCTTCAACTACAACTACTACGACCGGGTCCACGCGACCCGTCTCGATCCGCGCTCCTGGACGCTGCTGCCGGTAAACAGCGTGGTCAAAACCCCGGTGGCCAACCGCGCGGTGCGGGCCGACCAGATCCGTTCGGTGCGCGGCGAGGGCGTGATCGTCGATCGCCTGCCCAAGACCAACCCGCGTGAGCTCCGCGCCGAGCCCAAGAAGGTGGTGGAGCGGGCCATGGCGGTCAAGCCGGACTCCAATCGCGCCGAATCGGTGCAGGGGATCAAGAGCCGCGGCATTGCTGAGGACGGCCGCCACAGCCTACGCGTCGAGCGCGAGCGGTTGGATACGACCAAGGGCCGGTCCAGCGGGCGCTCGGCCGGCAGCGGCTACGAACGCCAGGGCGACGTGACGCGCGGCACCGCCGCGCCGCCCGCGCCGGCGCCCAAGGACCCTTCGGCCCGCGGTTCCAGCTCGCCGAGTGAACACCGCGCGGTCCCGCCGCCGTCGAGCAGCGGGAAATCGGGCAGCCGGGTCGGACCGAGCGGCTCCGGCGCTTCCAAGCCGCCGGCCTACCGGACTCCGAGCCCGGTCCAGCCCAAGCCGGCGCCGCGCAGCGGCAGCGATCGGAGCAAGGCTCCGAGTGAACCGCAGCGCTCCTACAATTTCACCAGCCCTCCGTCCACCCGTGTGCAACCGGCTCCGTATCGCGCGCCGGAAAGTGGATCGAGCCGCTCCGCCTCATCGCGCAGCGGCTCCTCCGTCCCGCGTTACGAGCCGCGCTCGCACGGCACTTCGGAGCGCTCGTATTTCTATGGCGATCGGAGCGCCGGCTCGAGCTCGAAAACGCCGGCCTACCAGGCCCCGTCGGCGCCGCGCTCCTACGGCGAGCCCAGCTCCGGCTATCGCCGGCCGGGCCAGCCGAGCGCGCCGCCGCCTTCGAGCCGCACGCCGCGGTCCTACTCGCCGCCGAGCGCACCACGCTCGTACTCACCGCCCAAGCCATCCGGCTCGACCCGGTCCTACTCGCCGCCCAGCGCGCCGCGCTCCTATGCGCCGCCGCGATCTTCCGGCTCGACCCGCTCCTATTCGCCGCCCAGCGCGCCCCGCTCCTATTCCCCGCCCACCAACCGCTACGCGCCGCCCAAGAGCACCTACTCGATGCCGCGCTCCTCCGGGCCCTCCAGACCTCCGAGCGCCAGCCGAGCCAAGCCGTCGAGCCCGCCGCGTTCGTCGCCGCCGCCGTCGCGGTCCTCGAGCTCCAAATCGAGCTCCAAGCACAAGAACTGATTCTGGCCAGAGGCTGCGCCCGCGAGGAAGGGCGGCATGGGGGCGCGGTGCTCCTGCAGGCTGTTCGCACGAGCGCTCCGCCCGGCGAGCGCTCTGGAGCCGATCCCCCTGGCGGGGTATACTCGACGGGTGGGGGCGACGGAGTCAGCGAGGCTGAGCTTGCTGGGCCTCCGAGTTTCGTCTAGCGCGCTGCTGGCGGGGAGCCTGTGGGTCTCGGCCGAGTCCGCCGACCCTCAGTTGCCGGAGGTCCTGATCTCGCCCGACTTCATCCTGCAACCGGTCCCCCAGACCGGCCCATTCTGAGCGCGTGCCTTTCATCCCGAGGCCCGACCCGCGACCGACCGAGGAAGACCGCTTGACCGAGCTCGACAATCTCGACCTCCAGGGAGCGCCCCAACCGCCGGAGTATCACGAGGGGCGCGGCCTGGTCCTGTGGATCGCGGCGGCGCTGCTGATCGCCGGGGGCGGAGCCGCCTATTGGTATTTCTTCTGGCGCCAGCAGCCCGCGGTTGAGCCGGTCCAAGCCGGGCGCCGGCCGGCCGCCGAGGCGCCGCTCGAGCCGGTGCCGGCGCCGCAGATCCCGCTGCCCACGCTCGAGGCCAGCGATGCGCTGGTGCGCGAGCTGGTGCGGCAGCTCTCCTCGCATCCGGCGCTGATGTCTTGGCTGGTGTCCAAGGATCTGATCCGAACCTTCGTGGTCGCCGTCGAGCTGGTCGCGAACGGCAGCAACCCGACCCAGCAGGCCAAGTTCCTCGCGCCGGGCCAGAAGTTCCGCACCACCGGAGGCGGCGCCGTGGTCCACATCGATCCGCGCAGCTACCAGCGCTTCGACCGCATGGCCGAAGTGGTCGCCTCGCTCGACGCCGCCGGCTGCGCCCGCGTCTATCAGACCCTCGAGCCGCTGATCGAAGAGGCGTACCGCGAGCTCGACCATCCCGAAGGCGGCTTTCGCGCCGCTTTGGGACGGGCCTTCCGCCAGATCCTGCTCACTCCGGTGATCGAGGAACCGATCGCGCTGGTCCCGCAGGTGCGCAGCTACGAGTTCGCCGCTCCCGAGCTGGAGCAGCTGGCGCCCGTGCAGAAGCAGCTGATCGGGATGGGCCCGCGCAACCTCCGTCTGGTTCAGGACAAGGTGCGGGAGATAGCCGCCGCCCTCCAAATCATCCCTTGAGCTCGGCGCGAGCATAAACATCCAGCGCGCCGCCCACGATATTTCGTAGCCGATCCCAACAACCTGGGCCCGTCGTGGCCACGAAGTTTCGTGGTTCGGATGGAGCGATTCTGAGCGTTATGCATGCAACTGTCTCATTATAAATGGCTTGCGGAAAATCATGACCAATGTTGTTCCGTTGGTATGGCGATTGCTCTACACGGGCTCCAGGGAAAGGCAAGGGCACCAATCGATGCTCAGGATCTCCGAAACCGGCTTCGAGCAAGAGAAGCCGATGCTGAGTCTGGAGGGGCATATCATGGGTCCCTGGGTGGAAGAGCTGCGCCAGTATTGCGATCGCCTGCTGTCGGAGAGCGACGGGCTCGTCCTGGATCTGGCCGAAGTCGCCTATGTAAACCGGGACGGTCTCGAGCTGCTCAGAACCCTGTGCCGGCGCCGAGTCACCCTGTCCAATTGCACGCCTTTCGTAGCGGAGCAGCTCAAACAGGCCGCGTCATGCTGACCGAAGCCAGATCCTTCCGCACCGCGACGCGCGACTTCGAAGTGGAATCCCCCTTCCCGCCCCAGGCTACGGGCGCCGGCGTCCAGACCTCGATGCTCGAGAGCGAGCTGATCGAGGGCCTGCGCCGCGGCGACGACCAGGCCTACGAGCAGCTGGTCCGTCACTACGGCGGAACCATGCTGGCGGTGGCCCGCCGCATCCTGCGCCAGGAGTGCGAAGCCCGCGACGCGCTGCAGGAGGCCTTCATCAGCGTGTTTCGCTCGATTCACCGCTTCCGCGGCGACGCCAGCCTCGCCACCTGGCTGCATCGGATCGTGGTCAATGCGGCGTTGATGCGCCTGCGCCGCAGCAACCGCCAGCCCGAGGTTCCGATCGAGAACCTGCTGCCGGTGTTCGACGAAACCGGCCACCATCAGAACGGCTGCGAGCCGTGGCCGCTCGACGCGCACACCGCGCTGCAGCGCGAAGAGACCTGCCTGCAGGTGCGGGCTTGCATCGACCAGCTGCCCGACGCGTATCGCACCGTGGTCCTGCTGCGCGATATCGAGGAGCTCGATACCGCCGAGACCGCCAAGCTGCTCGGCATCACCGAGAACGCGGTCAAGATCCGACTGCACCGCGCCCGCCAAGCCCTCGCCACCCTGCTGCGCCAGAATCTCCCCTCCGTCTAGCCAAGGGCTTCGCCGCTCCCGCACGCGCTTCGGACTTGATTGCCCGCCCCTCAGGTCTCGAATGGGGTGGCATGGGCGGCCGAAGGGCGCCCATGGTCGAGCTCTGCATGGCGAGTGAGGTCGTCCATGGGCGCGCTGCGCGTGCCCATGCCACCCACGTGCAGTGCAGCCACACCGGTCAACCGCCGGTCGCCCATCCAGAGTGGGGCGGCTACCATTGGAGCATGGCAAAGCGAGGCCGGCGCGATCGGCGGACCCCGGCGCGGCAGCCGGATCGTACCGCGGCCGAGAGCCGCGCGGGGCGCCGGCCGCGGCGCTGGCGCGCCGGCTTGGCGCTGCTGGCGGCCGGGGCGGCGGCGATCGGGCTGGCCTCGGTATTGCGTCGGGCGCAGCCCACCGCTTGGCAGGGCGCTCCGCTCGCCGCCGAGCTCGAAAGCGCCAACCTGATTCTGGTCACGATCGATACCTTGCGGGCCGACCATCTGCCGGCCTACGGCTACACCGGCGTCGAAACTCCCGAGATCGACCGCTTGGCACGCGAGTCGATCCTGTTCGAGAACGTCTCCGCCGCGGTACCGCTGACCCTGCCCGCGCATTCGACGATCTTCACCAGCACCTATCCGACTGCGCACGGGGTGCGCGACAACGGCGGCTTCTATCTGAGCTCCGACGCCCTGACCTTGGCCGAGGTGCTGCGCGAGCGCGGCCTGCGCACCGGCGCGTTCGTCGCCGCCTTCGTGCTCGACCACCGCTGGGGGCTCGACCAGGGCTTCGAGACCTACTGGGACCAGTTCGATCTGACCCAGTTCGAGCGCATCTCGCTCGACAGCGTCCAGCGCCGCGGCGACCAGGTGATCGAGCAGGGCCTCGGCTGGCTGGCGCAGGCGCCCGACCGGCGCAGCTTTCTCTGGCTCCACCTCTACGATCCGCACACGCCCTACGATCCGCCCGAGCCGTACCGCTCGCGCTACGCCGGCAAGCGCTTCGGGCTCTACGACGGCGAGATCGCCTGGGTCGATCATCTGCTGGGCCGGCTGCGCCAGCAGCTCGAGCGCAGCGGCATCTGGGAGCGCAGCGTCGTGATCGTGACCGCCGATCACGGTGAATCGCTGGGCCAGCACCAGGAGTCGAGCCACGGCCTGTTCCTTTACGATGCGGCCATGCGGGTGCCGCTGCTGGTGCGGCTGCCGGACGCCGCGCTCGGCGGCCGGCGGATCGCGGCCCAGGCCGCCTCGATCGACATCGCGCCGACCGCACTCGAGCTGCTCGGCGTTCCGATCCCCGAGCCGATGAGCGGCGCCTCGCTGGTGCCGCGGATGCTGGGCGCCGATCCGCCGGTGGTGCCGGCCTACAGCGAATCGTACTACCCGCGCTTCCACTACGGCTGGAGCGAGCTGCTGGCGGTGCGCGACGGGCGCTACAAGCTGATCGAGGCCCCGCGCCCCGAGCTTTACGATTTGCGCGACGACCCGGGCGAGACCCGCAATCTGGCCGGCCGCCTGCCGCAGCAGGTCGAACGGCTGCGGCGCGCGCTCGAGCCGTTTCGCGGCGCGGACGCGCCGGCGCCGAGCGCGATGGACGAAGAGACGTTGCGCAGCCTGCAGGCGCTCGGCTACATCGCCTCCGGCGCCAGCGCTACGCCGGAGGGGCCGCTGCCCGATCCCAAAGACAAGATCGGCGTGCACAACCTGATCAAGAGCGCCGAGTTCGACAGCGCCGAGGGCAACTACGATCGCGCCCGCAAGAAGCTCGAAGCGGCGCTGGCGCGCGACCCGCAGGCGATCGAAGCGCACCAGGTGCTGGGAACCGTTTTGGTGCGCAGCGGCGAGCACGAGGCCGCGGTCGCCGAGTATCGCAAGGCTTTGGAGGGCAACCCCGACCACATCGGCGCGTTGTTCGGTTTGGCCGCGCTCTACAAGCAGATGGGGCGCTACGCCGAGGCCGAAGCCGGGTTCCTGCGGCTACGCCAGCTCGATCCCAAGGACAGCAAGAGCGCGGTGCACCTGGCCGATCTCAAAGTGCTCGCGGGCGATCGCCCCGCGGCGATCGAGATGTTGCGCGCGACGCTGCCCGACGCGCTGTTCCCGGCCGTGATCCACAACAAGATCGGCGAGATCCTGATGGAGATGAAGCGGCCGGCCGAAGCCGAAGCGGCGTTTCGCGGCGCGCTGACCTTGGACCCGGACCTGCGCCAGGCCCAGTTCAACCTGGCGGTCGCGCTGGAAGAGACCGGGCGGCTCGACGCCGCGATCGAATCCTACCGGCGCGAGCTGGCACTGAATCCGCGCAACCTGCGCGCCCACTTCAATCTGGCGCGCCTGCTCGGCCGGGCCGGCGCGGGCGAGGAGCAGATCGAGCACCTGCGGCAGACGATCGAGATTCGGCCCGAGTTCGCCAACGGGCACATCTACCTCGCCAAGGCCCTGGTGGATCAGGGCTCGGAGCTCGAGCACGCGATCGAGCTGGCGCGCCGCGGCCTTACGCTCGAGCCCGACGCGCACGGCCGCGCCCTCGCGCACTATGTTCTGGCCGACGCTTACGCCCGCATGGGTAGGCCCGAGGACGCCGAGCGCGAGGTGCGCCTCGGCCGCGCCGCCGACCCGCGCTTTGCGCCTGCCGCATCGCCCTAATGGGGCCGGGCCCGCGGACCGACTGAAATGCGTGGGGCGATGGCCACGCTGTCAGGAAATGTAGGGGCGGGGCTTGCCCCCGCCCGAGAGGCGCTGCTGCCTGGTTTTGGTCCCCGCGAAAAAGACGGGCGGGGGCAAGCCCCGCCCCTACACTTGCAACGCCGACACGACTACATTCCCCGATATCGGGGCGCCGCTCTTGAACTCATCCGGTGATTCACTTCGACTTCGATTCCTTGCGATTCTCTGCCTCGGCTGGTTGGCGCTAGCTCGTGTCGTCGCGCAGGAAGTCGCCGCCCCGCAGCGCCTCAACCTGATCCTGATCACGATCGACACCGTGCGTGCCGACCATCTCGGCAGCTACGGCCATCCCGCGCGCGCCACGCCGGCGCTCGACCGCCTGGCGCAGTCCGGGATCGTCTGGACCGACGCCGGCACGCCGGCGCCGCTGACCTTGCCGGCGCACGCGAGCCTGCTGAGCGGGCTCTACCCCATGGAGCACGGCCTGCGGGTCAACGGCCGCGGCCGGCTCGATTCGAAAACCCCGACTCTGGCAAGTCTGCTGGCCAAGCGCGCCTACCACACCGCCGCCGTCGTCGGCAGCTTCCTCCTCGATCGCCGCTTCGGCCTCGCGCGCGGCTTCGCCCGCTTCGACGATCGGATGCCGCCGGCTTCGCTCGCGGACCGCGGCGGCGATCGACTGGCTGCGCCCCACCATCCCGAACGCGACGGCGCCGAAGTGATGAGCGCGGCTCTAAGACTGCTCGAGTCGCTGCGCGAACCGTTCTTTCTCTGGGTGCATCTCTACGATCCGCACGATCCCTACACCGCGCCCGAGGCGCTTCGCCGCCACTTTCGCGACCCCTATGTCGCGGAGATCGCCTACGCCGACCGCCAAGTGCAGCGCCTGGTGGACGAGCTCGGCCGGCGCCGCCTGTGGCCGCGCACGATCGTGGTCGCGACCTCCGACCACGGCGAAGACCGCGGCGACCACGGCGAAGAGACCCACGGCTTCTTCGTGTACCAGAGCACCTTGCGCGTGCCGCTGATCGCGCGCCTGCCGGATCGATCGCATGCCGGCGCGCGGCGCGATGAACCGGTCAGCCTGGTCGATCTGGTGCCGACGCTGTGCGCGCTGCTCGGAGTCGAAGCGCCGCCGGGCGCGGCCGGACGCGATCTGCTGCGCGGCACGGTCGATCCCGAACGGCCGCTCTACGCCGAAACCTTCTTTCCCAGGCTCGAGTTCGGCTGGAGCGAGCTGCGCTCGCTGCGCGCCGGCAAGTGGAAGCTGATCGAAGCGCCGCGCCCGGAGCTTTACGATCTCGACGGCGATCCAAGCGAACGGATCAACCGCTACCACGACGAGCGCCCGGTCGCCGCCGGTCTCGAAAAGGAGCTTCGGAGCATGAAGGCAAAGGAACGCCCATCGCAGGCCGCGGCGCCCGATCCCGAAACCCGAGCCGCGTTGCGAGCGCTGGGGTACGCCGGCACGGCCGGCGCGACACCATCACAAGAGAGTTCGATCCCACTGGCCGATCCCAAAGATCGCCTGGCCGAACGCCGCGCACTCTTGGAGCTCGACCGCCTCGCTCCCAAACCCCGCGCCGCCCGACTCGCCGGCCTGCGCCGCGCCGATCCAACCAATCCCACCTTCGCCCTGCTGCACGCGCAGGCGCTGGCCGAATCCGGCTCCACGCGTGACGCGCTGGATCTCCTCACCGCTTCCGGCCCCGCGTGGGACGGAGCCGCCGCAATCTCCCGGCTCTACTGGATGGGCAAGTACCAGATCGAGCTCGGCGCGGCCGAGGCCGCGGAAAAGAGCTTCCGAGCCTTACTCGATCTCGATCCCGGCAACACCTCGGCGTCGCATCTCTTGATCGGACTGCTGCTCAACGCCGGCAGCGCCGAAGAAGCTCGCAGCCAGGCCGCGGCATTAACCGAGGCCCACCCCGACTCCGGCCTGGCCCACGCCCTGCTCGCGGCCAGCGAACGCGCCGCCGGCAACCTGACCGCCGCGCAGGTCGCCGCCACCCGCGGCGTCAACATCGATCCCAACGAGCCCCAAGCGCAGCGCCAGCTCGGCCTGGTGCTGCTCCAGCTAGAGCCGCCCCAATCTGCCGCCGCCGAACGCGCCCTCGCCACCGCCGCCAAGCTCAGCCCGCACGATGCGCTGATCGCCTATGAACACGCCCGCGCCCTGCTCGCCTGCGGCCGCCCTGCAGAAGCCCGCGAACAAGCCCGCCGCTTCCTCAAGCTCGCCGCCGGCCGCTTTCCTGATCTAGAATCCGCCGCCAAACGCCTCCTTGAAGCGAAAAACGATGCCTCGGAAGATCCGTGACCTGGTACGAGACCCGCGATCCGTCTCGTTTCTCCGGACAATGTAGGGGCGGGGCTTGTCCCCGCCCGAGCCGGAAGACGAACTGGCAGGATGTAGCTAAGCTCGAGAGCGCGCGCGGAGATCTGTGAGCAGGTCTTCGATCTGTTCGAGCGCGGAGCGGAGGTCTTCGGCGATTTCGGCGGCGAGGGTGTCGGGGTCGGGGAGGGAGGCGGAGTCTTCGAGGCTATCGTCGCGGAGCCAGAACAGGTCGAGGCTGACCTTGTCGCGGGCGAGGAGCTCGTCGTATTTGTAGGTGCGCCAGCGGCCGTCGGGAGACTTATCGGACCAGGTGGGCTTGCGCTTGTGGCGGTCGCCAGGGCGGTAGCATTTGACGAACTCGTCGAGGTCGTCGCGCTGGAGGCGGTTTTGCTTGAGCGTGTGGTGGATGTTGGTGCGGTAATCGTAGACCCATAGCTCGCGGGTCCACGGCTTTTCGCTGGCCTCCTTGCGGTCGAAGAAGATGACGTTGGCCTTGACGCCCTGGGCGTAAAAGATCCCCGTCGGCAGGCGCAGCAAGGTGTGGACATCGCAGTCGTGGAGCAGGCGGCGGCGAATCTTCTCCCCTGCCCCGCCTTCGAACAGGACGTTGTCGGGGACGACGACCGCGGCGCGGCCGTTGATCGTGAGCAGGCTTCTCACGTGCTGGACGAAGTTGAGCTGTTTGTTGGAGGTCGTGGTCCAAAAGTCGGGACGGTTGTAGGTCAGCGTCTGCCGATCCTCGTCGCCCTCGGCGTTGACCACGGTGATGCTCGACTTCTTGCCGAACGGCGGGTTGGTGAGCACCACCTTGAAGTGTTCGGATGGCTCGTTGCGCAGCGAATCGTCGGTCTTGAGCGGCGGCGTGGTATGGTCGTCGTCGGGGCCGATGCCGTGCAGGACGAGATTCATGGCGCACAGGCGGGTGACGCTGTCGACGATGTCGATGCCTCTGAGCGCCTTGAACCGCAGGTGCTTCTTCTGGTCCTTGTCGAGCTTGGGACTCTTGGCGATGAAGTCATGCGCGGCGAGCAGGAAGCCGCCGGTGCCGCAAGCGGGATCGCAGATCGTCTCGCCGGGCTGCGGCTGGATGCAGTCCACCATCGCGGAGATCAGCGGGCGCGGAGTGAAGTACTGCCCCGCGCCGCTCTTGATGTCCTGCGCGTTGCGCTCCAGCAGCCCTTCGTAGGCGTCGCCCTTGACGTCGGCCGACATCGCCGACCAGTTCTCTTGTCCGATCAGCTCGATGATCAGCCGCCTGAGCTTGGCGGGGTCCTGAATCCGGTTCTGCGCCTTGCGAAAGATCAGGCCGAGCATTCCGCCCTGGTTGCCCAGCTTCTGAAGCACGTCGCGGTACTTCGCTTCGAGCCGCTCCCCCTCCATCTGCGAATCGGCGAGATCGGACCAGCGGCAGCCCTTCGGAATCGGCTGCTCCTCCCCGGTGAGCTCGGCGCGCTCCTCAGCCATCTTCAAGAAGAGAAGGCAGGTGAGCTGCTCGATGTAGTCGAGGTAGGAAAGCCCGTCATCCCGCAGAACGTTGCAGTAACTCCAAAGCTTCTGCACCACCCGCCCGATGTCACTCATGCCGTTCTCCCTCTCACCCCGGACCCGCAGGGCCTAAAGGAGAGGACCACGGTGAGGGAGGGCAGTTCTTGTGAGAGGGACGCACGACGTAGTCTCTCCCCTCGCTAAGGGACAATGCCTGGTGCTGCAAGGTCAAGCCTCGGGCGGACAGATCAGGGGGATCGCTTCGCGTTTGTTTCTCCGATAAACACGAAAGTCCTCCCGGTCCACGGTCATCACGCTGTGACGCGGAAACAACTCGCTCATTCGGATGAGGCACAGGTCGGCCAGATCAGGATGGCGATCCTCGTAGCGATCGGCGAGCGCGGCGAGCTGAGCAAGATGCTCTCGACAATTGAAGGCCAGCGAGACCAGTCCTTCGCGCAGCATGGCGAGCACGAGCGGGACGCTTTGAAGATGAAAGGCCGCCTCCGCCAGCACCGGCTCGCAGGTGAGCAGCGGCTCGCTGACCCGCTCGGCAATGCCGACGGCCCACTCGTGGTGACGGTCGTTGCGATTGGCGAACGCGACCAGGAGTCCTGTGTCCGCGATTCCCTTCACGACCGCGAGAATCCTTTGCGGGACGACAAATCTTTAGGCCCGCGTACAGCCCCCGCCAGTTTCATGAAGGCTCGGCTGCGCCCGCGCGCTCTTTCAAGCTGATCGCGGATGATCCTACCGCGCGACAGGCCGGTCTTGGCCGCGACTTCATCCAGCCACTCGGCCAGCTCCTTTGTAAGACGAACTGTCGTTGTATGACTCATGCGACAAAAGTGTATTCGCTCCAACCGATGCGGTCAACCCCAGGTTGCCCTGCTGACCGCGTCGTTTGACCTTATAGTAGCGCTTCCCGATCTCAGCCTCTCTCCAGGCACTTGACAACCGACATTTGACGGATTACAGTGCTTTTTGAGTGCCGATCAAGAGCTTTCGACACAAAGGCCTGAGACGTTTGTTTGAGAACGACGACCGCCGCGGAATTCCAGCCGGCCTGGTCGAAAGGATCATAGACGTGTTGGCCGCACTTGATACAGCACAGGCGCCTGGTGAAGTGAGCCTGTTTCCCGGCTGGCGCTTGCATCCGTTGAAAGGGGCGCTCAAGGGCACTTGGAGCGTTACCATCAGCGGGAACTGGCGGATCACCTTCCGCTTCGAGAAGGGTGACGCCCGGGATGTTGATCTAACCGACTATCATTAGAAGGAGATGCAGGTATGCCAATGAAAAGACCTCCGCACCCAGGTGGTGTCATCCGCCGTCAGGTGATCGAGCCGCTCGGCCTATCGGTAACCGAGGGAGCGGCCATTCTGGGCGTTTCACGGCAGGCTCTGTCGCTGCTGCTGAATGAACGAACCGACCTTTCGCCCGAAATGGCACTACGGATCGAAAAGGCCTTCGGCCCCAAGATGGACCACTTGATGCGTATGCAGCTGATGTTCGATCTCGCCCACCTGCGACAGCGGGAGGATCAGATTAGGGTTGAGCGGTACGGCGGCTCAGTCAAGCTTCGTGAGCTCGTCTGACGCACCCTCAGCCAAGATCAAGGGTCGCCGGTCCGCTCGCGAGCCACAAGGCGTAGGCGCCGGGACCGCCGCCGACATCGAGAATCGGGCTGTAGGGGCGGGGCTGGTCCCCGCCCGTCTGTGTCGGCGCGCGCGAGTGGCCCAAAATCGATGAGGCCGGGCCTCAAGTATCCAGCGCCCCCGGAGGACACGCCCAAGGCGGCGCCCGCAAAAACCGTGGGTGCCGGTCAGGGAGCGTGTTCCAAGGCAAGGATCCGCTTCGTTACATCCGGCGGAAATTCGACAAAGAGAAAGTGGCTTTGGTGAAACAAGGGCGTCTACATACCCCTTGACACCGATTCCCTTCGCGATTACCTCGACATCCCGGATCCGGCCCACGCCCTCGAAATCCATTGGGCCCAGTATCTCCCTCTCCCCCCGGGAGAAGGGCCGGGGTGAGGGGCGGATGCCCGATTCAGCAATTATCATCGCCCAAGAATGATGTCGATACCGCTCATGATCTGCGCCAGCGACTTGGCCGGCAGCTTTCCGACGCGCTCAGAGAGAAACGCGCGATCGACTGTGACAAGCTGCGAGGAGTTCGCCACCGAGTCCTTTGCAAGACCCGAGATCCGAGCCGGCAGCAGCACATTCCCCGGTGCTTCCGCCCACCGTAGGTTGGTCGTCAGCGGCACGCACACTGCCGTGGCGATTCGACTACGATTCAGCGATTCGCCTTGAACGATTACCACGGGCCGCCGCAAGCCTGGCCCAGAGCCGGATTCGCAGACACCTCGGCCGGTCCTGCATGCATAGTACGTTAGAAGACTCCAATGAGTGCGGCCGACCGATCGCCCAGGGTCGCTGCAACAGCGAGCGCCACTCGGCGGGAACCCGGTGGCCGGGAGCGCGAGCGGCGCCGCCACCGTAGGCTCGTCGCCCCCTGGCATTCCTTAGAGTGCGATGACCGACAGCGCGGGTACAACTCGAGGCCGCGGCGGCCCGACGGC
>DASWHO010000311.1:0-11293 GCA_036398155.1 Acidobacteriota bacterium
CCACAGCGCCTGCCAGATGCGCCCCAGGTCGTCGCGCATGCGGCCCCAAAAGAGCGAGGCGTATACGAAGTTCTTGTCGGCCAGCGCGCGGCGGGCGACCGCCGCATGACGCCGCAGATCGGCCAGCGGCGGTTGGATCCGAATCCAGCCCCTCCTCAGATCGGTTTCGATCCGCCCAGCGCGAGCCGTCGCCCGGCCCACGCTGCGCTCCCACAGCTCCAGACCCATCCCCTCGAGCCGCGCGCGCGGCTGCTCCCAAACCGAAGGCCGGAACACATCGGCCATGCTGCCCTGCAGCACGGTCATGGCCTGCGGCGGCAGCTCGCGCGCCGGCGACTTGGGCATCGACACCACCAAACCGAGCAGCAGCGTGAAGACGTAAGCCGCTTCCCAGGAGAAACGCGGCCGCAGCACCAGCTCCAGCCAGCGCTCGCGCCAGCGCGCGACTCGGCCGCGGCGCGGCCGCCACACCGTGGCGCGCAGCACCTCCGGAGTGAATCGCGGGTCGGGCTCGATCCGGGCCATCCCGGCGAGCTCGCCGCGCATCCAGGTCAGCGCGCGCTCCAGCTCCTGGCACGGGCCGCAGTGCTCGAGATGCTGGGTCACCAGCTCCGCCTCGATTCCGCTCAGGGCGCGGTCGACCCAATCGCAAAGCTGCGCCTGAGCGCGGGCGCAGGCCGGGCCGCTGGTGCGATCCAAGATCGAGCGGGTCAGATCCAGCGCCATCTCGGGCGCCAGCAGCTCGCGGTTGCCACGCGCCGTCTCGATCAGCTCGCGGCAGCGCGCGCAGCCGACCAGGTGAGCCTGCGCCTCGCGGTGCCGGTGGGTGTCGAGCGCGCCCTCCAGCAGCGCGTCGAGCAGCTCTTCGAGATCTTGGCAGCGCATAACGTCACGCTCCGCTCGGCGCCGCGGCGGCGCAGCCGCCACCCAGAGCCAGGACCCGGCGGGCCAGCTCCAAGCGGGCGCGGTTGGAGCGGGATTTGACGGTGCCGATCGGCACCTTCAGCAATGATGCGATCTCTTCCAAGCTCAGACCCTGGATGTCCTTGAGCAGGATGATCTCGCGATTGAGCTCGCCCATGGTTTGGAGCGCGCGGTAGAGCAGCTGCTTGCGCGAGCTCGCTTGCCACTGCTGCTCCGGGTCCGGACCCTGCGTGCTCAAGCCGATCATCTCGTCGACCGGCACTTCGCTGCCGTAGCGGCGCGCCTTGAGCCAGCGGATCCGGTCGATGCACAGGTTGCGCGCGATCCGAATCATCCAGGGCACGAAGCGCTCGCTGCCGCGAAAGGTATGGATGCGCTGGTAGATGCGCACGAAGATCTCCTGGGCCAAATCCCGCGCCTCTTCGGCGTTGCCGAGGTAATGAAATGCCAAGCCGTACACCTGTCCCTGGAAGCGGCGCACCAATGCCTCCCACGCCAGCTCGTCGCCCTGACGGCATCGATCCAGCAGACTCTCGAGCGTCACGGACCGCCTTTCGGGCGGCCGCGCCCTTTGAGGATCGGAGGCGCGGCGGCCTCAGCCTTTCCGCTCGGCTCCAGCATCGTGGAGCACGGGTGCATGCTTTCCATCGCTCAAGACGGACCGCTGCGAGCAAAGGTTCGGGTCCCTGAGCGCGTCCCGCGGCCCCTTTGGGGTGAGTTTGCGGCCGTTGCGGTTGCCGGGTAAAGCCCCGGCTTGAGCCGGACGCGTACTCCGGCCCTAAGAATCTCCGAGGCCCGTCGCGGCTTTACTCGTGGCGCAGCGCCACCATCGGATCGACGCGGGTGGCGCGCAGGGCCGGAACCACGCTCGCGAGCAGGGCGACGCCCGCCAGCAGCAGCGCGACCGCCGCGAACGTCGCCGGATCGGCGGCGGCCACGCCGTAGAGCAAGCTGGCCAGCAGCCGGGTCGAGGCCAATGCCGCCAGCAGACCGATCCCGATACCGCCGAGCGCCAGCCCCAACCCTTCGCGCACCACCATGCCGAGCATCTGGCGCCGGCGCGCGCCCAGCGCCAGCCGGATGGCGATTTCGCGGACCCGCTGAGACACCGTGTAGCTCAGCAGGCCGTAGACTCCGACCGCCGCCAACAAGAGCGCCAGGCCGGCAAACGCGCCGAGCAGCCAGGTGCGGAACCGCATCGGCGCGAGCGAGCCGTCCACCATCTGTTCGAGCGGCTCGATTCGTCCGATCGGCAGCTCGCGGTCGAGCGCGCGCAGCTCGGCGCGCACCGCCGCCACCACCGCTTCGGTCGCCGCGTCGCTGCGAATCACCAGGCTCATGAACGGAAACACCAGTTGGCGATACGGGAAGTAGATGGTGGGCTCGGGCGCTCGATCCAAGCTCACCGGTCGAATGTCGCCGACCACGCCGACCACGTCGGCCCAATCCCCTTCCTCTTCGCCGAAGATCAGCCGGCGGCCCACCGGCGTCTGTTCGGGCCAGTAGCGCCGCGCCATGGCGGCGTTGACCACCACGACGCTGGGAGCCTGCTGCCCATCTCGATCGCCCAAAGCGCGCCCCTCCAGCAGCGGAACTCCCAGGGTCCGGAAATAGTCCGGCGTCACGACCCCGATCGAGGCATGCGGCTCTTCCCCCGGAGGCGCCGGCTTGCCCTCGATCGTGAAACCGATGGCGCCGCTGCCGCCCCCCAGCGGCAGTGGAAACACCATCGCGGCCGATCGAATCAACGGGTTCGCCTCGAGCTGCGCGAGCAGCGCGGCATAGAACTCCGCCTGCTGCGGCTGAGCCGGGTAGCGCGACTCGGGCAACGGACATTCGATCGTGAGCACGCGCTGCGCTCGAAATCCCGGGTCGACCCGCTGCAAGCGCAGAAAGCTGTTGATCATCAGCCCGGCGCCGGCCACCAGCAGCACCGCCAGCGCCATCTCGCCCACGATCAGGAGCCGGCGCGGCAGGCGTTGCTTGCGACCGCCGATCAAGGTTCCGCCGCCTTCTTTGAGCGCGGTCAGGGGCGCGGTTCGGGTCAGCTGGAGCGCGGGCAGCAGCCCGAACAGGATCCCGGTCAGCAGCGCCAGCCCGATGCTGAAAAGCACCACCCGCAGATCGAGGCCGACTTCCGCCAGCCGTGGAATCGACTCCGGCGCCAGCGCCACCAGCAGATCGGAGCTCCACACACCGATCAGCAGTCCCAACGCGCCGCCCAGCAGGGCGAGCAGAAGGCTCTCGGTCAGGAGCTGGCGGACCAGGCGGCCGCGGCCGGCGCCGATCGCAGCGCGGATCGAGAGCTCGCGCCGGCGGTCGGTCGAGCGCGCGATCAGCAGATTGGCGACATTGGCGCAGGCCATCAGCAGCACCATCGCGACCGCCGCCAGCAGAACCAGCAGCGCCGGGCGCGCCTCACCGGTGACATCCGAATGCAGAGTCACCAGCCGCAGCGCCAGCCGGTTATCGGACTTGGGATATTCTTGCTTCAACTGCTGCGCCAGCGCGCCGAGCTCGGCCTGCGCCCGGCCGAGCGAGATCCCCGGCTTGAGCCGGGCCAGCACTTCGAAGTAATTCAGCTCGTAGAGCGCCAACAGATCGCCCTCGATCTCGATCGGCGGGGTCGGAACCGGCTGCGGCGACAGCAGCCAGACTTGCGCCTGCTTGGGCCATTCGAACCCCTCCGGCATCACCCCTACCACGGTGACCGGTTCGCCGTCGAAGCGCACCTGACTGCCGATCAACCCCGGATCGGCGCCGAACTGCCGGCGCCACACTCCCTCGCTGAGCACGGCGACCGGTGGGCCGGCGGGCTGATCGGCGCCGCTTCGAAACGTGCGGCCCAAGATCGCTTCGCCGCCTAGCACCTCGAAGAAACCCGCCGTCACTTGAGCGCCTTCGAAGCGCTGCGGATGGCCCGCGTCGCTGCTCAGGTCGAACATTCTGGTGCGGTAGCCGGCCAGCGTCTCGAACGAGCGAGTCTGGCGCTGGATCTTCATGAACTCGGCCGGAGAGTGCGATCCGGTCGGAGAGCTGGCCGTGCTGCGCCACAGCCGCACGATCCGATCCGACTCCGGGTAGGGCAGCGGGCGCAGCAGGATGCCGTTGATCACGCTGAACATCGCGGTGTTCGCGCCGATGCCGAGCCCCATGGTCAGCAGCGCCACCAAGGTGAATCCGGGCCGCCGGGTCAAGGTCCGCACGCCGTAGCGCAAATCCGATAAAAGTCCGGTCATCTTCTGTTCGCTAGGCACTCCGGGTCAGGGTATTACAAGCGTCGTGCCAGCACGCGCTCCGGCGACCAAGGGGCTCCGACCGGCAGCGAGGCGATCCGCCCGCACGAGACTGCCCGCGGATGGGACGGGCGCGTCCCACCTGCGGACGGGTACGGCCGACGGCCGCCGTCTCGATCGGAAACCGCCCCGGAGCGGCCCGCCAAGCGCTTCCGGGCCTTCTATATGGCCCGCTGGACTTCGCCGAGACACTCCTCGAGCACGCTGATCGCGAAGTCGGCTTGCTCTTCGTCGATCACCAGCGGCGGCGAGAGCCGCAACCCGCTGTCCCCGGCGGTCAGGACCAAGAGGCCTTTGCTGAACGCCTCCGCCACCACCCGGTTGCACAAATCGCCCGCCTTCTCCTTGGTCTTCTGGTCCCGCACCAGCTCGATGCCGACCATCAAGCCCTGGCCGCGGATGTCGCCGACGATCTTGAAGCGCTCGCGCCAGTCGGCGATCCGGCCGAAGATGAACTCTCCCACGCGCCGGGCGTTCGCGATGCACTCCTTTTCCAGCAGCTCGAAGGTCGCCAGCGCCGCCGCGATGCAAACCGGGTTGCCGCCGAAGGTCGAGGCGTGCGCTCCCGGTTTCCAATCCATCACCTCGGCGCGCGCGATCGTGACCCCGAGCGGCATGCCCGAGGCGACCCCCTTGGCCACGCAGAGAATGTCCGGTTCGAGGCCGACATGGTCGCAGGCCCACCATTTCCCGGTCCGGCCCATGCCCGATTGCACCTCGTCCGCCACCAGCAGGATGCCGTACTTGCGGCAGACACGCTGCAGCTCCTGCAGGAACTCCTTCGGCGCCGGAATATAGCCTCCTTCGCCCTGGATCGGCTCGACCACGATCGCCGCCACCTCTTCCGGGTCGACCAGCTTCTTGAACAGCTGGCGCTCCAGCACGGTGGCGCACTCGGTGCAGCACGACTCGGGATTAAGCCCATAGGGACAGCGGTAGCAGTAGGCGTAGGGGATGTGAAACACGCCCGCCAGCAGCGAGCCGAAGCCTTTGCGCTGCACCGCCTTGCTGGCGGTCAGCGAGAGCGAGCCCATCGTGCGGCCGTGAAACGCGCCGGTGAACGCGATCAGCTTGTCGCGCTTGGTGTGATAGCGCGCCAGCTTGATCGCCGCTTCGATCGCTTCGGTCCCCGAGTTGCCGTAGAACACCCGCTTCGGTTCTTTTCCCGGCGTCACCGCGGCCAGCTTCTGAGCCAGATCGACCATGTGGGTGTAGTAGAAGTCGGTGCCGGACATGTGGATCAGCTCGGCCGCCTGCTTCTGAATCGCATCGACCACCGCCGGATTGCAGTGCCCGGTCGCGACCACTGCGATGCCGCCGGCGAAGTCCAAGAACACGTTGCCGTCGACGTCCTCGACCATCGCGCCGCGCCCGGTCTTGGCCACCAGCGGATAGGCACGGGTGTAGGAAGGCGAAATCAGCTGGTCGTCGATCCGCATCACCTCCCGGGCCAGCGGGCCGGGGAGCTCGGTTTTCAAGCTTGGAAATTTGGTGTCGATCATGATTGCCTCCAAAGGGGCCGCGCGGAGAGCGCGGCGCGGGTTCTGCGGGTTCTGTCGGTTGCAGGGGGGCAGCCCGAAGACGATTGGGGGGAAGACTCAGTCGCCGCCGAACAAGTCGGGGCGATCCTGGGCCGGCGGCGTGTGGCTGGGCATGCGACCGATTCTGCTTCGACCCGCGGGCACCTGCGCCACCTCTTTGCTTACAGCATACCACACCGGCTCGGTATCCGAACTCAGGTTGAGGCTCCAGCCTAACTATAGTTTTCTCAATCAGTTAGACAGATATATGCCATGGCCCAAAGGATGAGATCGGGTCCATGGAGGTAGCCGCCTACCGAAAACACAGTCCGGCCAGCGGAGGTGCTATCCATGGTCGGACCAAGGCGCTCCTTTGTGGCAATCCTGGCGTTCGCCGGCAGCGTCTTGCCGGGCTATCCCCAAGAACCATTCACCGCGCGGCCGGCGGTCACGGTCGCGGTCTACAATTTCTCGCCAGCCTCCAGCGCCGTGCTGGGCCGCGCCGGCGGCGAGGCGATTCGGATCTTCGAGGACGCCGGCATCGAGCTGATCTGGCTGGAGTGTCCGGTCTCCGAAGACGACCCTCGCCAGCCGCCCGATTGCCGGCGCCAACCGGGTCCGACGTTGCTGATGCTGAGGATCCTGCCGCGGCGGCGTGAAAACGATGGAGCCGCGCTCAGCGAGCCGTTCGGCATCGCCCGCGTGAACCAGCGCGGCGGAGTTTATGCCGATCTGTTTTACTCCGGAATCGAGCGCTTGGGAAGCGGCACCGAGCTCGATCTCCCGCGCCTGTTTGGCAGCCTGGCCGCGCACGAGATTGGACACCTCCTGCTCGGCACCCACTCCCATTCGCGCCGCGGCATCATGCGCGCGCTTTGGTCCAAAAACGATCTGCGTCAAGCCGCCCTCGGCTGGTTGGCCTTCAGCGCGGACGAGTCGCACCGGCTGCTGCAGAATCTGCGCGTGCGCATCGACACGTAGGGGAGGGGCTTGTCCCCTCCCGAGGGCGGGCCCAAGGGGTCTCGTGCCCATAGTTGGCTCTTCGCCAGCGTCTTTCGCCGCTGGGGGCATGAACACTCTGCGCCGGTGCGATTCTCCGCGGAAGGTTTCCCGCCCCGCGCACGGAACCTGTCGACCTCGACCTCGTTAGAGCCCCTCTGGGAGGCTCAAAATCTCCTATTCGGAACGCTTACGCTCTCTCTCTGCCACGCCTCTCGTCGGTGGCACGGCGCTTGCGAAGCACAAGGGCCGGAGTGTAAACACGTTGTCCAGAAGGAGGTGACCGACTATGAGGCGCTTGCGGGAGGCCCGCTCGATATGCGGAATGATCGTGCTGCTGCTGGTGGGAACCATCGGTTGCACGGAGGGAAGCTTGCGACGGCTCTTCGCGGCGGAGGCTGCGACGGTGCCTTCCGGCACCGTGCTGCAAGCTCGGATCGAGCAGCCTTTGAGCAGCAAATCCAATCGGGCCGGGGACCGCTTCGAGGCTTCGCTGGTGGAGGATCTTTCGGTCGACGGCAAGCTATTGGCTCCAGCCGGCAGCCGAATCACCGGCCGGGTGACGGGCGCGGAGCCCTCCGGCAAGATCGAGGGAAGAGCTGAGCTGTCGCTCGCGCTCGAGTTCTTGCAGGTCGAGCAAACCGCCTACCCGATTCAGTCCAACAGCCTGCACTTCCAGGCCCGCGGCACCAAAGGCGAGGACGCCAAGAAAATCGGTATCGGCGCCGGCGCCGGCGCGCTGATCGGCGCGCTCGCCGGCGGGAAGAAAGGAGCGGCGATCGGATCGGCGATCGGAGCGGGCGCCGGAACCGGCGTGGTGCTCGCGACCTCCGGTGACGAGGTCGAGCTGCCGCCCGAGCACATCCTGACCTTCGAGCTCGAGCAACCCGTCGAGTTGCCGGTCCTGGAGCCGTAAAGGGGCGCCGGCCGCCCGGTCTAGCCGACCGAAGAAGGTGACCCGCTGGCGCCCGCGGCCGAAGCATCCAGCGTCGGCTTGACTCGCTCGAGTTCCTCGTTCAAGAACACCTCCAGCAAATCCGCCAGCGCCCGGTAGACCCCTCGCGGTCGGCCCGCGCGCAGCCGGCTCAGAAACCGCGGCAACCAGCGGCTCAAGTGGTTGAGGAAACGAGCTTGGGCTTGCTCGACCGCCGCCAAGGCCGCGGCGTCCGCGGTCAGGCGCGCTGCCCGTTCGTGGCGACACAAGAAATACATGTACTCCAACTCGGTCGCGAGGAAGTCGGCCGGCTCACCGCCTTCGGCATCGGGCTCGAGCGCCTGGGAGCCGTATTCCTGAGCCACCCAGTCGCACGAGGGCCCTTGCAGCGCCCCATCCAGATACCAGGAAGCGTACGGCGGGGCGAGGACCCCGCCCGGCGCGTTGATCAATAGGCGGGTCTGGTCGGCTTGGATTCCTTCTCTGGTCTGCGCCGCGAAGGCGCGCTGCAAATTTTCGGCCGCCGTTCGGGTGCCGGAGTAGCGTTGCCCGGCTTCCGGATCGATCATCCCCTGGCCGGTTGCCGCCCCCAGGGGTGGAAGTCGCTCTGGAATCTCATCCAGCAGCTGGGCAATCGTTCGATACGCCCAGCAGCGCAGCTCGGACTCCGCGCTCAACTGTGCCATCTTCGTCACCCAAGGGGCCGGGTCCCCGACCTTGTTATGGCATAATCCATGCCAAGGAGCTGCGCACGCCTTGCCGGCCAAGTCCGTTCTGGAACTGAATCCATCCTGGATCCTGCGCAACATCCAGGACGGCATCTTGGCGCTCGACTTGGACGGGCGAATCCTGTTCACCAACCGGATCTTCCAGGAGATGATCGGTCGCTCGGAGGAGGAGCTGCGAGGGCAACACGGCGGCGCGCTGCTGAAATCCGAAACGTGGCAGAAGATCGATCCCAACCGACTCCCGGCGCTGTGCGGCGCCGCCCAGCTTCATTTCAACATCGAGCTTCCGACTTGCTCCGGCGCATCCCGATCCTACTGTTTCATCGCCTCGCCGCTGTGCGACCCGGAGGGCAACACCATCGGCGTGCTCGAAAGCTTCCGCGGCATGGATCAGCTGCGCGACATGATCCTCGAGCTCGAGGAGGTCAACCGCGCGATCCAAAACGAGAAAGACAAATCCGAGCAGGTGATGGACTCGATCGCCGACGGCATCCTGACGGTCGACCGCGAGCGGCGGATTCGCTCCTTCTCGGGCAAGCTGGAACGCCTCACCGGCGTGCGCGCCGATCAGGCCCTGGGCCGGACCTGCATGGAGGTGCTGCGCGGAACCAAATGCGACAGCGACTGCCCGCTGCTGTGGAGCTTCCAGCGCGGCCAGGTCGTCGAACGCTGCCAGGAGACCCTGCGCCCGAACGGCGCGGAGCCGATACCGGTCAGCATCACCACCGCGTTTCTGCATGACTCCGCCGGCGCAGCGGCCGGACTGATCGGCGTGGTTTACGATCGCAGCGAGCTGGAGCAGCTCCGGCACCAGCTCCACGAGCGCCACAGCTATCGCCACATCATCGGACGAAGCCGAGCGCTGCAGGAGGTCTTCCAAATCATCGAAACGGTCGCCGACAGCGACGCGACGGTCCTGATCAGCGGAGACAGCGGCACCGGCAAGGAGATCGTGGCCAAGGCCATTCACCACCGCAGCCACCGGCGCGACCGCCCGTTCGTGATGCTGAACTGCGCGTCGCTGAATGACAACTTGCTGGAAAGCGAGCTGTTCGGCCACGTGCGCGGCGCCTTCACCGGAGCGGTCGGCGATCGGCCGGGACGCTTCGAGCTGGCGAGCGGCGGCACCATCTTCCTGGATGAAATCGGCGACACCACCCCGGCCTTGCAGGCCAAGCTGCTGCGGGTGCTGCAGGAGAAATCGTTCGAGCGGGTCGGCGACACCCGAACCCGCAAAGTCGACGTCAGGATCCTGGCGGCGACCAACCGCGATCTGCCGGCGCTGGTCGCCGACGGACGCTTTCGCGAGGACCTCTTTTACCGCTTGGCGGTGGTTCCGATTCGGCTGCCGCCGCTCAGCGAACGCCGTGAAGACATTCCCTTGCTGGTCGAGCATTTCATCCAGAAATATCGGCCCCGGTACTTCGCCGGCCGCGAGGATCAGTTCGAAGGCATCTCGAATCGGGCCCTGGCGCGATTGATGGAGCACGATTGGCCCGGCAACGTGCGCGAGCTCGAGCACGCCATCGAGTACGCCATGATCTCCACCACCACGAATCGGATCGAGCGCGCCTTCCTGCCGGCGGCGCTGCGCAGCCCGACTTTGGCGCCTCCCGCCGGAGGCCGCAGAAGCAAGGCCGGATTCCGCCGCGCCACCGGATGAGGCCGAATCGCTGCGCCGCGCGCTGGAGCGCAATCGCTGGAACGCGACCGCCACGGCCCGCGATCTCCACATCAGCCGCACCACACTATGGCGGAGAATGAAGAAGCACGATCTTCTGACCCGCCACGCTTAACACATTGTTTCACTGGAACATTCTGTTTCACTGATTCTGTACGAAGTGTTTCACCTCTGAGCCCTAGACTCAAAGCTCATCGCCAAAAGCCACTCTAGGCGCTTCCCTGACGCTGCAGCTCGTTATCGCGCCCTGGTATGCCGCTTGCCCTAGGCAAGAGCGGATACGGTGGCCAGCCACTGCTCGGCTGGTCCAGCAAGGAGGCGAACATGAGAGCGCTCATGCGAACGATTTTGACCGCGACTGGGTTGGCGGTCTTCCTGTTCGGAGGCACGGCCCTGGCCGGCAAGCGGGCCAACCCGAACCACGGCAAGAGCCTGTACAAGTCGACCTGCAAGCTCTGCCACGGACGCGGCTCCGAGGCGGCCGAGCTCACTCCGCTTTCCAAGACTCAAGCGCAGTGGCTGCGGGTCTTCGACCAGGGGCTGGGCGAGTGCCTGAAGCGGGTCCAGGCCAAGACCGGCAAGGCGCTCACCGAAGCCGACTTGGCCGACATCCAAGCGTTCCTGGTCGCCCATGCCGCCGACTCCGACCAACCCGAGACCTGCGGCGAGTGACCGCCTGCAGCGAAAGGAGATTCCTCATGCGATCCCGAACCTGGAGCCACCTGCTCGCCGCCGGTCTGCTGCTGGCCTGCGCGGCGGCGCCGGTCGCCGCCCAGTCCGCCGCTCAAGACGATCTGCAGCAGCGCATCGCCAAGATGGAACAGGAGCTCGAGCAGCTCAAGGCCGCATTGGCCGCGGCGGCGGCGCAGCGCGAGAGCGCCGCGCCCGCAGAAGATGAACGCGCCGAGCAGGCCAAGCGGCTCGACGCGGTGGAGCGCAAGGCCGCGCTCGACCGGCTCAATTTCAGCGGCGAAATCCGGGTTGCCGCCGACAGCATCCACGGCACCCAGGCGGCTTTCTTCGACGGGCTGCAACTGCAGAAGGGCATCGTCGACTCGATGTTCTATTTGCAGACCAACGGCGGCGCCTTTCCGATGCCGACCGATCCCAATGATCCCAGCTCGATCTACTCGGTGCTGGCCGGCAACGTGGCGGCGCACTACTCCGAGTACCAGTACTTTCTAAGCCAGCTCGATTTCGACGCCCTCAAG
>DASWHO010000312.1:0-3035 GCA_036398155.1 Acidobacteriota bacterium
TGGCGGTGGGCGTGGCGGCCGGCTCGTTGGGAGCGCTGGCCGATGGCCTGGAAGCGCTGCTCGACGGCCTCTCCAACGTGATCGGCTTGGTCGGCATCGCGATCGCCAGCCGGCCCCCGGACCGCCACCACCCCTACGGTCACCGCAAGTTCGAAACCCTGGCGGCACTGGTGATCGCGCTGCTGTTGCTGCTGACCTCGTGGAACCTGATCGAGCGGGCGCTCGAAAAGTTCCGCGCGCCCAGCCCACCCGACATCTCGACCTGGATGTTCGGTTTGCTGTTCGCCGCCCTCCTGATTCAAGCGCTCACCGCGCGCTACGAGCTGGCGCTGGGCCGGCGCCTCCACTCCAGCGTGCTGATCGCCGACGCCCGCGGCAGCCAGGCCGGCGCCACGGTTTCGCTCGCGGTCCTGGCAGGACTGATCGCGGTGCGGCTCGGAGTACCGGCCGCCGATCCCCTGATCGCCATCGGGGTCGCGCTGTTCATCGCCTATTTCGCGCTCGCGATCTTGCGCGAGTTCACCCCGATCCTGGTCGACCGAGCGCCGATCGAAGCCGAACGCCTGGCCGGCGTCGTCGCGCAAGTCAAAGGCGTCGAGTCGTTCGACCGGATTCGCAGCCGCGGCAGCACCAGCGACGCCGCGGTCGATCTGCGGATCCGGGTCGCTCCGCACCATTCGATCGAGCAGGCCCATGCGATCGCCGCCGAGGTGCGGCGCCGACTGCTGGAGCTGCCCGGGGTGAACGATGTCACGGTCCACCTCGAAGCCGAGCGCGATCCCAAGGCCGCCGCCGGCCCGTTCGCCTTGGTGCGCCAGGTCGCGCACGGCCTGGGCCTGGAGCTCCACGAATCCTGGGCCCACGAAGCCGAAGGGCGGCTTCATCTGATCGCCCACGTCGGGGTCGACGAGCAGCTCTCGCTGGGACAGGCGCACGACCTGGTCGACGATCTGGAACGCGAGAGTCTGGCCCGCCTCCCGCCGGGGACCAGCCTGCGCACCCATATCGAGCCGATCCCGCGCGAGCTGCTGCGCTCCAAGCCGGTCGAGCCCGAGGTCGAAGCGGCGGTGCGCGCCACCGTGGAGCGAGCGGTGCGCGAGACCCCGGGGTTGAGTCAGGCGCACAACCTGCGGGTGCGCCGCGCTGGCGGCCAGCTGCATATCGTGCTCGATTGCATGGCGATGCCGGACCTGCCGCTCAAGACCGCCCATGAGCTCTCCACCGAGCTCGAGCTCAAGCTCAAAGAGACCTTGCCCAACGTCGGCGTGGTGGCGGTCCACGTCGAGCCGCCGGCCGCCGTCGACCGTTGACCCGCCCCCGCATCATCCTGCGCTTAACTTTTTCGGCTGCGCATCCGTCCAACCTCGACAAGGGGACGAAAGACCTCAAAGCAAGGATCATGGCTCGGAAAACTCGACCGCTGCACGCCGGCCGGCGGCTTCGCGGCGCCGCCACCGCGCTCGCGGCGCTGAGCATCGCGGCCGCGCCGGCCGGCTCCGAAGGCCTGACCGAGCGCGACCAGATCGTGCACCTGCTGAGCCGCGCCGCTTTCGGGCCCACCCCGGCGGAGCTCACGCGGGTCGAAGCGATGGGGCGGGAAGCCTGGATCGAAGAACAGCTCGCTGCACCGCCCGGCGACGAGCCCGAGGTCGCCGCCAAGCTGTCGCGCTACCCGACCTTGGGCCTGAGCCCGGCACAGCTCTTCAGCGCCTATCCGCCGGACTGCCCGTCGCGCGAGTGCAGCCGCTTCAACATCCCCGAACAGCAGATGGCGGCGACGGTGATCCGCGCGGTCCACAGCCGCTACCAGCTGCGCGAGGTGATGGTCGACTTCTGGACCAACCACTTCAACGTGTTCGCCTTCGAGGGGCCGACTCCCTACACGATTCAGGCCTACCTGCAAGACGCGATCCGGCCCCACGCCCTGGGCCGTTTCGAAGATCTGCTGGTTGCGGTGGCCCAGAGCGCGGCGATGCTCTACTACCTCGACAACTACCTTTCGACCCGCGAGGGCGCGCCGGTGGGCAGCGACATCCGCGGCGGGATCAACGAGAATTACGCGCGCGAGCTGATGGAGCTGCACACCGTGAGCGTCGCGGCCGGCTATACGCAGCAGGACGTGATCGAAGTCGCCAAGCTGCTGACCGGCTGGACCTTCCGCAGCCCGCGCGACGGCAATCCGTTCGCGTTCCAATTCATCCCCGAGTGGCATGAAGGCGGCGGCAAGACGGTGCTGGGCCGCCGCTTCGACGCCGGCGGCCAGCAGGAAGGCCTCGATTTGCTCTCCTTTCTGGCCCACCATCCTTCCACTGCCGACAACCTGATCGCGCCCAAGCTGGTCTCCCGTTTCGTGCGCGATGCGCCGCCCTCGAAGCTGGTCAAGCGCGTCGCCAGCGCATTCAAAAACAGCGGCGGCGACATCGCGGCGACCTTGCGCGTGCTGCTCAAGCACCAGGACTTCTACAAGGCGGAGCATGTCGGCGCCAAGAGCAAAGCTCCCCTCGAGCTGGTCGCCGGCGCGGCGCGCGGGCTGCAGGCCGACGTCAACGACGGCACCGCGCTGGCGCGCGCGGTGGCTTACTTGGGCCAGCCGCTGCTCGGAGCGCATCCGCCGACCGGCTGGCCCGACGTCGCCTCGGAGGTGGTCAGCGCCGGCGGGATGTTGAACCGGTTCGCGCTGGCCGACGTCCTGGTGCGCGGCCGCTTCGACGGCATTCGCGTCGACCTCGACCGCTTGGCCGCGCCGTCTTCGAGCGGCAACGCGCTGGCGGATCAGCTGATCGACGCGATCGTGCTCGCGCCGGTGAGCGACGACACCCGCCAGGCGCTGCGGCAGGCGGCGCACTCGGCGGGCGCCTCGCGCGAGACCATCGCCGGGCTGGTGCTCAGCTCGCCGGAATTTCAGGCGCAGTAATGCGCGCGGAGAACCGCATGCCCTGTACCTGCAACCGGCGCATCTTTCTCAAAAACAGCGCGATGGCGCTGGTGAGCTTGGGCCTCGGCCCGCGCTTTCTGACCCGCGCCGCCTATGCCGC
>DASWHO010000313.1:0-2345 GCA_036398155.1 Acidobacteriota bacterium
AGCCCCATGTCTATTTGTCGCAGAATTTCCTGTTCGAAACCAACCTGGAGCTCAAAACCAAGCCCGGGCGCCACCGCTCAGCGATCGACACCTCCGACGATCCGCCGCGCCAGCAGGAGCCGCTGGCCCAATACAACCCGGCCTTTCTGGGCCGCTTTTCGCATCCCAATCCGCCGACGGCGCAAAACGTCCAGCCGCTGCCGTCCCAGACCTACGATCACGTGTGGGTGCCGGGCGGCGCGGTGGGCGCGGCCAGCGAGTTCGTGACCTCCGACCAGTGCCTGGGCTGCCACGACGCCGGCAGCACCGGCCTGCAGTACGACATGACCGCGCCCGACCCCGCGATCGGGACCTTGCTCAATCTCTCGCCCTACGGCAGCTGGCGCAGCTCCCCGATGGGGCTCGGCGGGCGCGATCCGATTTTCTTCGCTCAGCTCGCCAGCGAGACCGAGACCTTCCATCCGCAGCAGTCGGGCTTGATCCAAGATGTCTGTCTGGGCTGCCACGGGGTGCAAGGCCAGCGCCAGTTCACGATCGACCAGTTCGTAGCCAAGGGCGAGTGCGGCCAGTTCCTACGCACCCAGCTCGACGCGATCCCGTATCCGTCGGATCCGGCCCAAAACCCGCAGCTCCAATTCGCCGGCTATGGAGCGCTGGCGCGCGATGGCATCGCTTGCGCTTCCTGCCATCGCATGGCGCTGACCTCGGAGCAGATAAAGGCCGGCAAGGATCAGCCGCAGAATCGCTGCGCCGAGCAGCGCCAGGCGCTGCTCAATCCGGACAACAAGGGCTTCGCGCGCACCTTCACCGGCAGCTTCTTCGTCGGTCCGCCCGATCAGTTCTACGGCCCGTTCACCGAGCCCAAGACCAAGCCGATGGAGCACGCGCTCGGCGTGCAGCCGGTCCACAGCCAGGCGATCCAGAGCTCGGAGCTATGCGGCACCTGCCATACCGTGCACCTGCCGATCTTCGGCGCGGGGGGCAAGACGCTCGGCACCACCTACGAGCAGACCACCTATCCCGAGTGGGCCTTCAGCGCCTATCGCACCGGCACCACCGCCGACGGGACGGCGCTGCCGCTGGGAGCCGGCTCGCTGGCGCAGTCGTGCCAAGGCTGCCACATGAAGTCGTCCGATCCCGCGGCCGGTCTGTATCAAAGCAAGATCGCGAGCATTCAGGAGTACAGCAACTTCCCAGCCACCGAAAACACCTTGCCGCCGTCAGAGATCGATCTCAAGGTGCGCGAAGGGTTCGCGCGCCACACGCTGGTGGGCCTCAATGTGTTCTTCGTCGAGATGGCGCAGCAATTCCCGGACCTGCTGGGTCTGCGGACCCAGGATCCGATGATGGTCGACCTGGGCCTCGATCCGGTGCTGTTCACCGAGCGGGCGATGCTCGAGCAGGCCGCGTCGGAGACCGCGCAGATCGCGATCACCGACTTGGCGAGCGACGGCAAGACGCTTAGCGCCACGGTGACCGTCACTAGCCAGGTGGGGCACAAGTTTCCGTCCGGGGTCGGTTTCCGGCGCGCCTTTGTGGAGTTCGAGCTGCTCAACGCCGCCGGCGCGACGCTGTGGGCCTCCGGGCGCACTGACGGCGCCGGCACGATCGTGGATCAAACCGGCGCGCCGGTCGCCGGCGAGCTGTGGTGGACCGAAGACTGCTCGGCGCGCCTGCCGGGCACCCCGCACCAGCCGCACTACCAGACCATCAACCAGCAGAACCAAGTCCAGATTTACCAGGAGCTGGTCACCGCTCCGGCCGCCGTGGCCGGCCCGGTGTGCGGGCGCCGCCCGACCCCCGGCGGCCAGCTCACCACCAGCTTCCTGTCGATTTGCGGGCACGTAAAGGACAATCGGATCTTGCCCAGCGGATACCTGGACGAGCCCGACCGGATCGAGATCGCCGCGGCGCTGGGCGCCGGCAAGGACCTGGCGGTCGACAGCGGCCCCTACGCGGTGAAAGGGGATCCGGACTATACGCACGGCGGCCGCGATTCGCTGGGCTACGAAGTCGATCTCTCCGCGATCGACGGCAACCCGGTGTTCGTACGCGCGACGCTCTACTACCAGGCGATCCCGCCGTTCTACCTGCAGGATCGCTTCTGCACCTCCAAGAGCGCCGATACCGAGCGCCTCTTTTATCTGGCCGGGCACCTCGATCTTTCCAAGAGCCCGGCCGAGGACTGGAAGCTGGCGATCGTCAGCAGCGGGCTCAAGCCGATTCCGGCTTGGTAGGGTGGGTCGCTTTCGCGCGGGAGAGTTGATCAGCCGCGGGCTTGCATCAAGGCGCGGTGGTAGAGGTACAGGTAGCTGCGCGCCGAGCTGGCCCAGGAAAAATCCCGG
>DASWHO010000314.1:0-1702 GCA_036398155.1 Acidobacteriota bacterium
CCTTCGAGGTGGACGTGCAGCTCCACCTTGGGCATGGCACGGATGAAGCGCTCTCCCGGCGGGAGAGGGGAGCTCATTGCGGCCGCTTGATGATGGTAATCTGGGTGCCGGGCTGCTCGGCCCCGGTTTCGAGATCGTACCACGGGCTCGCCAGACTGATCTCGACTCCCTCCGGACCCGCGAAGGTGGCGGCGCCGGGATCGCCGACCGTGCCGCGCGATTCTTCGAAACCGGCCACGGTATAGAACGCGCGCAGCTGGTCGAGCGAATCCAAGGTCGTGTGGACGTAGGCCTCGGTCCCTTCGCCGCCGTACTTGATCAGCTGGTCGGCGGTCTGCTTGTCGACCTTGGCCGCCGGATAGATCGGCACGCCGAGCGGCCGCTCGGTGACCTTGGCCAGCTGGGCCTCGGCCGCCTGCCGCGCCGCGTCCGAAAGGAGCGGCTGCGCCGGTTCCGGCTCGGGCTCCGGCTCGGGCGCCGCCACTGGTTCGGGCGGCGGCGCCAGGACCGGGATCTGATCGGCCGGCACGATCTTGAGCTGCGTGATCTCGTGCCTGCCGCTGGGGACCCCGGCCTCGCTGGCATCGACGAACGAGATCTCCTTGGCCACTTCCAGCCCCTGGACGATTCGAGCGATCACGGTGTACTGGCCCTGCAGATGCGGCGAATCCTTGAGCACCATGAGAAAGTAGAACAAGTTGCTGTTGGGATCCGCGCCGCTGGGGTAGAGCGCCACGGTGCCGGCGTCGAACGGCAGCTCCGAGACCTCGCGGTCGAGCGGCCAGATCGGAAACACCTTGGAGCGGTTGGGGCTGCCCTCCGGCCAACCGGCCGGATTGCCGCCGCGCACCAGATAGCCGGGCGCGACGTAGCCGAAGGTGCTGCCGTCATAAAGCCCCAGCTCGGCCAAGTGGATGAACTGCCGCACCGAGTTGGGCGCCGCGTCGGGCAGGAACTCGAGCACGATCTTGCCGCTGTTGGTCTCCATCAAGCCGCGCAGGCCGGCGATCTGCTCGGCGCTCGGGCTGCGGCCGCGCAAGGCGACCTTTTCGATCTTCACCGGCGAGCTCGGCATGCCTTCCGCATCGGCCGAAAGCTGCGAGATCTTGGCTGCGACATCCATCCCCTGAGCAACCCGGCCGAAGATGGTGAACTTGCCATCGAGCTGCGGCTGGTCGGTGATGCAGATGTAGAACTGCACCCCGCTGCTGTTGGGCTGGTCGGGAATGCTGGGCGCTCCGAGCGCGCCGGCCAGGTTCTTGTGGCGGTTGAACTCGTCGGGCAGCAGATTGAGCCCGCCGGTGCCGATCTTGGCCTTGGGATCCTTGGCCGCCTCCGAGCCCTTCTTAGAGATCGGATCGCCGCCCTGGATGATGCCGTTGCGAATGATGCGATGAATCAAGCTGCCGTCGTAGCCGCCGCTGGCCGCGGTTTTCAGGAACAGCTCGACGTGCTTGGGCGCTTCGCCGGGGAAGAACACCAGCACGATGTCCCCGTGGTTGGTCTGGATCACGGCTTCGACCTGCGAAGGATCGCTGGGCACTTCGCTCTGCGCCGCCCCCAGCGCCAGAAGCAGCAGGATGCTCGCCGTCGCCACCGCTCGGATCACGCCTGGAATCATCGCCGCACCTCCCGCCGTTTCCAGTTTGTCGCAAACCTGCCCCAGCTTCAACGGGGGACACGGTGCCCTCACCGAGCCTGG
>DASWHO010000315.1:0-2075 GCA_036398155.1 Acidobacteriota bacterium
GCGCCTCTGCAGCCGACTGACACCGCTAGCCTCCGGCCAGAAACGAGAACAGCAGCTGCCCTCTAGCTGCCGATCTGCTGGTTCAGGAAAACCAGGAGTTGAGTCAGTTTCTCGCCGTGGAAGCGGTTTTCCGGGTCGAGCGATTGCACGGCGCTCACGTGCGCCTTCGCTTCCTCCCAGCGACCGAGCCGCGCTAGGCGCTCGGCGTACTGAAACTCGCTGACTAGCGGCACCAGCTCCTTCGGATCCCCTTGGCAGGGCTGGCTCAGATCGACATCCTTCCAGCCGCTCGAGCCGGCCAGGTAACCCAGGCTCTCCAGCTTGGCCTGTGCTTCCGGATCGAGATCCTGGGCCGCGCTGGGAGCGGGGCTCTGCTCTGCCAAGGCGACGAAGCGCTTCAGGGCCTCGTCCATCCGCCGCGCGCGCTCCGGCGCCCGCGCCACGATGTTGTCGAGCTCGGCCGGATCGCGCTGCAAGTCGTAGAGCTCAGGTCGCGGTGCGCGCACATATTTGAAGCGCAGGTCGCGCCAGCCGAGCAGCTCACAGCGCTCGAAGTAGAGCCGCGGAGAATAGGTTTCCAGATACACGGCCTCGCGCAGCCGGTCGCGGCGGCCTTCAAGCAGCGGCACCACGCTCTTTCCTTGCACCGAGCGCGGCGCGCTCACTTGCAGCAGCTCGAGCACGGTCGGCATCAGGTCGACCGTTTCGACCAGCGCGCCGACGCGCCGGCCGGCGAAGCGCTCGTCGGGCAGCGCCAGGATCCACGGCACCCGGGCGGTGTTGTCGTAGAGCTGCAGGCCGTGCTCGTACTCGCCGTGCTCGCCCAGGCTCTCGCCGTGGTCGGAGATCGCCGCGATCACGGTCGAGCGCTCCAGGTCCAGCTCGCCCAGCGCTTCGATCAAGCGGCCGAGCTGCCGATCGACGTAGGCGATCTCGCCGTCGTAAGGCCGCTCGGCGAACGCGCGGTCGAACGGCGGCGGCGGCAGGTACTCGGCATGCGGATCGTAGTAATGGATCCAAAGGAAGAACGGTCGATCACGAGCCCGCTTCAGCCATTCGATCGCTCGATCCGTGCTCAGCCCGGCCGGCCGCTCGACGTTCATGAGTCGGCCGAAATGGCGCTCCACGCCGGCGGTCAATTCGTCATCGTAGAGTTCGAAGCCCTGATCGAGGCCGAATCGCGAATCGAGCGGATAGCCGCCGATGAAGGCCGCGCTGTCGCAGCCGGCGCGGCCCAGCACCTCGGCCAACGTGGTGGCCCGCTCGGTCAGAGTGAAATAGCCGTTGTCGCGCACGCCGTGGAAGAACGGGTAGGTTCCGGTCAGCAGGCTGACGTGCGAGGGCAAGGTCAGCGGCGCCTGGCAGAAGGCGGCCTCGAACAGCACGCCGCGCTCGGCCAACCGGTCCAGCACCGGCGTGCGAGCCCCCGCGTAGCCGTAGGCGCCGATGCGATCGGCCCGCACGGTATCGAGCGTGACCAGCAGCAGATTGCTCGGCCCCTTGGCGCCGCCGCACCCGGCCGCGAGCGTGGCCGCGAAAACCGCGGCCCATCGAAGCCAGGGCCGCACTCCTTCCAGTCGATGGTGGGGCGGAGAAACGCCGCGAATCTTCATGCGCGCTTGGGTTTGCCGCTGAGCAGATCCCAGGCCTTGCGCACCGCCTGCTTGTATTCGCCGCGCAGCAGATAAAAGCCGAAGCGCGCCAGGTAGTAGCGAATCCCCTTGGGCCGATGGAAGTTGGGCAGCTCGCCGAGCTGTTTCTGCGCGCCCAGCTCGCGCTCGATGCGCTGCTCGATGTAGCGGTTGAGCCGCCGCGCGGTCGCCTCCAGCTCGCCGAGGTAGGTTTCGAGCCGGTGGATGTGCTCGCGCAGGTCGCGGCGGTAGAACCAGGCGCCGCCGCGCCAGCGCTTGGCGTTGCGCTGCTCCCAGCTGGCACCGAACAGCCGCTCGAGCCCCAGCGCTTCGACCCAGCGCCGCTCGTCACCTTCGTAGGCGACCGCGTCCAGCACGCAGCGAAACGGATCGCCGAAGCGGCCCAGGATCTCCGCGTCGTCGCGCCGCCGAAGCGCCTGAACC
>DASWHO010000316.1:0-2568 GCA_036398155.1 Acidobacteriota bacterium
CAGCGCCATCGACGCCCGGCTGGCGCGCCCGCGCCGGCATCCGAATCTCGCGATCTATGAACCCGAGGAAAGGACTCGAACGATGAAGCATCCGATGAGACATCCGTGGTGGATTGCCACCTTGCTGCTGCTCACCCAAAAGACGCCCGGCCGGCCGATGGCTTGGCTCGACGTCGCAGACGTGCAAGCCTCGAGCTTGTGGGTCGCGCGGCTCCAGACCGAGGAAGGGCGGCAGCGCGAGGCGGACAGGGAGGCCCAGAAGGTGGCGCGCGAGGAGGAGGCCTATCAGCGCGGCACCCAGGCGCTCGACGAGAAACGCTGGGAGCGCGCCCTGGAGGCGTTCGACCAGGTCGCCGCGCAGTCCGGCCGCCGCGCCGACGGCGCGCTGTACTGGAAGGCCTATTCGCTCAGCAAGCTGGGGCGGCGCGCGGAGGCGCTTGCCGGCCTTTCCGAGCTGTTCAAGAAGTACCCGGAGAGCCGCTGGATCGGCGACGCCAAGGCGCTCGAGGTCGAGACCCGCCAGGCAGCCGGCCGGCCGGTCGCGCCCGAGGCCGAATCGAACGAAGAGCTCAAGCTGATCGCCTTGAACAGCCTGATGAATGTCGAGCCGGCCCGCGCCGTGCCGCTGCTGGAGAAGTTCCTCTCCGGCAATCAGTCGCCCAAGCTCAAGGAGCGGGCGCTGTTCGTCCTGGCTCAAAGCGATGCGCCGCGCGCGCTGGAGATTCTGGCTCAGACCGCGCGCGGCCAGGCCAACCCCGATCTGCAGCGCAAGGCGGTCGAGTACCTCGGGCTGTTCGGCAGCGCCCGCAGCCTGGATCTGCTGGGCGAGATCTACGCCGGCACAACCGATCCGGCGATCAAGCGCGCGGTGCTGCACAGCTTCATGCTGTCCGACGCGACCGACCGGCTGCTGGCGATGGCCCAGCAAGAGAAAGATCCCAAGCTGCGCAAGGAGGCGATCCATCAGCTCGGTCTGACCGACGGACAGGACCAGCTCTGGCAGCTCTATCAGCGCGAGTCGGAGCTTGAGGTGAAGGAGGCCATCCTGCACGCGCTGTTTCTGGCCGACAACGTCGACAAGCTTGTCGAGGTGGCGCAGAAGGACAAGCTGGCGCGGCTGCGCAAGGCCGCGATCCATAGCCTCGGCCTGCAGGGCTCGAAGCCGGCCGCCGCGGCGCTGGTCGCGCTGTACGGCAGCGAGTCGGAGCTCGAGATCCGGCGCCAGATCCTGCACGCCATGTTCCTGCAGGACAACGCCAAGGCGCTGGTCGAGATCGCGCGCAAGGAGCGCGATCCGGAGCTCAAGCGCGAGGCGATTCACAAGCTCTCGTTGATGGACGATCCGGAAGCGAGCGATTTCCTGCTCGAGCTGCTCGAGCAGTAGCTCCGGACCTGGTGGGAGCGAGGAGCTGGGGTATGCGAGCGGCGCAGATCGGGTTGGCGTGGATGATCGCGCTGCTGGGACTGGCGGCGCCGGCCGCGGCCGATCTCGGTCCGCAGCCGTCCTGGCGCGGCGCGCGGATCGAGACCCGCTCGGTGCCGCCCGGCGGCCTGGCCGCGGCGCTGCGCGCGCTGATCGAGCAGCAGGTTGAGCCGGCCTGGATCGGATACACCGCGCCGCTGGTGGCAGGGCAGGGGACGATGTGCTGCTGGCACGGCGCCGAACGCTACGACGCCCGCTGCGGTCGCTGCCGACTCGAAGGCGGAGCGGAGAGCTGGGCGACCGAATCGGACGGCGGCGAGCGCCGCAAGCCGCCCTGGGTCGAGCTCGAGGGTCCGACCCGCTTCGTGGTGCTGCTGCGGGCCGGCGCACGGCGGCTGTCGAAGATCCGTTTCTTCTCGCTCGACTGCGAGCTCGACGCCGGTGGCTTGCCGGTGATCTGGCTCGGCAGCGCCGGCGGCGCCGAGAGCGTCGCCGCGCTCGCTGCGTGGGTGGAGCCTCCGACGCCGCCGGCCGCGAGCGAGCGGATCGCGCGGGATGCGGTCGCGGCGCTGGCGCTGCACGACGATCCGGCGGCCGATGCGGCCTTGGATCGGTTCCTCGATTCCGACCGCAGCGCCGCGCTGCACAAGGAAGTGCTGTTCTGGCTCGGCTCGGCGCGCGGCCGGCGCGGCTTGATGGCGCTGCGCCGCGTCGCCCGCAGCGAAGGGCGCGCCGAGCTGCGCAGGCAGGTCGGGTTCGCGCTCTCGCTCAGCCGCGAGCCGGAAGCGCTCGCAGAGCTGATCGCGCTGGCGCGCGGCGATCGCAGCAGCGCGGTGCGCTCGGAGGCGCTGTTCTGGCTCGCCCAGGAGGCCAGCGCGAAGGCGGTCGGCGCGATCAGCGAAGCGGTCGAACGCGATCCCGACACCCAGGTCAAGCGGCAGGCGGTGTTTGGGCTCAGCCAGCTTCCGGCCGAGCGCGGTGTGCCGATCCTGATCCGGTTGGCACGCGGAAACAAAAGTCCGGTGGTGCGCAAGCAGGCGCTGTTCTGGCTCGGCCAGTCGGAGGACGCGCGCGCGGTCGCCTTTTTCGAGGAGATCCTGCTGCGCTGAAGGCGGCCCTGGACCACGAACGACCTCGACCTCATT
>DASWHO010000317.1:0-17468 GCA_036398155.1 Acidobacteriota bacterium
AGGTGGTTCCGGTCGAGCAGCCGCGTGCGGACGGCAAGATCGACGTGCTGTTTCGGGTCGACGAAGGCACCAAGGTGCGGATCGCCAAGGTCAGCTTCGTCGGCAACCAGGCCTATTCCAACGGACGGCTGCGCAAGGTGATGAAGGACACCCGCCAGAGCGGGATGTGGTCGTGGTTGTCGCACAACGACCGCTTCAGCGAAGAGAAATTCCAGACCGACCGCGAACGGGTGCGCGAGTACTACCAGGATCGCGGCTATTACGATGTCGAGATCGGCAGCCCCAATATCGAGGTGGTGGCCGAGGCCGGGGAAGAAGCCAAGCGCAAGCTCCATATCACCTTTCCGATCAGCGAGGGCGTGCGCTACAAGCTCGGCAAGGTCACCGTGAGCGGCAACGAGCAGTTCCCCGACCAGGCCTTTCTGGCCGCGCTCGATCTCAAACCGGGGGAGTGGTTCAGTCGCAAGAAGGTGATCAAGTCGCTCGAAACCCTGTACAAGGCCTACGCCAACTTCGGTTACATCGACCGCGAGATCAACCCGATCCCGAAGCCGCAGGTCGAGGGCCAAACGCTCGATCTGGAGTACCGCGTCATCGAGGGCGACCAGTACCTGGTGCGCTTCATCGAGTTCAAAGGCAACAACAAGACCAAGGACAAAGTCCTGCGCCGCCAGCTGCGGGTCTTCGAGGGTCACCTGTTCAGTCAAGGCGCTCTGGAGCTGAGCGTCTTGCGGCTCAACCAGCTCGGCTACTTCGAGGGGATCGAGCCGGATTTCAAGAAGGTCGATGCCAGCGAGGTCCTGCCGCCGTTGCTCGACGATCCCCAAGCAGAGAATCCGCTCGGCGTCGCGCAGGATGGCTCCGACGGCGCCGGCGAGACCGGGGCCGACCAGGAAAAGAAGAAGGTTTTCAAGTATGTGGACGTGACCATCAAGGTCACCGAGATCGGGCGCAACCAGATTCAGTTCGGCGCCGGCGTCAGCGGCATCGAGGGCGGCTTCTTCAACTTCCTCTACCAGACCCAGAACTTCCTCGGCGGCGGCTCGACCTTCGGCTTCTCGGCCCAGGTCGGCGGCCGCACCCGCAATCTGTCGATCAACTACTTCAACCCGTTTTTCCTCGACCGCCAGGTCGGCTTCGGGTTCAGCGTGTTCGATCGCTCGTTGCGTTTCACGTTCCTGGATTTCGAGCAGGAGAGCCGCGGAGCCAGCGTGCGCTTCAGCAAACCGCTGACCGAATTCAGCCTGGTGGCGTTCGGCTACAGCTACCAATCGACTTCGTCGACCCAGCTGTTTCAAACCGCGGCCGACATTCCGTTCATCACCGACTACGAAAACGGGCGCTTTTCGACCAGCGCGTGGGACATTTCGCTGGTGCGCAACAGCGTCGACAACCCGATCTTCCCGACCAGCGGCATGCGTTGGGTGATCGGCGGCGAGTACGCCGGGCCCGGCGGCGAGGTCCAGTTCTTCAAGCCGCGCGGCGAGCTCAGCTGGTTTGTGCCGATCGGCAGCAGCCGCAGCATGATCTTCGGCCTCCACACCGAGGCGGCCTACGCCAAGGCTCTGGGCGCGATCGCCGAAGAGGGCGGGGCGGGCCTGCCGTGGTTCGAGCGCTTCTTCCTCGGCGGCGAGACCAACATCCGCGGCTTTCGGATCTCGAGCATCTCCCCGATCTGGGTCGATCCCGAGACCGGATCGCGGTTCCGGGTCGGCGGGAACTCGATGTGGTACGCCAACCTCGAGTACATGTTCCAGGTCGCCAAGTACGTGCGCCTGGTGCCGTACTTCGACTTCGGCGGCGTGTACGCGACCGACTTCGACGACCCCAATCGGTTCGAGACGCCGGCGGTGCGCGGCGCCTACGGCCTCGAGCTGCGCTTCACGCTGCCGGTGTTCAACGTCCCGTTCCGGATCATCTACGGCGTCAACATCGATCCGATCGTCGACGAGGACAAGACCGATTTCCTGTTCACGCTGGGGACTAATTTCTAACGTGCTTGCGGGTCGCCCGCGACCCGCATTAAGCTGAGAGCGTTGGAGGAAGAGAAACGGCATGCAACCTGGAAAGACGATAGGGCTCACGCTGTTGGTTTGGACGCTGCCGCTGCTGGCCGGCGCGCAGGAGCTGGCGGTGATCGACGACGAAGCGGTGTTGGCGCGCTCGCGCCGCGGTCGCGAGGTCAAGGAGTTCATGGCCAAGATTCAGCAGGAGAAACTCCAGGAGGTCAGCGCGCGACAAGCCGAGCTGGAATCGAAACGCGAGAAGCTGATCTCGCAGGCGCTGACCCTCAACGACGCCGCCAAGCAGAAACTCACCATCGAGATCGAGCAGGGCGAGATCGAGCTCAAGCGCACCCGCGAAGACAAGAACCGCGAGCTCAACACGATTCTCGAGCAGCAGCTCACCAAGCTCAATGAGGAGATCGATCCGGTGTTGCAGCAGCTGGCGCGCGAAAAGGACATCAAGCTGATTCTGTCGCGCACCCTTTACGGCCGCGGGCTGCTCTACTTCGACGATTCGATCGACATCACCGAGGAGCTGATTCAGCGCTTCGATTCGGCCTCCCAGGGCGGCGCCGCCGCCGAGCAGCCGCCGCCCGCCAACCCGTAAGGAAACGGCGCGGCGAGCGACGGCGGGACCCAAGCGTGGGCAGCGAAACGATCGGGATCCGGGAGATCCTCAAGGTCCTGCCGCACCGCTACCCGTTTCTGCTGCTCGACCGCATCGTTTCGATCGAACCCGGGCAGCGCTGCCGGGCGGTCAAGAACGTCACCATCAACGAGCCCTTCTTTCAAGGCCACTTTCCGGTTCAACCGGTGATGCCGGCGGTGCTGGTGGTTGAGGCGCTGGCCCAGCTGGGGGCGTTTCTGCTGCTGCACAGCCAGCCCGAGCATCAAGGCCAGCTGTTCTACTTCACCGGCATCGACAAAGCGCGCTTCCGCCGGCCGGTGGTGCCGGGCGACCAGCTCCAGCTCGAGGTCCAGATCCTGCAGCGGCGGCCGCGCGCCTGCAAGATGCGCGGCGCGGCCACGGTCGACGGCGAGCGGGCCGCCGAGGCGATCATCCTGTCGAGCCTGGTGGACCTCGAGCCGTGAAGCAAATCCATCCCACGGCGATCGTCTCGCGCAAGGCCGAGCTCGCGGACCGGGTCGAAATCGGACCGTTCGCCATCATCGGCGACGGCGTGCAGCTCGCCGCCGGGGTCAAGGTCGGAGCGCATTGCGTGGTCGAGGGCGGCTGCTCGATCGGCGCCGAGAGCGAGCTGTTCACCCACTGCTCGATCGGCTCGGCCCCGCAGGATCTCAAGTTCGGCGGCGAGCCGAGCCGGCTCGAGATCGGGCAGCGCAACCGGTTTCGCGAGTTTTGCACCGTGAACCGCGGCACCGCCGGCGGCGGCATGGTCACTCGGATCGGCGACGACAACTATTTCATGGCCGGCACCCATATCGCCCACGACTGCCAGGTCGGCAGCGGCACGATCTTCGGCAACGGCGCGGTGCTGGCCGGCCATGTCCTGGTCGGCGACTGCGCCGGGGTCGGCGCGTTCAGCGGGGTGCATCAATTCTGCCGCATCGGGCGGCACGCCTACATCGGCGGCTATTCGGTGATCGACCAAGACGTGGCCCCGTTCGTGCTGGTGGTCGGCAATCGGGCGCGCCCGCACGGCCTCAATCTGGTCGGGCTCAAGCGGCGCGGCTTCACCCCGGCCACCATCGCCGGGCTCAAGCGCGCCTACCGCCTGCTGTTTCGTTCCGGCCTGCCCCGCGAGGCGGCGCAGGCGCAGGTTCGCAGCGCATGCAAGGACTGTCCCGAGGCGCTGGAGCTGGTCGAGTTCTTCGGCAGCTCGCAGCGCGGGGTCCTGGTTCGCTGAGCGAGCGCGCGGCGCGCGCCCGGCGGCCGAGCCGAGCCGCTTGCAGGCGGCGAGGACCACAATGAGCGCGATCAGCGGCGAGCCGATCGGCGCGCGGGCGGCGCGGGTCGCGGTGTTCGGGGTCGGACACGTCGGCCGCCACCACGCGCGGATCTACGCCGGACTGCGCGGCGCCGAGCTGGTGGCGGTGGTCGATCGCGACCGGGCCCGGGCCGAGGCGGTGGCGGGGATGCACGGAGCCGCGGTCGCCGAGCGGCCGGCCGATCTGATCGGCCGGATTGACGCGGCCAGCGTTGCGGTGCCGACCTCGGCGCACCAAGAGGTGGCCGAGGAGTTGCTCGCCGGCGGCATCGATGTGCTGGTCGAAAAGCCGCTGGCCGGCAGCGCCGCGGCGGCGCGCGCCTTGATCGAACTTGCCGAGCGCCACGGCCGTATCTTGATGCCGGGACACCCGGAGCGCTTCAACCCGGCGATCCAGGCCGCGGTCAAGCTGGTGGAGCGGCCGCTGTTCGTCGAGAGCCAGCGCTTGGCGCCGTTCAGCGAGCGCTCCCTCGATATCGACGTCATCATGGACCTGATGATCCACGACTTGGACGTGCTACGCTGGTTGGTGCCGCAGCCGGTGGTGCGGGTCGACGCGGTCGGGGTTGCGGTCCTGAGCGCGAGCGTCGACATCGCCAACGTCCGGCTCGAATTCGAGGGCGGCTGCGTCGCCAACCTGACCGCCAGCCGGGTCTCGTCGACCAAGCTGCGCAAGCTGCGCTTTTTTCAACCGGCCGGCTATCTGTCGATCGACTACGCGAACCAGGCGCTCAAGCGGCTCCAAGTGGTGCCGGGGGCGGACGGCAAGCTGCGGATCGATGCCACCGCGCTGCCGGTCGAGCCGGCCGAGCCGCTCGAACGCGAGCTGGCGGCGTTCGTCGAAGCGGTGCGCCGCCGCGCGCCGCCGCCGGTGACCGCCCGCGAGGCGCTGGCTTCGATCGAGCTGGCGCTGCGGGTCCAGCAATCGATGCAGGCGCGGGCCGCGCTGCACGGTCTGGCGCCATGAGATTGCTCAAAAAGAGCATCCGCACGGTTGGCGGCTTCGCCTTGCTCGGGATCGGGGTGATCGGCGGTTTCATCCCGGTGCTGCAGGGCTGGGTGTTCATCCTGGCCGGTCTGGCGCTGCTGGCGGTCGACTATCATTGGGCGCGCCGGATCAAGCAGTGGGCGCTGGCCAAGTTTCAGCGCCGGCGCAAGCCGGACCCGGACCGGCCCCCGCAGTAGCCCGCGCGCTGCGGCGCGATGCGGCGCGGCCGCGGGCAGCCGGTCCAACCCGCGCAGAACTTGAACGAACGCGACGCAAAGAAGCAGATCGAGCGGCTCAGCACCGCGATCGAGCGGCACAACTATCTCTATCACGTGCTCGATCAGCCCGAGATCAGCGACGCGGACTACGATCGGCTGGTGCGCGAGCTCCAGGCGCTGGAACAGCGCTTCCCCAAGCTGCGGCGCGCCGATTCGCCGACCCAGCGGGTCGGCGGCGAGCCGGCCAAAGGCTTCGCGCCGGTGCGGCACCGCCTGCCGATGCTCAGCCTCGACAACGCCATCGAGGAGGCGGAGGTGCGCGAGTTCGAGGCCCGCGCGCTGCGGGCGCTGGGCCGGAGCGGGCCGCTGGCCTACGTTGCCGAGCCCAAGCTCGACGGGCTCGCGGTCGAGCTGATCTTCGAGGCTGGACGCTTCGTCCGCGGTCTGACTCGCGGCGACGGCGAAACCGGCGAGGATGTCAGCGCCAATCTCAGAACCATCCGCGCCCTGACCCTCAAGCTGCGCGAAGCCGGTCCGGAGCGGCCGCGCCTGCTCGAGGTGCGCGCCGAGGTGCTCTATCCGAGCGCCGACTTTCAGCGGCTCAACGCGGCCCGCGAAGAGCAGGGCCTGCCGGTGTTCGCCAACCCGCGCAACGCCGCGGCCGGCGCGCTGCGCCAGCTCGATCCGCGCATCACCGCGAGCCGTCCGCTGACCCTGTTCTGCCACGGCGCCGGGGTGGTGGAGCCCGATCCGTTCGGCAGCCACTGGGAGCGGCTGGAGGCGTTTGGTGCCTGGGGCCTCAAGACCAACCCGCTGGCGCGGCGCTGCATTGATTTGGAGGCGGCGCTGGCCTATCGGGCCGAGCTCAAAGACCAGCGCGACCTTTTGCCCTACGAGATCGACGGCGTGGTGCTCAAGATCGACGATCTGGCGCTGCAGCGCGCGCTGGGGGCGACCGCCAAAGCGCCGCGCTGGGCGATCGCCTACAAGTTCGCGCCGCGGCGCGCGACCACGGTGGTGCGCGACATCCAAGTCAACGTCGGCCGGACCGGCGCGCTGACCCCGGTGGCGCTGATGGAACCGGTCGAGGTCGGCGGGGTGACCGTGAGCCGCGCCTCGCTCCACAACCAGGACGAGCTCGAGCGCAAGGACATCCGCATCGGCGACACGGTGGTGATCGAGCGCGCCGGCGACGTGATACCGTACGTGGTCGAAGCGCTCAAAGAGCAGCGCAGCGGCACGGAGCGCCGCTTCGTCTTCCCGAGCCAGTGCCCGGCCTGCGGCCAGCCGGTGGTTCGGCCTCAAGACGAGGTCGCCTGGCGCTGTCTCAATCGGGCCTGCCCAGCCCAGCTCAAGGAGGGGCTGAGGCACTTCGCCTCGCGGGTCGGGATGGACATCGAGGGGCTGGGGGAGAAGCTGATCGAGCAGCTGGTCGACCGCGGGCTGGTCAAGGATTTCGCCGATCTCTACCAGCTCGACGCCGAGACGCTCGCGGGCCTCGAACGGATGGCGGAGAAAAGCGCCGCCAACCTGATCGCCGGGCTGGAGCGCAGCCGCGAGCGCGATTTGGCCAAAGTGCTCTACGCGCTCGGCATCCGCCATGTGGGCGAGACCACGGCGCGCAGCCTGGCCGAGCACTTCGGCTCGCTGGAAGCGTTGGCCGATGCCACGCCGCAGCAGCTCCAGGAGATCAGCGAGGTCGGCCCGGCGCTGGCCGAGTCGGTCCACGACTTTTTCAGCCATTCGGCCAACCGCGCGTTGCTCGAGCGGCTGCGCGCCGCCGGTCTCAAGTTCACGCCGCCGGAGCGGCGCCGCGGCGAGGGCAAGCTCGCCGGCAAGACCTTCGTGTTCACCGGCAGCTTGGAGCGGCTCTCGCGGCCGGAGGCCAAGCGCCGAGTCGAGGCGTTGGGCGGAAAAGTGGTCGGCAGCGTGAGCCCGGCGGTCGATTACGTGATCGCCGGCGCCGCGGCCGGCGGCAAGCTCGCCAAGGCCGAAAAGCTCGGCAAACCGATCCTCGACGAGGGGGCGTTCCTGCGATTGCTGGAACACTAATCGGTCAAGGGCTTCGCCCTTGTTGTCGGCGCGCAGAGTCCCGAATGGGGTGGCATGGGTGGCCGCAGGCCGCCCATGGACGAGCTTTGAATAAGAAGGGAGGTCGTCCATGGGCTTGCTGCGCACGCCCATGCCACCCGGTGGTCTGCGCCGCTATGCTGGGTGGATGAGAAACCGTTCGCGATGAGCCTCGGCTTCCATTTCGATCCGCTCTATCTCGAGCACCGCGCCGGCCCCGGCCACGTCGAGCGCCCCGAGCGCCTCGAGGCCGTGATGCGCCACGTCCGCTCGAGCGGGTTGAATCTCGACTCATTCGCCGTCAGCCGTCGGGACGGCGAGCAGTGGATCGCCGCGGTCCACGATCCCGACTACCTCGAATCGGTGCGGCGCGCCTGCGAGCGCGCGCCGGCCGGCGGTCTGGCGCTCGATCCCGACACCGTGGTCACGCGCGATTCGTTTCGGGTCGCGGTCCAGGCGGTTCAAGCGGCCCAGACCGCGGTCGATCGAATCGAGAGCGGCGCCATGGCTGCCGCGTTCGCGGCCGTGCGACCGCCCGGTCATCACGCCGAGCTCGATCGCGCGATGGGCTTCTGTCTGTTCAACACGGTCGCGGTCGCCGCGCGCTACGCGCAGAAAGCGCACCGGCGCGAGCGGATTCTGATCGTCGATTGGGACGTCCACCACGGCAATGGCACCCAGCACCTGTTCGAGGATGATCCGAGCGTGTTCTATTTCAGCGTCCACCAGTTTCCGCTTTATCCCGGCACTGGCCGGCGCGAGGAACGCGGCCGCGGTCCGGGCCGCGGGGCGACGCTCAATGTTCCGCTCGCACCCGGCAGCGGCGACGAGGCGTTCGAGGGCGCGCTGCGCGCCGAGCTGGTGCCGGCCGCCGCGGCGTTCCAGCCCGATTGGGTCCTGGTCTCGGCCGGGTTCGACGCCCATCGGCTCGACCCGCTGGCGCAGTGCGAGGTCAGCTCGGCCGCCTACGGCCGCATGGCGCGGACCGTGAAAGCGCTCGCCGAGCGCCACTGCGGCGGCCGGCTGCTGGTCTTGCTCGAGGGCGGCTATCACCTCGAGGCGCTGGGCGAGAGCGTGGTCGAGTGCCTGCGCGGGCTGCGCGACCCGGACCCGACATGAGCGCGGCGCGGCGCAAGTCCGGCGCGGCGGGCAAGGCCTCGCCCTCCGAGACCGGGTCTGGCAAGCGCCGCGGCCGCAAGCGCCGCGACCCTCCGGCCGGCTCCGAGACCCTGCCGGTGGAGATCCTGGGGCCCGAAGCGGAAGCGATCGATTCCGACCTGCTGCCCGAAGCGGGCTCCTCCGCCGGCGACTCCCAAAGCGCTGCGGCCGAGGCCAGCTCGCTCGCAACCTACGATCCGCTGCGGCGCTACATCGCCGAGATCCGGCAGTATCCGCAGCTCGGCGCCGAAGAGGAGCGCGAGCTGGCGATCCGCTACCGGCGCCACGGCGACCTGGCGGCGGCGCGCCTCCTGGTCACCGCCAACCTGCGGCTGGTGGTGAAGATGGCGCGCATGTTCCATCGCTGGCGGCTCAACATCCTGGATCTGATCCAGGAGGGCAATCTCGGGCTGCTCCAGGCGGTCCAGCGCTTCGATCCGTTTCGCGGCCTGCGGCTCTCGACCTACGCCTACTGGTGGATCAAGGCCTACATCCTCAAGTACGTGATGGACAACTGGGGCCTGGTGCGCATCGGCACCACCGCCGCGCGGCGCCGACTGCTGTACAACCTGAGCCGCGAGCAGCGGCTGTTGGAGGCGCGGGGGATCGAGGCCGGGCCCAAGCTGCTCGCGGAGCGCTTCGGGGTCTCCGAGGAGGACGTCAAAGATGTCTCCGCCGGCCTGGGGCAGCGCGACGTCTCGCTCGACGCGCCGGTCGATTCCGAGGCGGGCGGGATGGCCTTCGTCGACGCGCTGCCGAGCGCGGGCGCCAGCGTCGAGGAGAGCGTGGCTCAAGACGAGATGCAGGAGCTGATGCAGCGCAAGTTCCAAGCGTTCGCCGGCGATCTGGACCCGCGCGACCGCGCCATTCTCGAGCACCGCTTGCTCGCCAGTGAACCGATGACCCTGGAGCAAATCGGGCAGCAGTTCGGAATCACGCGCGAGGGGGTGCGCCAGGTCGAGCGCAAATTGCTGGTCCGGCTCAAGGCCTTCATGGAGCGCGAGCTCAAGGAGCGCGGCTTCAGCTTCCAACTCCAACGCCGTCATCGAGGCGGCGGATAGGGCGCCATCTGCGTCAAGGCGCCAGATCCGCCGCCTTGCTACGGGAGGCGGCGCTGGAATTCTTTGCGCAGCTGGCGGTAGCAGTCGGCGCCGAGGCTTTGAGGCCGATATTCGAAAATGGTCTTGCCTTCCAGCGGCGCTTCGGCCAGGCGCACGTTGGAGCGAATCACGCTGCGCAGCACCAGATCGCGAAAGGCCGAGCGCACCTGACCGACCACCTCGGCGGTGAGCTTCAGATAGGGATTGAACTGGGTGAAGACGATGCCGAGGATGTCGGCGGCGTGGAGCTTCTGGCGCCGCAGCAGCTCGAGCTCGCGGGCGAACAGCTCGAGCGCATGATGGGCCAGCGGCGCGGCCTGGATCGGCACCAAGACATGGTCGGCGGCGATCAGCGCCTGGACTGCCAGTGCATCCAGTGAAGGCGGTCCGTCGATCAAGATATGGTCGTAGCGGCGCCGGGCGCCGCGCAGGTGATCGCGCAACCGGGTCGCCAACCGGCGCGAACGGTCCCTGAGCTCGACCGACAAAAGGTCGATATCGGCCGGGAGCAGGAACAGCTTGCCGGCGCCGACCGGCTGAACCACCTGCGGCATCTCCGCGTCGCGCAGCAGCAGATCGGCCATCGTCTTTCCGGCTGCGATCCGATCCCGAAAAATGTAGGTCAGCGAGCCCTGCGGATCGAGGTCGACCAGCAGCACCTTGCGGCCGCGCTCGGCGAGCGCGGCCCCCAGGTTGCAGGCGGTGGTGGTCTTGCCGGTCCCGCCCTTCATCGAGAGAATCGCCGTGATCGGCATGGACGTCAGATCGCGGTGGGTCGCAGCGCCGACCCCACCCCCAATCGGTTTTCATCATAGCTTTGGGCCGATCGACCCGGTCAAGCTCGCGGTCGGGGCGGCACCTGGGTCCACCCGCGACAGCAAGACGAGAATCGGTCATCCTAGGGGCGTCCGGCCCGCGATGGAATCGAAGCGCCCCTACGACGCCGTGCTGTTCGATCTCGACGGCACGCTGATCGACACCACGCCGCTGATCCTGGCCAGCTTTCGCTTCGTCGAGCAGGAGCATCGCGGGCCGCGCCGACTCGAGCGCGATTGGCTCGAGGGCCTGGGGACGGCGCTGCGCGATCAGCTGCGCGAATACGTCTTCCACCAAGGATTGTGGCTGGGAGCGGAAGAGGCCGAGACCGATCGGATGCTCGCCACCTACCGTCGCTTCAACCGAGCGCAGCACGATCGGCTGGCTCAGCCGTTTGCCGGCGTCGAGGCATTGCTCCAGGAGCTGCAGCGGCGCCGCTATGAGCTGGCGGTGGTCACTTCGAAGAGCCGGGACATGGCGCGCCGCGGCCTGGAGCTGTTCGGGCTGTCGCGGTATTTCTCCACTTTCGTGGGCCTCGAGGACACCGCGCTTCACAAGCCGAACCCCGATCCAGTGCTGCTGGGAGCCTCGCGCCTCGGGGTCGAGCCGGCCCGCGCCCTCTACGTCGGCGACGCTCCGGCCGACCTCGGCGCGGCGCAGGCCGCCGGGATGGGCTTCGGGGCCGCTCAATGGGGCGGCCTCGACCTGCTCCACAGCCTCGACGGCGCCACCGCCCGACTGCAGCGCCCCGCAGACCTCCTCGCCCTGCTCCCGTGACCGGTCGCGCGCGCCCCCCCAAGCTCGGGCTGGCGGCGCGTCCGACCTGACACTCGGGATCGGCGCGCGGCGCAAGCGGGGAAGCGGCCCGTCGCGCGCCTCTGCAGGGACGCACCAGTAGCGCCGAATGCTCGCCATCGCCGTGCACCGGCGCGTCCCTGACGTCCCTCGCTGCCAGGTCGGCCACCCCGCCAGTCCGATGGTTGCGCAGCGGGGAACGGAGCGGCTCGTAGTTGTTTCAAAACCTCTGGATTCCGGCTTGCGCCGGAAAGACGGGGCCCACCGGACGGCATCCGCGCGGCACCAGCTCGAGACAAGCGAAGCGAAGTCGAGCGAACAGCAGAGCGATACGCACGTGCAACACAGCACGGCGCATGGGGCGGTGGAGATGGTGCCGGATGCAAGGTTGGGCGACGCGATGGACATGTAGGGGCGGGGCTCGTCCCCGCCCGGACGGGATCGGCATGGCAAGTCGATGCCAAAGACGGGAGGGGACAAGCCCCTCCCCTACATTTGCGCTGGAGGAGGGCGAACTAGCCCAACGAAGCAGATGCCGCCAGATGCGCCGCCGGGCTACGCGTTGATGCGTTTTAGGAGGATGTTAGTGCCAATCTGGACTTTGGACAGCAGGTGGCCGACCGAGCGAACTCGCAGCGCCTCGCGGGCCAGGACCTTGAAGCGGCTGTAGAAACGCTGGTGGCACTCGGCCTGGATCTCGCGCAGCTGATCTTCGGAGAAGTCGCGGTTCCAGAAGCGTACCCGGAAGTCCTCGGTCGGGTTCTCGGAGAAGCTCTGCCAGTAGTCGTAGGGCACGTGGCCGTCCTTGAGCATGCGGAAGTAGAGCTCGGTCTTGGGGTAGGGGGTGCAGATCGAGAACTGGGCGTAGTCGGGGTCGAGCTCGATCGCCAGATCGACGGAGGCCATCATCTCGGCGTAGGTTTCCGAGGGGATGCCGATCATCATGTAGGCGAAGCTGCCGATTCCGGCCTCCCGGGTCCATTGGAAGGCGCGCCGGATCTTGTTGAGATTGCTGCCTTTCTCCATGTAATCGAGCAGCCGCTGGGTGGCGCTCTCGACCCCATAGTGGATCCGGTAGCAGCCGGCGCGCTTGAGCGCCGCGAGCAGCTCGGGGTTGACCGTATCGACCCGGGCGCTGATCTTGAAGTTGATCTTCGGCCCGCGGGTGGTGAGCAGGTCGCAGAGCGCGAGCATGCGCTTCTTGTTGATCGTGATCGTGTCGTCGACGAAGAACAGATCGTCGACCCCGAGCTCGACCAGCTCGAGGATCTCTTGGCGCACGTTCTCGGGGCTGCGCTCGCGGAAGCGGGTCTTGCGGATGTCGCAGAAGGTGCAGGCCGCCGGGCAGCCGCGGCTCGACTGGAGGGTGGCGATGCGCTTGCCCTTGCCGATCATGTGCGAGTAGTGGTCGAGCTCGATCAGGTGGCGGGCCGGGAACGGCAGCTGGTCGAGCTGGGTGATGGTGTCGCGCTGTGGCGAAAGGTGCAGCGCGCCGTCTTTCCAGCCCAGGCCGGGAATCGCGTCGAGCCGCTCGGGGCCGGCGCCTTGATCGAGCGCCTGGACCAGCTGGGTGAACGATCGCTCGCCCTCTCCGGCGATCACAAAATCGATCCCGTCGAGGCCCAGGGTCTCGCGCGGATAAAGATTGACGTGCTGGCCGCCCATGCAGATCTGGGCGCGCGGCGCCGCGCGCTTGACCGCGCGCACCGTGAGCATGGTGTCGATCAGGTTGAAGGTCAGCGTCGAGATGCCGACCAAGTCGGGGGGATCGGCCCGCAGCCGGCGCTCGAGCTCGGGGTAATCGATCCGGTCGGCGGGGCAATCGATCGAAGCGGTCGGGTAGCCGCCGACCCGCTCGAGGTGGGCCGCCACCGACAACAGTCCGAGCTTGGGATAGAAGCCCTTTCCGCCCTCGAGCTGCTTGGGAACCGACGACTCGATGGAGTGGGTTTCGGGCGGAACGATGAATTGGACTTTCATAGGACGACCCCGGCGGGCTCAGGCTGCGAGAATTCTAACCCCCGGACCGGCAATGCTCAATGGGCTCGGACGGCCGGGGGGCTGGGGAAGCGCGCGGGCCGCCGTCCATGGGCTTGCTTCGCACGCCCATGCCACCCGACTTCGGAGACCCGCGCACTTTGCTTCGCACGCCCATGCCACCCGACTTCGGAGACCCGTGCACTTTGCTTCGCACGCCCATGCCACCCGGTTTCGCGGCCCCGTGGTTAGCTGTGCACCGCTATGCCACCCTATTTGGCGGGCTTGTGCGCTCGTGGCATGCCACCCAAGCGATCGCGGCCTGGCAGTGAGCCCAGATCGGCCGATTACCGTTGGCCCGCACCGGGGGTGCCGTGGGCAAGCTCTGCTCTGCCCACGGACGACAATGGATCCGCACAATCCCATCCACTCGGGAAGGGGTACTTATAGGCGCTGCCGGTGTTGAACAGGACCACGCGGTCCTCGGGGCCGAGCCAGCCGGCGGACGCGAGCTTCTGCGCACCGACCCAAGTCGCGGCGCCCTCGGGGCAGCACAGCACCCCTTCCGCCCGCGCGACCTCGGAGACCGCGCCGCGGATCTCGGCGTCGGTCGCGAGCGCCGCAGTGCCGCGGCTCTCGCGCAACGCTCGCAGCATGAGGCGGTCGGCCAGCGGCGCCGGCACCCGAAGGCCCTCGGCGTAAGTGCGCGGATCGGCCCAGGGCTCGGCGCGCTCGGCCCCGCTCTGCAAGGCGCGGGCGATCGGCGCGCAGCCAGCCGCCTGGACACAGACCATGCGCGGCCGCTCGGCGCCGATCCATCCCAGCGCCTCCAACTCCGCGAACGCTTTCCACATCCCGATCAAACCGGTGCCGCCGCCGGTCGGGTAGAAAATCGCGGTCGGCAGCCGGCCGTCGAGCTGCTCAGCCAGCTCGTAGCCCATGGTCTTCTTGCCCTCGACCCGGTAAGGCTCGCGCAAGGTGGAAAGGTCGTACCAACCGTCGGGGATCAAACGCTCGCGCACGTAGCGGCCGGCTTCGGCGATCGTGCCCTCCACCTCGATCAGGCGTGCGCCGCTCAGCCGCACCTCCTGCTTGAACACCTCTCCGGCATCGGCCGGAAGGACGATGCAGGCTTCGAGCCCGGCGCGCCGGGCGTAAGCCGCCAGGGCGCCGCCGGCGTTGCCGGCGCTGGGGGTGACCAGGCGCCGCGCGCCCAGCTCCCGGGCCCGAGTGACGGCCACCGCCATGCCGCGCGCCTTGAAGCTGCCGGTCGGATTGGCCGCTTCGTCCTTGATCCAAAGGTCGGATACGCCGAGCAGGCGGGCGAGCCGCGGAGCCGGCAGCAGCGGCGTCCAGCCTTCGCCGAGGCTGACCGCCGGACCCTGCGCCGGCAGCAGCTCACAGTAGCGCCACAGCGAGGCCTCCCGGCCGCCTCGAGCGGCGCGCATAACGGTCGCGGCAGCGCGCTCCAGGTCGTAGCGCGCGAGCAGCGGGGAGCCGCAGGAGCACAAGAACTGCGGAACGTTGAAGTCGTGGCCCCGGCCGCATTCCGGACACTCGAGCGCGGTCAGAAGGGAATTGGTGCTCATGGCTGTTGGGGACGGATCTCAAGGGCGGAGCACTGGACCGGTTTGGCCGCGGCGCATCGCCCAGATTGTCAAAATGCCCCCAAGCTGGTAGCATATAACGCTTTAGCTCGGGCGCCCAATCCCGGCGCTCCTCAAGGGTCCTAGCTCGGCCGGGTGTTCACGCTTAGGCTGAGGGAAATCATGCAAGCCAGGCTCCAAGTCGAGGATCTCCGCAAGTTCGGGCGCTGCCTGCTCAAGAGCGCGTCGAGCCGCCCCGAGGAGGTCCAGTTCGAGATCACCAACCGCTGCAACTACGACTGCCCGATGTGCCCGCGCGAGCATCTGCCGCAGAAGGACATGGACTTCGAGCTGTTCGCCCGCGCGATCGCCAAGGTCGGCTGGGCCCAGCAGATCACCTTGACCGGCTGGGGCGAGCCGATGGTGCACAAGCGCTTCTTCGAGGTCGCCGAGCTGGCGCGCCGCAGCGCCCCCGGGGCACGGCTGCGCTTTACCACCAACGGCTTCTATCTCAAGCCCGAGGCGATCGAGCGGGTGCTGGCGATTGGCTTCGAGCAGATCAACATCTCGATGGAGGCGGTGCAAGAAGGCGAGCTGCCGGCGCACGGCTACGGCCACCCGACCGAGAACCGGGTGGCCCAGAACGTCCGCGAGTTGATGCGGCGGCGCGGCCCGCGCGCGCTGCCGCGGGTGCGGCTTCAGACCGTGATCGGCTACGAGGGGCTCAAGAACCTGCTCGACATCGTCGAGTTCTGCGGCGCGGCCCGGGTCGATCTGATCAACTTGGTGCGGCTCGATATCCGCGACCACCCCGAGCAGCTGCGTCCGAGCCGCGAGGAAGAGCGGATCATGCTCGGCGCGGTGCGCCGCGCCGCCGCGCGCCACGGCATTGCGGTGGCGAGTGCCAACGACCAGAACCTGCTGGTGCGGATGGCCGGGCATTTCGATCGCTTCTGCCTGCGGCTCGACAACTACCTCTACATCAACGTCGACGGCGAGATCACGCCGTGCTGCAGCATGCCGCGCTACCGTCTCGGTCACATCGACGAAGACGACATCCTGGCGGTCTGGGAAGGCGAGAGCCTGGCCGATTTCCGGCGCCGTCACAACGAGCTGTGCGGCAAGTGCGACACGCTGAAGTACAATCATCTGATCTGACCCGATGCCGCCCGCCCGCAAGCCCAAGCTGACCTTCGTCGAGCCGCCTCCGGTCGGTCGCAAGACCCCCGAACGGCTCGCCGGCTGCTCCTACGAGCTCTACCACATGCCCGATCTCGGCAACCTCTACGCCTTTACCTGGCTGGATCGGGAAGGCTATCCGGTCGGCTATCTGGACGCCGTCTCGGAGCGGATGGCGGAGCCGGCGTTCCTCGCTTGGGTCGCGCGCGACGACTCCGATATCTACGTGATCCACTCGGTGGTGCTGGCCAAGGAAGGCGATCTGGAGTACATCCCGAAGATCCTGCGCGCCCGGCCGCAGGCACGGATTTTCGTCCACGGGCCCGAGCCGACTCGGGTGCCCGAGGAGTATCTGATCGACCCGCGGGTGGTGGTGTTTCGCGGCGAGCTCGAGAAGAGCCTGCTGGAGTATCTCGAGACCGGGGATAGCCCGGGCATCTCGTTCCGGTCCAACGGCGCGGCGCTGCACCGGCCGCCGCGGCGCGACCTGGTCTCGTTCGACGAGCTGCCGATCCCCAAACGCGACCACCCGGCGCTGGCGCGCACCCTCAAGGGGTATCACAACCCCAAGCTCCGGCGCCGGCCCCAGACCGTCATGCTGGCTTCGCGCGGCTGCGCCTACCACTGCAACTACTGCGTGCCGCTGTCGACCTCGTTCGCTTCGGAAATGGAGCATCGCCACAATTTCGGGCGCAAGCCACCGCAGCGCTTCGCTTCGCCGGAGCGGGTGATCGAAGAGTTCCGCGAGATCCAGCGGCTCGGCTACCGCGCGGTGATGGTGCTGGACGACCAGTTCCTGAGCCGCGACAGCGCCCGCACCCTGGCGATCTGCGACGGTCTGGCGGAGCTGGATTTGGAGTGGGGCATGCTGTCGCGCGCCGATCTGCTGCAGGATCCCAAAGTGGTGCGCGCCCTGCGCCGCGCCGGCTGCGTTTCGATCGACATCGGGGTCGAGAACTTCAACCAGCGCACCCTCGACAGCATGCGCAAGGGCATGGACGTCGAGGACGTGTACCGCTCGCTGGCGCTGCTGCGCGAGGTCGGCATCGAGCCCAAGGTCAACATCATGTTCGGCACCGATCCGCAGGAGACTTTCGCGGAGATGGATCAGACGGTCGCGACCCTCAAGCAGCTCAAGATCGACAACGTGATGTTCGCGGTGGCGACGCCGTTCAAGGGCACGCCGTTTTACGACAAGATCAAAGCCTCGGGCTACCTCAAGGACGACACCGACAAGATCAACCCGATCGGCAAAGCGGTGATCGAGTACCCGCAGCTTTCGAGCGCCGCGCTGACCGCCTACGTGAATCGGGTCTACCGGCGCTTCTATCTGCGGCCGGAGTGGATCTGGCGCCGGATTCGCTCCTACCGCTCGCCGCTGGATCTGGTCCACGATCTGCAGAACGCCGCCAAGCTGTTCAAAACGGCGGAGTGAGCCGCAGGGATTCGGGGCCTGATTCCGGGGCGATTTTGCCTACAATTAGCGGGTGAACGTCAGTTTTCTGGTGCCGGCCCACAACGCCGCGGCCACCATCGCGGCGACGCTGCGCTCGATCGCCGCCCAGCGTCCCGCGGCGCCGTGGCAGCTGATCGTGGTCGACGACGGCTCCGAGGACGGCACCGCGG
>DASWHO010000318.1:0-14674 GCA_036398155.1 Acidobacteriota bacterium
GCGGTAGTGGTCGCGCGCGGCCGAGAGCTCGCCGCGCGCTTCCGCCAGCGAGCCCAGGCTGCGGAGCGTCACCGCCTGCGGATCCTTGGACTCTATGTGCCGGCTCTGTTCCAGCGCGCGCCGGTAGTAATCCTCCGCTGCCGGCAGATCGCCTTGGTCTTGGTACCACTCGCCCAGGTCCTCCAGCACGTGCCACACGCCGGCGATGTTGCCGGAGCTGCGCGCCGTTTCCAGCGCGCGCTCGTACAAGGGCATGGCACCGGCGTAGTCGCCAGTTTGGGCGAGAGCCCGACCTAGGTTGAAGGTCGCCTGAAAGCGCAGCGGGTCCGGAACCTCAACGCCGGCGTCGAGGGAGCGGTCGAGCTCGCGCAGCGCCGTTCGGCCGCGTTCGATGGCGCCGGAGAGGCGGCCCTGGCGCCGCGCGCTGACCGAAAGATTGTTGAGGGCCTGGATCTTCAGCTCCGCCAGGTTGGTTCTGGCCGCCAGTTCGAAAAGCTGCTGGAAGAACCGGTCGGCGGCTTCGAAGTCGCCCTGCTCCACCTTCAGCCCCCCCAGGGCGCGCAGCGCCTGGCCTTCCCACCCGGGCTGCCGGCCGATCCGGGCCAGTTCGCGGCCGCGCTCCAGCGCCTGCTCGGCTTCGCGCTGCCGGTGCATCGTCTGAAGCGTTCGGCCCAGCCCGACCCAGGCGCGGCCCGCTTGTGCCGGATCGTTCTCCCGCTCCAGCCGGGCGAGGGCCTGACGGAAGAGCGGCAGCGCCAGATCGGCGCGCCGGCGGTCGGGGGCCGAGAGCGACTCGGCCTCGGAGAGCAGGCGATCGAGCTGGTCCGCGGGAGTCCTCGGCGCGGGCTCCGCGGCGAGCGCAGCCGCGAGCAGGGCCGGGAGTGCCATCGAGCCCAGCCGAGTGGACGGGATCATGCAGCCAGAATACACGGCCGCTGTAACCATCATAGGCGATCGGGAACTATCATTCCGAAGGAGGGTGACCAGAGCATATGGAAAAAGGTCTCATCCTAGTTGCATGGTTGGTTCTGACTCTGATTGCGGTGCGGCCGGTGCCCGGGCGGGGCATCCCGCTGGGGCGGCGCCTGACGCGGATTTATTTGAATCGCCGGCAAGCGGTCATGGTGGGCGGCGGCATCGCGGCGCTCGGATTGCTCCTGCTCGGTTTTGCCTTGCTTCAGCGCCAGATAGATTTCGCGCTCGGCGCAGTGGCGCTCCTGTGGCTCGGAGGTCTTTACGTATTCCACGGCCTCAAGCAGCGCAGCGACCCTGCGGAGCGATCATGACCTCGCAGCCATGAGTGAAACGACGGCGCCGGTTCCGGCTTCACCCGCCGCTGCGAGCTCCTCGCGCACGTGGATCGCGAGGATCGTTTTGTTCCTGGGCGCCTGGTTCGTCCTACTGGCCGCTCAAGAAGCGTGCTACTCGAAAGCGCACCGAGTCCGCGGCACCGTGGTCGAGAAGGGCTATACCGCCGGCAGCAGCGCGGTGGGGCGCGGCGGCAGGGGCACCAAGAGCAGCCACTGGGTCCGCTACCGCTTCGAGACGCCGGAAGGCGAAAGCAAAGAGCACGTCGACTCCGAAGTCTTGCCCGCGACTTGGGGCGAGCTGCGGGAAGGCGCTGCGGTGGAGCTAGAGTACCTGCCGGCCACCGGCGACAGCCGCGTCGCGGGCCAGAAAGCCGCCTCCTCGACCTACGCCGCGATCGCGATCGGGCTTCTGGCCCTAGGGTTCTGGCTGCGGCGCTCCGCGCGCCGCGCCGTTTGATCGATCAACGGTCCGCCGCGCCGGCCAGACGCAGCGGCGCCGCCTCAGGGCTGAGCTCGATGATCTGCGGCCGGTGGCGGCCTTCGAGCCAGACGATGCGCTGGCGGGCGACCGCCTCCTGCAGCTCGGCCGCGGCCTCGCCGAGATCGCGCAGCGAGGCGATCGGACGCGCCGGCCCCCAAGCAGTGGGCTCGGCGCCCGCGCTGTCGATGCCGAGGCGCCAGACCACCAGCGGCACGCGCAGATCGGCTAGAAACGTGCGCGTCATCGCCACACTGCTGAGCCGGCTCTGATCTTCGAGCTGGCCGCCGACAACCAGCACCACCGCGCGGCGGTAGTTGCCGGCCACCGCGTGCACGCCGGCGTTCGCAACCGCGTCGGCCAGCCGCTGCGGGCCGTACGCGCCCGGCGGCACGGTGCTGGCCGCGATCAGCCACGGCAGCTCGCCGTCGCGGATGCTCAGCGGCGGCGAGAGCGGAAACAGATCGGTCGCCGCCTCCTCCTGCGTGACGGTGCGGGCCACCGGCCAGAGCAGATGGAGGCGATCGTCGTCCTGGAGCGGTGCGGTCGAGTCTCGCGGCCAGCGCGGCATCACCCGCTGCAGCCGCCAGCGCTTGACCAGCTCGCGGGCGAACGCGTCGACCACCAGAATGATCTTGGCCGGTCCCGACTCGAGCCCCAGCACCTGCAAAGTCTCGCCACCCTTCGAAAACCATCCATTGAGGCGCTCGAGCGGCGGCGCCGCTTGATCGGGTTCGAGCAGCAGCGGGACGGCGGTCAGCTCGGTCGCCGCCTGGATGCCGTACTGGCCGCCGAAGCCGCGCTCGACCCGCACGCTGAGCCGATCGGAAAAATGCAGCTCGGCGGTCAACACATGGACCCGGTCGAGCTCGAGCGGGGGCAGCACGATCCGATCGGTTCCGGCGGCCGCGAGCTCCGCGCCGTCGAGAAACAGTTGTACCGCGGTCGGCGCGGAGAATTGCAGGCTGCGCCAGATCAGACGGGCCGCTAGCTGGCCGGGCGGCGCGGCCGGCTCGAGCACGAAGTCGGCCTCGGCGGTGGGGCGCGGCAAGTTGACCCACTGGTGGATCCGCTCCAACTCTTGCCCGTCGGGTCCATAACCGATCGCGACCAGCTGGTGCGGCTCGAGCCGCGGGCCGAAATCGCAATCCAAACTCCAAGGACTCTGCTCCAGCCGGCCGATCTGCTCGCCATCGAGGCGAATTTCGACCGCGGCGACCGGCGCGCTGACCGCGAGCTCGAGCGGCTGAGCGCCGGTGGTCAAAGCGAGAAACAGCGAGACGAACGAGATCATCGTCGGCGGTGGCGGCGGAAACCATCCTACTCGAAGCCCCGGCGCTGGGCTGTAAGGCCTCTGACCGCAGCTGCTAGGATGCAACCATGCGACTCCGGGTGTTGATCTGTTGTCTCATTCTGCCGGCGGCCGGCGGAACCGCTGCGGGGCAGCGCGCCGCCATCGATCCGGAGCGGATCGCGCACAGCGCCGCAGCGCGCGCAGCGATTCTGGCGGCGGTCGAAGCCTACAACCACGATCGCTTCCGAGCCGCGCTGGCCGGATTCGACCGGGCGCTCGCGAGCGAGCCGGGCAATCCGATCGCGCTGTTTCTCAAGGCCGAGGTCTACTGGCAGCTCTGGCTCAAGCACAAGGAGCACGAGCCCTACAACGCGAGCTTTCACCAGGGAATGGAGCAGGCCATCGCCGGCGCAGAGCGCCGCCGGCGGCAAGATCCAGGCGACACCGACGCGATGCTGGTGATCGCCAGCGCCTACGCCCGGCTCGGCATGTTCGAGGGGGTGCGCGGCAAGATGTTCGCCGCGGCGCGGCGCTCGATCAAGGCGATCGACTTGCTCAACCGGGCGGTCGGGCTCGAGCCCGGGCTCTACGATGCCTATTTCGGTCTCGGAATGTACGACTACCTGATCGCCGGTCACTCGACCGCCGCGCGGCTGGCCTTCAAGCTGCTGGGCGGCTCGTTCGGCAACCAGAAGCGCGGCCTCGAGCGGCTCCAAATCGCCGCCGAACGCGGCACCTGGTCGAAGAGCGGCGCGCGGTTCTTTCTGGCCCTGATCTACGGCAAGTACGAGGTCGGCCAGGAACAGGTGGCGCTCGGCTGGCTCGACCCGCTGGTCGAGGAATATCCCGACAACCAGAGCTACCGCGGGCTCCAGGCTTCGCTGCTGCTCCAGGTCGGGCGCGCCGCCGAAGCGGTCGCGGTCCACCGCGATCGCAGCCGCCGCGCTCACGAAGCGGAGCCCGGCGGGCCGGAGTCGCGCGCCATGGACCACTACAAGCTCGGCAACGCGCTGCGGCTGGCCGGCGATCTCAAGGCCGCCAAGCTCGAGCTCGAGGCGGCGCTCGCGGTGGCGGTCGACCCTGAACAAAGCTGGGTGCCGGCCTACGCGCACCTTGCTCTCGGAAGGCTCGCCGACAGCGGCGGAGAGCGCGCGGCCGCGACGCGGCGCTACCTCAAGGTGCTTCAGCTCAAGGACCAACAGGGCTCCCGCAAGCTGGCCAAGCTCTACCTGCGGCGCCCCTACCGCAGCTATGAGGAACGCGGCACGGTCGAGCCCTGGTATTAGAATTCTCGCAGATGACGGCAGATCCGCCGCCGGGCTTGGCAGCGCATGTTCGTGCTTTGCAGATGCGCCAGCTGAGCGTGGTGGGCGGTGGAGATGCCGTCAGCTGCAAGGCGCGCGACAGGGGGTGCGGGGGAGTTCCCCCCGCTCACAATGCCGGCCGACGGAAGCGTACTGAAAGGTACGCTGGAGGAGCCCGACCGAGCGCAACGAAGCAGATGACGGCAGATCCGCCGCCGGGTTAGAATCCCCGGCCGGAGGGAAGAGCGATGCATCAAGAACATCACCGCTGGCATTCGCCCCGGCTGGGACGGGAAATGGGAATTCGAATCCACGGCCACTACGGCCTGCCGATTCTGGCGTTTCCCACCAGCATGGGCGACGAATCGGAGTACGAGGGACAGGGCATGATCCGGGAGATGGCCCACCACATCGACGGCGGGCGGGTCAAGTTCTATTGCGTCAATTCGGTCAACAGCGAGTCGTGGCTCAGCGAGCACGCTCACCCGCGGCATCGCAGCTACATGCAGGCGATGTACGACGGCTATATCGCCGACGAGGTGGCGCCCTTCATTCAGAACCACTGCCAGAGCCCGGGCATTTCGATCACCACCCACGGGGTATCGTTCGGCGCCTATCACGCGGCCAACACCCTGCTCAAGCACCCCGACCGGTTCAAACGCTGCCTGGCGTTCTCGGGCGTCTTCGACATCCGGCGCTACATGGACGGCGACTACGACGACAACTGCTACTTCAACAACCCGGTCGACTATGTCCCCAACCTCAACGACCCCTACTTCTTGCAGCACCTGCAGCAGTGCGACATCCATCTGGCGACCGGCACCGGCCCCTGGGAGCGGCCCGAGCCGACCTACCATTTTTCAGCCATCCTGCGCGCCCGCGGCATCCCGCACCGTCTCGACGACTGGGGCCCGGAGGGCGGGCACGAGTGGCCCTACTGGTATCGCATGATGGACCGGTACCTCGCCGGCCTGTTCTGACCCACCGGAGTTTCGGTCCGGCTACCGCTCGTACGACTCGCGGCGCGCTGCTTCAGACAGCGGAATCAGAAAGCGCATCGGATCCGGCAGCACTCGGGCGCGCAGCTCGGCGAGCGAGCCGGCGCCGCCGTAGCTGACCGCGGAGCGCAGGTGGCCGCGGATCCGGCTCAGGATATCCACCACACTGCCTTTGTACGGCATCTGGATCTCTTGGCCCTCGGCCGGCACATCCAGCGCGCTGCCGAGCGCGTCGTCGTCATACAGCGCTTGAAACACCGCCTGCGGCGAGGTCATGCCGCGGTAGATCTTGCGCTTCTCGCGGGTGCCGGGGTCCTCGATGACCCGGCCCGGCGCTTCGTCGGTCCCCGAAAGCAGGCTTCCCAGCATGACCGAGGAGGCACCGCAAATCAGCGCTAGAAAAATGTCTTTGTCGTGCCGCACCCCGCCGTCGGCTACGATCGGCACGCTCTCCTCGACCGCGCACCAGGCCTCGCGCAGCGCCTGGAGCTGCGGCACTCCGGCGGCGGTCTCCAAGCGGGTGCGGCAGCCGCGTCCCGGCCCGATGCCGACTTTGATACCGTCGACTCCGAGCTGGCGCAGAAACAGCGCGCCTTCGGCGCCGCCGACGTTGCCCGCGATCAGCTCGAGGTCGCCGAAGCGCTTGCGAAACGCCTCCACCGCCTGGCGCATGACCTCGGAGTGACCGTGCGCGATGTCGATCAGCAGCACGTCGGCGCCGGCCTGAATCAGCTCGGCGGCGCGTTCCAAGTAGTCGCCGCGCGCCCCGATCGCCGCCCCGACCCGCAGGCGGCCCTTGGCGTCCTTGCTCGAAGTCGGCCGCTGCCGGGTCAGAATGATGTCTTTCTTGGTGATCAGCCCTTGAATCCGCCGCGCGCGGTCCACCAGCGGCAGCTTCTCGATCCGATGCTCGTACATCGCCCGTTCGGCCTCTTCGACCGCGACCCCGGGCGCAGCCACCGTGAGCCGTTCCCAGGGAGTCATGAACTCGTCGACCCGGTGGCGGTCGAAATCGCCGAACCAGGGGATGTCGCGGTTGGACAGCAGGCCCGCCAAGATGCCGCCGCCGCGCTGCTGCTCGATCAGGATGCCGGTGATGTTGTGTTTGCGGATGAACTCCTTGGCCTGGCCGATGGTGACGTCGCGCGGCAGGCACAGCGGCTGCTCGACCACGTGGCCGTGGCTGCGCTTGACCCGGGCGACGCTCTCGGCCTGGGCTGCGATCGTCATCGCGCGGTGCACGAACCCGAGCCCGCCCTCGAGCGCCATGGTCTTGGCCATGTCGGTGCCGGTGACACTGTCCATGTTGGCGGAAACCACCGGCAGCTCGGCCTCGAGGCGCCGCGACAGCCGGCTACGCAGCGAAACCTCGCGGCGCGACGCGACTTGGCCGGCTTGAGGCCGAAACAGAAAATCGTCGTAGGTCCGGCCCACGAACTCTTTTTCCAGCTGCCGGGGCATGAAGCGCCATTATAGGCGTTTCAGAGCTTGTGAGCGCGGTAGCCGACTCCTATACTCCAGCCGTCCCGGCGCAAGGAGTCTCTCGAGTGTGATCGATCAGGCGATAGAACACTACCACCGCTTGGTGGAGCAGGAGATCGCGGCGGCGCCCGAGTGGGCGATCGAGTTCGAGCAGAGTCAAATCCAATCGCAGCTCAGCTTCGGCGGCCGCCCCCTGACCCAGGCGCTGCGCCCGCACTTCATCTCGCTGGCGCTGAATCGCTCGATCCGCGAGGTCTGCACGGTGCTGCGCTCCTGCGTGATCAAAGTCAAACAGGCGATCGAGCAGATCCCCGGCTTCGTCCATCAACTCGGGCTGAGCTCCGGAGAGCTGGCGCTGGCCCAGATCGATCCCGGCTACCATCGTTACGCGGTCAGCGCTCGCTTCGATGGGTTCATGGAAGGCGATACGCTGCGGCTGATCGAGCTCAACGCCGAGTCCCCGGCCGGGGTGGCCTACGCCGACCTGTTGGCGCGCGCCTATCTCGAGACCCCGCCGATGGCGCGCTTTCAGGAGACCTATCAGGTGATCCCGCCGCACGGTCGCGACGCGCTGCTGCGCAGCCTGCTGGAGACCTACTACGACTGGGGCGGCAGCGGTCTGCCGCGGATCGCGATCGTGGACTGGGAGGGGCTGCCGACCGCCACCGAGTTCGAGCTGTTCCGCGACTACTTCGCCACCCACGGGCTGGCGGCGGTGGTGGCCGACCCGCGCCAGCTGGAGCTCGGCGCCCGCGGCCTGAGCTACCGCGGCGCCGCGATCGACCTGGTCTATCGCCGGGTGGCGACCAACGAGCTGCTGCTGCGGCTCGACGAATGCCGCGCCCTGATCGACGCCTATCGCCAAGGCCGAATCTGTCTGGTCAACTCCTTTCGGGCCAAGTACGTGCACAAGAAAGCGCTGTTCGCGATCCTGACCGACTACGCTCACGCGCATCTGTTCGAAGCCAGCGAGCGGGCCGTCATCGATCGCCACATCCCTTGGACCCGCCGGGTCGCGACCATGCGCACCCTCTACCGCGGCCACAGCGTCGACCTGCCCGATTTCATCCTGCGGCGGCGCGAGCAGTTCGTGCTCAAACCCAACGACGACTACGGCGGCCGCGGGATCGTGATCGGCGCCGTGGTCGACGATGCCGAGTGGGAGCGCCGGGTCGGGGTCGCGCTCGACGATTTCTGGGTGGTTCAGGAGCGGGTCAGCGGGGCCTTGGTGCGCTTTCCGATCTGGGATCAAAGCCTGCGCTTTCAAGACTATTTGATCGATCTGGATCCGTTCCTGTTCAGCGGCGAGGTCGGCGGCTGTCTGGCGCGGCTGGCGGTCGGCCCGACCACCAACGTCAGCGCCGGCGGCGGCTTGGTGCCGACTTTCCTGCTGCGAGCGCGAAGCCGTTAAACTGTCGGGCTGGAACCTGATATGACCGACCTCGCCAGCGTGGTGTACGATCCCGAGTTCCAGGCCGGGGCGCGCAACGCGATTCGCACCTGTTTGCGGATCGAGCCGCACGAACGGGTCCTGCTGGTCACCGATCGGCGCAGTCAGGAGATCGGCGCCAGCCTCTACGCCGAGATCCGCGCGGTCGGAGCCGCCTGCGAATGTTTCGTGATCGAGGAGCTCGCAGCGCGCCCGACCCGGCAGATGCCGCCGGCGGTGCTGGCGGCGGCCGAGCGCTGCCAGGTCGGGATCTACTGCGTCCACGCCCAGCCCGGCGAGATCAGCTCGCGGATGCAGCTGACCCAGACCGTCGAGCGGCTGCGGCTGCGCTACGCGCATATGGTCAACGTCGATCCCGAGATCATGCGCAGCGGCATGCGGGCCGACTACCTCAAGGTCGACGAGATCAGCGAGCGGGTGCTGAGGTTGGCGCGCAGCGCACGCAGCATGCGGATCAAGACCGACGCCGGCACCGATCTGTTCGTCGCCTTCGACCCCAAGCTGCGCTGGATCAAAACCAGCGGCATCATCACCCCCGAAAACTGGTGCAACCTGCCGGCCGGCGAAGTGTTCACCACCCCGGCGCTGGTGCAGGGCACCTTCGTGATCGACGGCACCATCGGCGACTACCTGTGCGACAAGTACGGCTCGCTGGAGAACCATCCGCTGGTGGTGGAGGTCGAGAACTCGGTGGCGCGCCGGATTGGGTCGACCAACCTCGAGCTGGCGCGCGAGTTCGACGACTACATCCACAGCGGTCCGGACAGCGACCGGGTCGGCGAGTTCGCGATCGGGACCAACCTGTTTTTGACCCGCATCATCGGCAACCTGATCCAGGACGAGAAGATTCCCGGCATTCATCTGGCCTTCGGCGATCCCTACGGCAGCCAGACCGGCGCCGACTGGACCGCGCCGACTCACATCGATGTGATCGCGCGCCGCTGCAACGTCTGGATGGACGGCATCCCGATCATGGAAGACGGGCAGTTCTTCGTCGAAGGGGCGTTCTGCTTCCTGCAGGACCGCTGAAGCGTTGCTATTTGGCGACGCCCGCGGGGCGTTGCAACCCGAGCCGCTTCATCCGGCTTCTCAGCGTATTGGGGTGCAGGCCGAGCTGGGCGGCGGCGCCGCGATTCCCCTCGATCACCCAGCCGGTGTGCTCCAGAACCGCGAGGATGTGGCGGCGCTGCACCTGCTCGAGACTGCCGGCCTCGGAAGCGCTGACCGCCAGCGCCGGCGCAGCGGCCGCCGGCACCAACGGCTCGAGGCCGGCATCCGGCGCGCTCTCGACCGGCAGCAGCTCGGGGCCCAGCTCGAGGATCGGGCCCTGCGCCAGAATCACGGCGCGCTCCATGAGGTTCTGCAGCTCCCGGATGTTGCCGGGCCAATCGTACGCCATCAGGCGCTTCATGGTTTCGGGCGCAACCGCCTCGATCCGCTTGCCCAGCTCGCGCCCTTTGCGCTCCAAAAAGTAGCGCACCAGCAGCGGCACATCCTCGCGGCGCTCGCGCAGCGCGGGCATCCGGATCGGCATCACGTGCAGGCGGTAGAACAGGTCGGCGCGAAACGCCCCCGCCTCCACCGCCGAGCTCAGGTCGTGATGGGTCGCCGCGATCACCCGCACGTCGACCTTGCGGGACTGGCTGCTCCCGACCGGCTCGAACTCCTGCTCCTGGAGCACCCGCAGCAGTTTGACTTGGGTCTCGAGCGGCAGGTCGCCGATCTCGTCGAGGAACAGGGTCCCGCCGTCGGCCAGCTCGAAGCGGCCGGCGCGCTGGGCCACCGCCCCGGTGAACGCCCCTTTGACATGGCCGAACAGCTCGCTCTCGACCAGCCCGGCGCTGATTGCAGCGCAGTTGACCTTGACCAGCGGATGCTGCCGGCGCCGGCTGCGGTCGTGCAGCGCGCGGGCGATCAGCTCCTTGCCGGTGCCGGTCTCGCCCAGAATCACCACCGTCGAGTCGGTCGGAGCCACGGTCTCGACCTCCGACAGCACTTTGAGCAGCGCCGGACTGGAACCGACGATCTCGTGGAAGTTGTGCTCCTGCCGGATCTCCTCGCGGAGGTAGACGTTCTCGCGCTTGAGCCGGTCGCGCAGGCTGCTGAGCTCTTCGTAGGCCAGACAGTTGTCCAGCGCCACCGCCACCGCGCCGGCCACCTGATCGAGCAGCCCGCGCCGCACCTGTTCGTAGGCCCGCGGCCGGGTGGCCATGAAGAACAGCACGCCGATGGAGCGCTGGCCGCTGATCAGCGGCATGGCGCACAGCGACTGCATCCCCTCTTTTTGCATGACTTCGTAGGTGACCGGGAACCGCGCGCGCAGCTCGTCGCGCGTCGCCGCGACCAGCCACTGCCGGTTCTCCTCGGTCCAGCGGCAGGCGGTGCCGGCGGCGGGCAGCTCGCTGATGTGGACCGGCGCGCCGGCCGCGCCGACCGGCTTGAAGACATGGGCGCGGAGCCGATCCGAGCCGACCGGCAGCTCGATCCCGAATCGATCGGAAGGCATCAGGTCGCGCAGGCAACCGGCCAGGGTGGCGAACAGCTCATCGCGCCGCAGATGGCGGCTCACCGCCTGGTTGACTTCGAGCAGGGCGCGCAGCTCGTCGCGCGCGAGCTGCAGGTCGGCCGCGGTCCGTTCGAGGCGGAACTCGAGATCGCGGCTGCCGCGCTCGAGCACCGCCTGGGCGCGCAGCCGCTCGAGCTCGACTCGGGCGCGGTCCGCGAACAGCTCGAACACCTCTTGGAAGCGGCGCTGGCGCGGCATCGGTTTGGTGTCGATCACCGCCAGATGGCCGAGGGTGTCGCCGTTGGCGGCCCGCAGCGGCACGCCGAAGAAGCTGCGCGCACCCATCGTGACCAGGACGGTGTCCTTGGGAAACAGCTCCTGGATGCGGTCGGGATGGAGGCAGCGCGACCCGTTCAGCACCTCCTGGCAAGGGGTCCCGTCGAGATCGTATTCGATGTTGTCAAGCGGGCCGCCCGGCCCCCAGAGCGCCACGGTCCGCACCCGGGTCGGCGCGCCGGCGAACTCGGCCACGAAGGCGTAATCGACCTCCAGCGCCAGGGCCAGATGTTTGACCAGCTGGCGGAAGAACTCCTCGCCGGCCTTGTCGGCGGTTGCCTCCACGATCGAGAGCAAGGCCTGGTCCTCGACTGCGGCCGCACCCGGCTGGTGCGAGAGTTCGGACCGGCGATCGCTGCGCATAACCCCGACTTGTTTGGAGCTTGAGGCGATACTACCACAACTAACTAGTCAAGGGCTGCGCCCTTGATATCCGCCCCAAGGGTCGCGAATCGGGTGGCATGGGTGGCCGAAGGCCGCCCATGGACGAGGTCCGCGCCGCGAGGAACTCAGCTCAAGCTCACGCTGAGGTAGCGCAGCCGGCCGCGGCGCTCGACCTGCACCACCAGGGCGGCGCCGCGCGGCAGCGTGGCCAAGAAGGTGCGCAGCCCCGCCAGGCTGCGGATCTGGATCCGATTGATGGCGTGGATCACGTCCCCGGGCTGGAAGCCGTCTTCGTGAAACGGCGCCCCGGCGCTGCGCGCCGCCACCACCACGCCGTCGCGCTGGCGCAGCGGCGGCAAGCGCTCGACCACGCCGGCCTCCAGATCCAGCGCCAGGATGCCAAGCTGCGGAATGATGTTCTCTTTCGGCGTTACCATGTCGGTCAGATCGACCGCTTGCTCGAGCCGCTCGGCCACCCGGACCTCGAACCCGAGCGGCTGCTCGCCGCGCAGCACCTCGAGCCGAACCGTGCCGCCGATCGGCTTGCGGTACACATTCACGTCCAGCTGGCGGCCGTTTTCCATCGGCTTGCCGTCGAGCTTGACCACCACGTCGCCGGCCTTGAGGCCCGCCTGCTCGGCCGGCCCGCCCGGAAACACGTCGCCGAGCACCACCCCCCACTCGCGCGCCAGCTCGAGCCCGGCGGCGAGCACCGGGGTGATGGTCTGGGCGTAGACGCCGATCTCGCCGCGGCGCACGCGCCCGAAGCGGCGCAGCTGCTGGGTGACGTGCGCCACGATGTTGCTCGGGGCCGCGAACCCGATCCCCTCGCTGCCGCCCGACTGCGACAGAATCAGCGTGTTGATCCCGACCACCCGGCCTTCGGTGTCGAGCAGCGGCCCGCCGCTGTTGCCCGGATTGATCGGCGCGTCGGTTTGGATGTAGATCATCGGATCCTCGGGCCGCAGCTGCCGCGCCACCGCGCTCACCACCCCCATCGTCACCGAGTTCTCCAGCCCCAGCGGGCTGCCGAACGCCAGCACCAACTCGCCGGTGCGGAGCCGATCGGAATCGCCGAGCTCGAGCGCCGGCAGCCGCGGACCGGCCACCTTGAGCACCGCCAGATCGGTTTCCTCGTCGAAGCCGACCAGCTCGGCCTCGAGCAGCGCGCCGCGGCGCTTGAGGATCGAGCTCTGGGGCGCGAGCCCGCCGGGCTGAGGGGCCAAAGCGACCTGAATCCGGTTGGCTCCGGCCACCACATGGGCGTTGGTGACGATGACGCCCTCGGGATCCAAGATCACGCCGGAGCCGGTGTTGCGCTGCGGCGTCAGCAGGCTCTCGGGCCGCCCGGCGGCGCTCGGCGGCGTGACGTATCCGGTGGCGAAGACCTGCACCACCGCCGGCATCACCCGCTGGACCAGCGACTCGAACGCGTCGCTCATGCGGGTCAGCTCGGCGGCGGGATCGGCCGGGTCGATCGCGGCCGCGGCCTGGGCGCGGGCCAGGCCGGCGCCGGCGGCGAACGCCGCGATCAGCAGCGCGGCGCCGATCAGCAGCGCGGCACGATGAGCGGTCCGTGGCATCGAGGCGGAGCTTCTAGGGTCCGCGCTCGATCCCGACGATCTCGTAGCCGCCGGAGCCGGGGCGCAGAGTGACGCCGATCCGCTGATTCCATGCCGGATGGTCCGGTTCCAAGGTGTGGATTTCGGCGACCAAGAACAGCTCCGGCCCGCTGCCGCGCGGCCGCGCCGGGATCGCCACCACGCGCTCTTTCTGCTGCTGCGGTTCGGTCAGCTCGCGGTAGGTCCCATCGCGGTTGTCGAACAGGCTCCAGCCGATGCGGTAGGTCGGCGCACCGCTGGGAAAGCCGTACTTTTCGCTCAGATGAGTGAACTCGAGGCCGGCCCCGCCGACTCGGAACTGGTCCAGCGGATTGACCCGGTTGAAATAGAACTCGGCGGTCTTGCGCTGGCGCTCCAGCAGCACCGCATAGAAATACTGCTCCTCTTCGGGATCGCTGATCAAACCGGTTCGAACCAGGGCGCGCAGCTCATCGGGCTCGAGCGCCATCATGATCTTGGCGGCCCAGAACGCATCGCGATCGGTCATCCGCACGAAGGCCGGGTTGCGGTAGTCGTTTCTCCATTCGTGCGGCCGGTAGGACTCGGCCTCGAAGCGCCCGGCGGTCTTGTATTCAGGGTAGTGGGGCCATTCGACCTTGTGGTAGGTGGGGGTGTGAAGGCCGAAGCTCTTGGCGTTTTTCTTGATCAGCTCCAGATCCATCCAGTAGTGGTAGCTCAGCCACGGCAGCTGGAACCCGATGCTGCCGCTGCCGAAGCAGGAGCCCAGGTCGAGCAGGTAGTGGCGCACGTAGTGTTTGCCGTCTTCCTCGACCCAAGCGTCCTGGCTGTTTTGGGCCCGGGTGTCGTCGTGATTGACCCAGGAGGAAAAGACCCGCAGGCCGCGCAGCTCGCGCCGGTTTTCGTGCGGAATCACGTCGTTGGGATCGTCGCTGCGGGTCTCGAAGTAGCGGTGCGGCCCCAGCGGCACGCCGTCGATGTACTTGCTGGCGGTCACCCGGATCGTGCCGTCGGGCTCGCGCTGGGCCTTGCGAATGAGCCAGCGCAGCTGGTCCTGAGTCAGCAACTCCTCGTCCCCATAGAGGTCCTTGATCTTGGTGCCGGGCTTGATTTCCAACTTGGACGGATCGATGAACGCGAGGTAGTTCTCCGGCACATTGTAGCCGAGCGCGTAGAACAATTTGGTGGCGATCACCTCGCTGGAGGAGTTGATCTCGGGGTTTTCCGGCGCGTTGAACTTGATCACGTAGCGATCGCCCTTGCGGTCTTCGATCTGGAAGCCCGGGGTCAACCCTTGGGTCTTGCTGCGGAACACGGTCCACACCCCTTCGCGGTCCGGCGCGCCGCCCGGCGAGTCGGGCCCGCGCACCAGCTCCTCGAGGCTCATGCGCCGCTTCGCATGCCGGTTGGTATACCAGCTGCTGTCGGGCACTTCGTCGAGCGTATTGACGTTTTCCGCTTCGCCGTACTGCCTTGAGCCGAAATCATAGAAGATGTGGCTGAACCGGTCGTAGATATCGCTGAGCTCCAGCTCGGCCGGTTGCTCCGGAGT
>DASWHO010000319.1:0-11433 GCA_036398155.1 Acidobacteriota bacterium
ACCCGGCCGTTGATCTCGGCCGCGGGAGCGCGCTCGCACTGCCCCAGACAGGAGCACGCGCTCAGCTCGAATCCCGAGCCAGCCTGCCGGGCGAGTCCCTCGACCTGAGCTTGGAATGCGGCGCCGCTCTTCATGTAGCAGGCCAGGTCCTGACACAGCCGAATGCGCAAGGCGGGCGCCGGCGTGAGCCGAAAATGCGGATAGAAGGTGGCCAGACCGTGGATCTCGTACAGCGGCCGATGCAGCCGCCGCGCCAGCTCTTCCAGCTCGGCCTGCGGCAGGTAGCCGTGCTGCTGCTGCAGCGCATGCAGCTGGTTGAGAAGCATGGGCCTCAAGCGTTCATTATCCGGAGCCCGCTTCGGAGCTGTCAAACGATCGGGTGGCATGGGTGGCCAAAGGCCGCCCATGGACGACCTCCGCACGTGCGCGCGGTGCGCGGCGACTACCCCGCAACCGGCAGCTCGAGGGTGAAGGAGGTGCCGCCGCCGGGGTAGCTCTCGACCCGCAGATCGCCGCCGTGCAGGACGTTGACGATGTGGCCGGCGATCGCCAGCCCCAGACCGACGCGAGTTTCCGAGGCCGAGGCGAACGGTTCGAACACCTCGTCACGCTGCTCCGGCGCGACGCCGCGGCCGTTGTCGACCAGCCGCAGGCACACCGAATCGCCGCGCGCCCGACTCTCGAGCCGCAAGGACGGATAGAAGTCGGGGTCCGCGCGCCGGAGCTCGGCGAGCTCCAGCGCCGCGTTCTCGATCAGGCTGATCAGCACCTCGAGGATGCGCTCCCGGTCGCAGCGTACCGCCGGCAGATCCGGCGCCAAGTCCACGGCGACTTCGATCGCCGCGATGCCCAGCTCGGGCGCCAGCTCGCGCGCCGCGCGGCGCAGCGCTTCTTGGCCCAGCTCGGAGACATCGCTCACCTCGAAGTGCCGTGCACCGCGGAGCGGAAAGCGGCGCAACGTCTCGGGCAGCCGCGGCCCGGTCGCCTTGAGCAGGCCTTCGATCATGCGGCCGACCGATTCGAACTTCTCGGTGCGGCGGCGCCGCGACTCGGCATGGGCGACCTCGATTTCGACGCTGAGCCACTGCGCGAACAGCCGCAGCGCTTCGCGGTCGGCGCCGCTGAAGCTGCGATCGCGATCGTCCAACAGATTGAGCTGGCCGATGCAGCGGCCTTGGTGGTCCGCCAGCTGGGCCCCGAGATAGGCGCGCGCCGGTGCCAGGGCGGCGAAGACCCCGCTGTCCTCCGGCCGCGGCGGCTCCGGTCCGCGCTCGGGATGGTGGTAGCTGCCGAGAATCGTGTAGTTGTCTTCCGGCGACAGCAGCACCAAGTCGGCGCGGCATTCGAACAGCTCGCCCAGCGCCGCCACCGTCGCCCGCAGCATCGACTCGCGGCCGCGGCGGCCGACCAGGCGCAGGTTGTACAGGCTGCGCAGCACCTTGAGCTGTTGCGCCTGTTCCTGTTGGCTGCGCCGCAGCGCTTCCTCCAGCTTCTTGCGCCGGCTGATGTCCTTGAGGATCCCGAGGATCCCGACCACCTCGCCCTCCGGATTGAGAATCGGCGACAGGGTCGACTGCACGTGGACCCGATGACCCTGCTTGTGGCGCCGCACGCTCTCCCAGTCGATCACCGCCTCGCCGGCGGCCGCTTCGCGGAGCTTGTCGCGGACCTCCTCGACCAACTCGTCGGGAACGAATGGCAGGCGCTGGCCGATCACCTCCTCGGCGCGATAGCCGAGCATCTGCTCGGCGCCGCGGTTCCAGGAGCTGATCACGCCTTCGGCATCGCAGGTGATGATGGCGTCGTGCGAGTACTCGATGATCGCCTCGAGTCCATCCTCGAGCTCGCGCAGCAAGCGGCCGCGTGGAGTGGCGTGCATCCCGGCCGCAACGTCTTCCGGATTGGCCACCATCGGTACCGGCATCGTAGCAGAGCGGCCGCGGCGCGGCCAAGCAAAGGCCGTCCATTGGAGCTCACGAGATTCGCTTGCCTTTCGGGTGCTGACCCGAGCTCAGGAATGTCTTGATCAAGTCGCCTTCGCCGCAAACGATCAGGCCCGGGAAGCGTTTGTACCACTGCCCGCTCGGCACATCCGGTTCAGTATCCAACCACCGTGCCAGTAGCTCGAGCTGAACGGCGGGTATGCGCCGGCTGGCAATGCGCTCCAGCAAATGTTGAAACAGTGCCGGAGGGAGATTCTGACGTCGTACCTTGGGCACGTCCGCGTCAGATGCCGTAGAAGCCGCGCGTCATCCGCTCCTTGATGCGCGCCGCTTCGATCGGGTCCGAAGCGGCTGCGAGCTGCTTGGCCAGCAACCCGAGCTCTTCGGGACTCAGACGATTCCCCCTGCCTTCCAGGGCGGCCAACTCAGCGGTCTCGAGAACGACCTCTTCGCCGGTCGGTTTGCGGGCCACGACCCGGCCCCCGGTCAAGGCCTGCCGTACAAACCAGTGATAAACGGCGAGGGCGCTCTTGATCACGTCGGTTCGCTTCGAGCCGGTCAGCTCGGCGACCTGGTCAATCAAGCCGAGCTCGGCCTGGGTCAAGACCGGTTGGACTCTAGCCATTGCTCAAGCCACCTCATTTTTGAGTAAATTCTACTCTCTTATGCTCAGTTAGTCCAGCGCCATTGGGCGGCTGGTGAGCGGCTCCGATGGATAAGCCTCGAGCCGAAATCCCCTGCGCGTCTATCCAATGCCGGTTGTGAGGCGCAGCCAAACGGCCCTATGTTGGAGGCCGATGGAGACCTCAGCGCAGCCCGACCGCGCCCCGGCTGGCGGCCGGCGACACCGCTGGCGTTGGTTGCTGACGGCCCTGGCGGCTCTGGCGCTCGGGTATGCGATACGGGTGGCGCTGTGGAAGCCATTGCCGGTCCAAGGACCGCCGCCGCAGGACGGCTTCCATCGCGTCGCCGGCGTGATCCACGTCCACACCACGATCTCGGACGGCGGCGCCGCGCCCGAAGAGGTGATCCGCGCCGCGCAGGAGGCCGGGCTCGATTTCCTCGTGATCACCGATCACAACCGCCTCGATGCCAAGCCGCTGGAGGGCTACCACGGAAAGCTCATGGTGCTGGTCGGCGTCGAGGTCTCCACCCGATCGGGACACCTGGTCGGGTTGGGAGTCGCGCGCGATCCGGCGTTTCGCTTCTCGGCCGACGCGCGCGAGGCGTACGACGACATCCGCCACCTTGGCGGCTTTGCTTTCGCCGCACATCCGTTGAGCCCGCGCCGCGATTTGGCCTGGACCGGCTGGGGGCTGCCCGGGCCATGGGGGCTGGAGCTGATCAACGGCGACAGCGAATGGCGCCGCGCCGGCGTGCGGACGCTGTGGACCGCGGCGCTGTACGCGCTCAACCGGCGCTTCGCTCTGCTCCAGAGCCTGGGGCGCCCCGATCGCACGGTCGAGCGTTGGGACCAGCTGCTGGCGCAGCGCGCGGCGCCGGCGATCGCGGGCACCGACGCCCACGGCCGGCTGCCGCTGACCGATGACTGGGCGCTGCGCTTTCCTTCCTACCAAGCGCTTTTCTCGGTCCTGCGCAATCACGTGCTGCTGCGCGAGCCGCTCCGCGGCGAGTTCGAGCGCGATCGCGCCGCGCTGCTCGACGCGCTGCGCGCGGGCCGAAGCTATATCGGCCTCGACGGCATCGCGCCAGCGGACGGTTTCGAATTCAGCGCCGAGCGCGGCGGGCGGCGTTGGGCGATGGGCGCTTCGGTGCCGCCGGCGCCCGGGCTGATGCTCCGCGCCGGAGGCCGCGTGCCGAAGGCGGCCGTGCTGCGCTTGTTTCGCGACGGCCGCCTCGAGCGGGAAGCGGCCCAGCGGCTCGAGCACTCGGTCGAGCGGCCCGGCATCTATCGAATGGAAGTCCACCTGCCCGGCTGGGAGCAGCCTTGGATCCTGACCAATCCGATCTTCGTGCTCGAGCCGCCGACCGCGGCCGCGCGAACGGCTCGCGCCGCCTGGCCGCAGCCACAGCCGGCGCCGGCCGCCGCGCGATTCCTCGATCGGTTCGAAGCCGCCACCACGTTTGAGCCGGGCCATGACCCGACCTCGACCGCGAGCGCCGCGATCCGCGCGCCGGCCGAAGGGCTCCAAAGCAGCGGCGCCGCGCGCCTGTCCTTCCGGGTCGGCGATCGAGCTCGGCCGCATCCCAGCCCGTATGCCGCGCTGGTCAGCTGGGAGCCTCGTGACCTATCCGGCTTCCGAGGCCTGGCGTTCGCGATCAAGGCGGACGGCGAGTACCGCGTCTGGGTCCAGGTGCGCGACCTCAACCCGGCCTCGCAAACCGAGGGCACCGAGTGGTGGACCCGCTCGGTGCGCACCGCGACCGAGTGGCAGACCGTGTCGCTGCCGTTCGCCCAGTTTCACTCCGACAATCCCGCCAGCGACGGCCGCCTCGATCTCGATCGGGTCCGCGCCTTGGTCTTGGTGCTCGACCGCGGCTCGGTCAAAGTCGGAACGCAAGGCGTGATCTGGATCGATGATCTCGGCGTCTACTGATCGGCACCGCCGGCCTTCCCCGGCCAGGGTCCGAATCAAGCGCGCCGCCGCGGCGCTCGGGATCCTCGCCGGCTTGCGCCAAGGCCGCGACCGGCTTCGAGCCGCGGCCGCCTGGCGGCGCAACGCGCCACTGAGAAGAGCCGGCGCCCCGGACGGCCTGCCGTTGCCGCCGACTCGCATGATCCTGGCGGTGACGGGCACAACCGATATCGCTTGGTTCCTGGACAGCGGAGCGCGTGCCGCCGCCGGACTCCAGGCGGCGCTGATCCGCTGCGGCGCGAGCCTCGACCGCGCGCGCCGGGTTCTGGACTTCGGCTGCGGCTGCGGCCGGGTCCTGCGCCATTTCAAGGATCTTCCCGCCGAGCTCCATGGCGCGGACTTCAATCCGCGGCTGATCCGCTGGTGCCGGCGTCACCTGCGCTTCGCGCGGTGCGTGCACAATCTCCTGAGCCCCCCGCTGCCCTACCCGGATGGCCGCTTCGATCTGGTCTACGCGCTCTCCGTTTTCACCCATCTCCCCGAAACGCTGCAGCGGCCCTGGATCGCGGAGCTCCACCGTGTGCTCGAAACCGGAGGCCATTTGATTCTCAGCGTACATGGCCGCGGCTGCCTGCTGGATCTCACGGCGGCGCAGCGGGAGCGTTTCGAAGCCGGCGCGCCGGTGTTCAAAAGCGACCTACCCGGAACGAACGCGTCCGGCGCGTACCATCCCGGAGGCTTATCTGCGACAGCTGATCGCGCCCTATTTCGTCCCGATCGCCTTCCAACCTCTGGGCGCCAGCGGCAACCCCAGCCAGGACCTTTACACCCTCAGAAAGCTCTGATCCTCCGACCGTGGACGGAGTCTCGGGGCCGCTCCGAGTTCAGCCTGAAAAGAGCGCTCGCGGGCGACTGAACGCAACCGTTTCTGGGGAATTCCGATGTATCAAAACCGACCTCGTTCCCTCTGTTAGCGCGAAAGAGGTCAAAGCCCACGATCCACATGGGAAAGGAGCTGCGAAAAGTGAGGAAACTGACAGTCTCGATGGCGGCGCTGCTGCTCTTTGCGACCGTGGCCGCGGCGCAGAGGATCACCCCCGGCACTGGATTCAATCAGACGATCAGGCTCCAGCCAACCAAGGCTGGCCAAGAGATCGGTGCCGAGGGTGAGGCGATGCGCAAATCGGCGCGCGACATGGAGATGTTCGCGGTCAAGGTGCAGGCCAAGGTGGAGGACGGAACCAAGTTGTTGGTGGTCGTCTCCACCAAGGAAAGCAGCTTCATCATGGGCACCGTCGACCTGTTCTTCGGTGTCGGCGTGTTCAAGATGGAAGTCAAGCCCGGCGATCCCAGCATGCCTCCGCTCAAGGATCTGGTCTCGGTCTATGTCACCGATCTGACCGAGGTGCTCCTCCAAGGCGATTTCCCGCCGCCTCCGATGTAGGCCCCGCTCCATCCAGCCGAAACATGCGGCGCGCCCCCCCGAGTACAAACCGGGGGCGCGCTTTTTTCCGGCTCCGACCCGAACCTGCTCGGGTTGCCTTCCGTATCCGGGCGCTGTACATTCAAACATATGCTCAATCGTACAAGAAAGCCCGCCGCGCGGGCGATGCCGCGGTCGCGGCGGTCGGACGAGCTCTGCGAGCTGCCCGGAGCCGATCCGCAGCGAGTCGCGGCGCTGCGCCGGGCCCTGCCGCGGACCGAGGTCCTGGGCCGGCTGGGTGAGACGTTCCGGGCGCTGGGCGATCCGACCCGCGCCGGCATCCTGTTTTGCCTGCTGGGCCGCGAGCAGTGCGTCTGTGATCTCGCCGAGGCCTTGAGCGCCAGCGAGTCGCTGGTCAGCCACCATCTGCGCCTTTTGCGCGCGCTGCGGCTGGTGCGCGCCCGGCGCGACGGCAAGCGCGTGTTTTACGGCCTCGACGACCAGCACATCGCGCGCCTGTTCCAGCAGGGTCTGGATCACGTTCTCGAGCAGGAGCGCGCCTGATGCCGGCAGCGGTGGGTCATTTCCTGCGCAGCTACGCCAGCGCCAGCGCCGGCATCTTTCTCGAGATGGCGGTCTACCTGCTGCTGGGTTTCGTCGTCGCGGGGCTGATCGCGGTGCTGCTTCCCGGCGGGCGGATGGCCCGCTTGATCGGCGGCCGCGGCCTGGGCGCTTCGGTGCGGGCCGCGCTGCTCGGGGTGCCGCTGCCGCTCTGCTCCTGCTCGGTGCTGCCCACCGCGTTCGCCTTGCGCAAGCGCGGCGCCGGCCGCGGCGCGACGGTGTCGTTCTTGATCTCGACTCCGGAGACCAGCGCCGACTCGATCGCCGTCACCTACGCGCTGATGGATCCGCTGATGACGCTGTTCCGCCCGCTCGCGGCCTGCGCCACCGCGGTGGTCGGCGGCCTGCTCACCGACGCCTCCGACCCCGAGCCGGCGCCGGCGGCGGCCCAGGACACCTGCCCGGTCTGCGGTCTGGATCTGCTCGAGGCGCACGGCCACCGCTGGAGCGAGAAGCTGCGGCGGGTCTTCGCTTACGCATTCGGCGATCTGTTCGCCGATCTGGCGCTGCTGCTGCTGATCGGCGTGGCGCTGGCGGGCCTGATCACCACCGTGCTGCCGGTGCGGCTCTTCGACCAGCTCCCCGGCGGCGAGCTCGGCGCCATGGCGGTGATGCTCCTGATCGGGATCCCGCTCTATAGCTGCGCCACCGCCACCACTCCGGTCGCCGCCGCGCTGGTCGCAAAAGGATTGTCCCCCGGCGTCGCCCTGGTGCTACTTTTGGTCGGGCCGGCCACCAATCTGGCCACCATCTTGGCGGTCGGAAGGAACTTGGGGCGGCGCACCCTGGCGCTGTACCTCGCGACCGTCGCCGGGATGAGCGTGCTTTTGGGCCTGTTGCTCAACCGGATTTACGCTGCTCTCGAGCTCAGCCCGCGAGCGCTGACCGGGAGCGCCACCGAGCTGGTGCCCTTCTGGATCGAGTTGCTCGCTGCCGCGACCTTGCTGGGCCTGGGCGCGCGGCTTGTTTGGAGACGGCTGCGGCGCCGCCGTCGAGTCGCGGCGCAGGCATCCGGTTGCGGCTGCGCCGTTGAACAGGCCCAGGCGCCACGCTAGCATCTTCGCTGGATCCGCCCGGATCTCGAATTCATGTCGCCGACCAGTCAGCAGATCCGCCAGCAGTTCATCGACTTCTTCGTCGACCGGGGGCACACCGCGGTGCGTTCGGCGCCGGTGGTGCCGCAGGACGATCCCACCTTGCTGTTCACCAACGCCGGCATGAACCAGTTCAAGGACGTGTTCCTCGGCAGCGGCACCCGCCCCTACAGCCGCGCGGTCGACGCCCAGAAGTGCATCCGCGTCAGCGGCAAGCACAACGATCTCGAAGAGGTCGGCTACGACACCTATCACCACACCTTCTTCGAAATGTTGGGCAACTGGTCGTTCGGCGATTACTACAAGCGCGAGGCGATCGCGTGGGCGTGGGAGCTGCTGACCGAGGTCTGGAAGCTGCCCAAGCCGCAGCTCTATGCCACCGTATACGAGGACGACGACCAAGCCGAACGGCTCTGGACCGAAGCCACCGACATCCAGCGCGACCACGTGATGCGCTTCGGCAAGCAGGACAATTTCTGGGAGATGGGCGAGACCGGGCCGTGCGGCCCGTGCTCCGAGATCCACATCGACCGCGGGCCCAAGTTCTGCGATCGCGCCGAAGAGCCCGGGCACCGCTGCGCGGTCAACGGCGGCTGCGCCCGCATCATCGAGCTGTGGAACCTGGTCTTCATCCAGTTCAACTGCGAGCCCGGCGGGCGGCTGGTCGAGCTGCCGGCCAAGCACGTCGACACCGGGCTCGGGCTCGAGCGGCTGGTCGCGGTGCTGCAAGCGGTGGCCGGCAACTACGACACCGACCTGTTCACTCCGATCCTGGCGCGCCTGCGCGAGCGGACCGGCAAGCCGTATCAAGGCGAGTTCGCGATCGCGATGCGGGTGGCGGCCGATCACGTGCGCATGCTGTGCACCGCGATCGCCGACGGCGCGATGCCGGGCAATGAGGGCCGCGGCTACGTGCTGCGCCGGCTGCTGCGCCGCGCCACCCGCTACGGCCGCAAGCTCGGAATGCACGAGCCGTTCATCCATCAGCTGGTGGGGGCCGTAGTCGAGGTGCTCGGCGGCGCCTACCCGGAGCTGGGCCAGCGGCGCAAGCACATCGAGCGGGTCATCCAGGCCGAGGAGGAGAGCTTTGGCCGCACCCTCGACCGCGGCCTCGATCTGTTCGCCGAAATCGCGGCCCGGGCCACGGTGCAGGAGAGCGGCGAAATCCCCGGCGCCGAGGCCTTCCGGCTCTACGATACGTTCGGTTTCCCGTTCGATCTGACCCAGGTGATGGCGCGCGAGCAGGGCCTGCAAGTCGACACCGATGGCTTCGAGGCGGCGATGGCCGGCCAGCGCGAGCGCGGCCGCAAGGCCGGCAAGTTCAGCGCCGCCGGCGGCGGCGAATGGAAAGTGGTGAGCCAGGGAGAGAGCTCGCGCTTCGTCGGCTACGACCAGCTCGAGCGCCGCGCGCGGCTGCGGCGCTATCAACGCCATGACGGCGAGCTGCGCTTCGTGGCCGACGTCACCCCGTTCTACGCCGAAAGCGGCGGACAGGTCGGCGACCGCGGCGAGCTCAAGACCGAAAGCGGCCTGGTGGTGCCGATCCGCGACACCCAGAAGAGCGGCGCCGACATCGTCCACCTCGCCGAGCTGCCCGATTCCGAAATCGAGCCCGAGCGCGAGCTGGCCGCCGGCCTGCTCCAGGTCGACGCGCCGCGCCGCGAGCACACCGCGCGCCACCACACCGCCACCCACCTGCTGCACGCGGCGCTGCGCCAGGTGCTCGGCGATCACGTGCACCAGAGCGGCTCACTGGTCCATCCCGATCACCTGCGCTTCGACTTCACCCATTTCCAGCAGGTCACCGAGGACCAGCTGCGCGCGATCGAGGAGCTGGTCAACCAGCAGGTGGTCCGCGATCTCGAGATCGAGAGCTTCGAGAAGCCGTTCGACGAGGCCCGCGCGATGGGCGCGATGGCGCTGTTCGGCGAGAAGTACGGCGACATCGTGCGCTGCATCCGGATCGGCGAGTTCTCGCTCGAGCTCTGCGGCGGCACCCACCTGCCCTCGACCGGCGCGACCGGATACTTCAAGCTCACCGCCGAGGGCGCGGTCGCGGCCGGCGTGCGCCGGGTGGAAGCGCTGGCCGGACCCAAGGCGGTGCACTACGCGCGGCTCGAGTCGCGCCGACTGCATGAGCTGGCCGGCGCCTTGATGAGCGCGCCCCACGAGCTCACCGGCCGGCTCCAAGGCCTGCTCGAAGAGAAGCGCGCGCTCGAGAAGGAGCTCGAGCGACTGCGCCGCAGCGAGGCCGAAGGCGGAGTCAGCGCCCTGCTGCAAAGCGCGGCCCAGCTCGCCGGCGGCGTGCGCGTGGTCAGCGGCGAGATCCCCGCAGGGGACGAGGACGCGCTCAAAGCCGCCGCCGACCGCGTGCGCCAAGAGCTCCGCAGCGGGGTCGCCGTGCTCGCCGCCGCCTACGGCGGCAAGCACGCCTTGATCTGCGTGGTCACCGACGACCTGATCCAACAGGGCATCAAAGCCGGCGACCTGGTGCGCGACGTCGCCGAAATCGCGGGCGGCAAAGGCGGCGGCCGCCCGCACCTAGCGATGGCCGGCATCCCCTCCCCCGAAAAGCTCCCCGCCGCCCTCGCCGCCGTCCGCGGCCTAGTCGAGCAGCGCTTACCCAGCTGAGCCGGACAGTCTGGCCGTCGCGGCGTATCCAAGCGAAACCCCGCGTTCGACCACGAGCTCAAGCGTTTGCGCCTGCGTCGAGACTTCGGTCGGACCCAGCTGAGGCTTTAGGACGATGGTGAAGCGACCAGGCCGGAGCGGGAGTCGGACTCGACACCGCAGGGTCGAACGACCACCGGCCACCAAGGGATGAATAAGCTCACCCGCGGTACCCGATTCGAACCGCTCTCCCTCTGGCCCCAGAATCGAATATCGAAGCGCAAGGTTTGTCTTGGAGCCAGACATTCGAGAGTAGAACGAGCAGCGCGCCTCGTTTCTGAGTCGCGCTGCAAAGGCCAGGGTTGGACGAGAGACTCGCAATGTCCGATTCGGCCATCGCAGCTTGAGATTTCGCTGCACATCCCTCAGCCCACAAGCTGCTTCCATCCGAAGAGTCACGCACCCTCTGGGGGGTGTGATGAATGCGGCACGATCGTTGGACGGCAGTGATCTCCTAAGCTCTTCCAGGCAATCCGGCTCGATCTGGTACGCCGCCATCAGCTTCGTCAGCTTCTCCCCGACCAGAAGTTTCGTGACTTGGCCGTCGAGGTCGAGATGGACGATTGGAAGTTCCCGCCGCCACGCAAACTCCAGACCAGCTTCTCGTTCCGCGAACACTTCCGGAACGGCGTAATAGATGACGGGGATATGGTTCAAGACGGCGCGTGCGAGCGGCGTATGATTCAAGTAGTAGGGGGGCATGCCGTAAGCGAGCAGAATGATTCCATGGCCGATAACCATCGAGATCCCCAGCCTCCAGCTCCAAGGAGTATCCGGGAGCGAGAGCGAAAACAAGTAGGTCACCAGAGGCAAGACCCAGACCGCATAGCGCATCAGACCGGCAGACCCGTGATTCCAGTTCTTGGTCAGCTGGATCGAGACTATGAAAGACGCCAAAGCAAACAGAAACGCATAGTGGCGGGCGGAACCCGCTCGCACCGCACCATAAGCCGCAAGCACGATCAGAATGATAAATCCAGGAATGTATGCGATCAGCCCTTGGTCCAGATCGAAAAAAAAGGACATGGTTCGAGCCATGGAAACCGTGCCCCAATCGATTCCTTTGGACAGGATCGGGTTGAGGACGCCGAAGTAGTACAGAGAAGTCAGAGGTGCAAGTACGACTGGGCTGGTCAACGCAGCGC
>DASWHO010000320.1:0-1710 GCA_036398155.1 Acidobacteriota bacterium
ATCGAGCTGGCCGACGCGGTCCAGCGGCTGCGCTTCGAGCACCCCGAGGTCCAGGTGGTGGTGATCAGCAGCGCGCTCGATCGGGTGTTCTGCGCCGGCGCCAACATCTTCATGCTGGCGAGCTCGTCGCATCCGTTCAAGGTCAACTTCTGCAAGTTCACCAACGAGACCCGGCTGGCGATCGAGGACGCGAGCGCGCTGAGCGGCCAGAAGTATCTCGCCGCCTGCAACGGCACCACCGCCGGCGGCGGCTACGAGCTGGCGCTGGCCTGCGACCGGATCCTGCTGCTCGACGACGGCAACTCGGCCGTGAGCCTGCCCGAAGTGCCGCTGCTCGGCGTTCTGCCGGGCACCGGCGGGCTGACCCGCGTGGTCGACAAACGCAAGGTGCGGCGCGATCGCGCCGATGTGTTCTGCACCGTCTCCGAGGGGATCAAAGGCAAGCGCGCGGTCGAATGGGGCCTGGTCGACGGCCTCTATCCGCGCAGCCAGTTCGAGCAGGGGATCGCCGAGCACGCCGCGGCGTTGGCCGCTCAGGCCGCGAGCGGCAAAGGGCCGGGGATCCAGCTCGATGCGCTCGAGCCGCAAGTCAGCAATGATGCGATCGCTTATCGGCATGTCGAGCTGCGCCTGAATCAGGACCAGCGCACTGCCGAGCTGATCGTCAGCGCGCCGCCCGATGATGTTCCGCTGACCCCGGAAGCGATCCAGGCCGCCGGCGCCGCGTGGTGGCCGCTGCGCGCCTTCCGCGAGCTCGACGACGCGCTGCTCAAGCTGCGCTTCCACTACCAGACGATCGGGCTGGTACTGCTCAAAACCCGGGGCGCGCCCGAGAGCGTCCTCAAGCTCGATCAGGCGCTCGAGCAGCACAAACGTCACTGGCTGGTGAACGAGGTTCGGCTGCTGATGGCGCGCACCTTGCGCCGGCTGGACCTGACCGCCAAGAGCCTGTTCGCGGTGATCGACGCGGGAAGCTGCTGCGCCGGGAGCCTCTTGGAGCTGGCGCTGGCGGCCGATCGCAGCTACATGCTCGACGACCCCGAGCATCCGGTGACGGTCGCGCTCAGCCCGATGAACGGCGGCGCGCTGCCGATGAGCCATGGGCTAACCCGGCTGCAGACCCGCTTCCTCAACCAGCCGGAGAAGGTTGAAGAGCTGCTCGCGAGCAAAGAGCCGCTGGAAGCCGAGGCGGCCGAGCAGGCCGGCCTGGTCACGATCGCGGCCGACGAGATCGACTTCGAAGGCGAGCTGCGGCTGGCGATCGAGGAGCGCTGCAGCCTCTCCCCGGACGCGCTCACCGGCATGGAGGCTTCGCTGCGCTTCGCCGGACCCGAGTCGCTCGAGAGCAAGGTCTTCGGCCGGCTCACGGCCTGGCAGAACTGGATCTTCCAGCGCCCCAACGCGGTCGGCGAGAAGGGCGCGTTGACCAATTACGGCAAACCCGAAGCCCCCAGCTTCGATTGGAAGCGGACTTAGTGGCTTTGCGCACGCAGCCCCTCACCCCGGCCCTCTCCCGGGGGAGAGGGAGAAACCAACGGGCGCAACTCTCGCTCAATAGGAGCCCTCTGCATGTCGCTGTATGAAAAAATCCCGAACAACGTCAACCTGAGCTCCGACAAGCGGCTCCAGCGCGCGCTGGAGTACTGGCAGCCGAATTTTCTCAAGTGGTGGATGGACATGGGCCCAGAGGGGTTCCAGGCCGACCACGTC
>DASWHO010000321.1:0-3393 GCA_036398155.1 Acidobacteriota bacterium
GACCCGAAACAGGTTGCGTTTGAGCGCGGCGCTCGAGAGCGAGCGGTGGAGCCAGAGGTGCAAGGTCTGCAGAATCGCTTGCAGCGAGTTGCCCGCTCCCTCCAGCTCGAGCAGCTTGAAGCCGGCCAGCAGCTCCACCACCCCCTGCTCCGAGAAGCGCCAGTAGTCGGCCGGGAAGTTGTGCAGCTCCCAGACGAACGGCAGCGACACAAACAGATGGCCGCCGGGCTTGAGGACGCGGCGGATCTCGGCCAGCACCGCCTTCGGATCGCGCACGTGCTCGAGCACCTGATTGCTGATCGCGAGGTCGAACTGGCCGGTGCGGAACGGCAACCGGGCTCCGTTTGCAAGCAGATGCGGGCCGACTACGGGTTCGGTATCGACTCCCACATAGCGCAGCCCGCGGACCTGGAAAAACGGATAGTAAGGCCGGTCGCCGCAGCCGGAGTCGAGCACCCAGCTCCCGGGTTTGAGCTCGAGGCGGTCGAGCGTGCGTTCGAGCTTTTGGGCGATGTGCGACAAGGTCAGCCAGTCGGGCTGGCCGCGGCGTGGATAGCGCCGCTCTCGGCCCGGCCAGCGCTCGTACAGCTCGGCGGAAGTCGCGCTCACGGTTCGGCTCCGGGCTCGAACTCCCAGCGGTGCGCCAGCGCGGCCACGCCCTGCTCGATCGTGTCCTGCTCGATCTCGAAGCGGTAGCGCTCGGCGTGAAAATCGTGGCGCACCAGCACCTGATCGTCGTAGATCGCGCAGGTGAGCAGGTAGGTTCCCTTGAGCAGCTCGAGGCGCGGAAACCGCAGCCGAGCCACGCCCTTGCCCTCGATCAGCGCCGGGCTGGCGCCGCCCAGGTGGCTGCCGGTGCCGAAGCATTGGATGTTGTCGTTGCGCACGATGTTGATGCCGAAAAACGGACGCTGGACCGGCTCGAAGGCCTCGTACGCGATTTCGATCGTCAGCGGCGCGCCGCTGCGAAACGAGCGCGCCTCCCGGCCCGAGCCATCCAGCAGCCGCACGCCGCGGATGCAGCAACCGCCGTCCTCGGCCCGGCCGGAGTGGGGCAGCGGCACCTCGGAGCCTTCCGGCTGGCGCTTGCGCCGGCCCTCCATCGCGCGCAGATGCTCGGCGTAGGCGTCGACCACCGCCAGGGCCTCGCCTTCGGCGGCGATCCGCCCTTCATCGAGCCAGATCACGTGATCGCAGAGCAGGTTGACCAGGTTGAGGTTGTGGGACACGAACAGCAAGGTTCCGCCGCCGGCGCGGAAGGCCTTGAGCCGCTCGATGCACTTGCGCTGAAAGTATTGATCGCCGACGCTGAGCGCCTCGTCGACCACCAGGATGTCCGGATCGATCGCGGTCGCCAGCGCGAAGCCGAGCCGCATGTACATCCCGGTCGAATAGGTCTTGACCGGCACATCGATGAACGCGCCGAGCTCGGAGAACGCGATCACCCGCTCGAGTGTCTCGCGCAGGCCGGTTTCGGGGATGCCGCTGAGCGCGGCGTTCATCTGGATGTTGGCGCGGCCGCTGAGCTCGGGATGAAAGCCGGCGCCGAGCTCGAGCAGCGCGCTGACCCGGCCGTGGATCTCGGCGCGGCCCCGGGTCGGCTCGGTGGTGCGGGTGATGATCTTGAGCAGGGTCGATTTGCCGGCGCCGTTCTCGCCGACGATCCCGACCGCTTCGCCGGAGTGGATGGTGAGCTGCAGGTCGGAGAGGGCGGCGAACTCGCGGTAGCGCGGCCGGCTCGGCTGAAGCCAGTCGCGCAGGCGGTCGAAGGGGCGGTCGTAGATCCGGTAGACCTTGCTGAGCCCCTCGAGCACGACTCGCGGCGGTTGATCCAGCCGCCGGCCCTTCTCCCAGCCTAGAGACAACGAGGGGCCGGTGGATGGCTTAGCGGCGCCGTCCTCAGACCACATCGGCGAATCCCCGTTTGGCCCGTTCGAACACTTTGGCGCCCACCAGCCAGCAGACCAGCGCCGCCAGCGTGAACGCGATCAGGCTGCGCAGCGGCGGCGCGCTCTGATGGAAGAAAATCGCCCGGTACATCTTCATCAGGTGGTGCATCGGATTGAAGCGAAAGAGCGGCTGGACCCACGCCGGCACCAGGGTCGGCGGATAGACCACCGGAGTCAAATAGAACCAGGCGTGCAGCGCGAGGCCGAGGATGTGCCCGATGTCGCGAAAATAAACGAAGGCGGCGCTGGACAGAAAAGCCAGGCCCAAGCTGAACAGCAGCTGCAGCGCCAGCACCAGGGGCAGATAGGCGAACGGCCACAGCGCGAGCTGCCCCATGCTGGCGGCAAAGATCGTGTACAGGGCCAGGGCCGCGAGGAAGTGCAGAAAGGCGGTCAGGGTGACCGTGGTCGGCAGGACCTCGCTTGGGAACGGCATCTTCTTGATCAGGTTGGAGCTCTCCACCACCGAAGTCTGGGCCCGCAGCACCGCGTCCTGGAAGGCGAGCCAGGGCAAGAGGCCGCAAAGCAGGTAGAGCGTGAAGGTGAGCGTTTCGCTGCCACCCCAGGCTTGCTGAAGCGCGTCGGCTCGGATCCTTAGGACGAACCCGAACACGAAGGTGTACAGCGCGAGCAGGACGATGGGATGGATCACGGTCCAGGCCAGGCCCATCGCGCTGCCGGCGTAGCGCCCCCGCAGGTCGCGCACGACCATGGAGCGCAGGAGGAAACGATTTGAGAGCAGCGCCCGAAGCATGGGCGTCACGAGCGGGACCGTCCGCAATCCAACGGAGGGACGTTAGCAGCCGTCCGTCGATCCGGTCAACGCAGGGCCCGCGCCTGCTAGGGAATGACGGTCTCGGTGGTGGTGCGCGCGTGGTGAGTGTAGTACTGACCGGACCAGTCCATCCCGACGGTGTACGGACCGCCTACCGTGTCGATGGTCACCAGCAGCGCCTCCGGCGGGGGAGCTGGGAATCCCAAATCGCCTCCGAACAGCTTGACCAGCCGCAGCCAGCCGCCGTCGGGAGTAAACAGCGACAGATCGACTTGAGCCAGATCTTCCACCGTCGGCATGCCCCAGCACAGGAAGGTCAGCACTTGAACCGAGGGTAAGGGCTCTTCGAGATCGTTCCAGGTCCGCACGTTCAAGACCGCGAACGGTGTTTGCTGAACCTGCTCGTTGAACAGCGGATTGGGAACCAGCAGGAAACCGACCTGAGTGGTCACGATCTGCTGCGGCAGGAACTCGACGTACCAGATGTTGGGGAAGATGCCCCGGTATTCCGCGTTGGAGCCCTGCGGTCCGAAGGTGTACCGGCCGTCATCCGGGATCGCCACCGGGAAGTTGGCTTCGAGGGTGATGGCCTCCAAGATGAAGGCCGTGTTGTTGGGCACGTCGACGAAAAAGACGGTCATCAAGATTTCGTCGTAGCTCTGCTGGGTG
>DASWHO010000322.1:0-10417 GCA_036398155.1 Acidobacteriota bacterium
CGTTATTCTTTTCGGCCTCATCTCTTCGACCTTCCTCAACATGGTGGTGGTGCCCGCCGTCTATTTCCGGTTCGGGACCCGATCGCAGTCTCTGGATCAAGGAGAGTCGCTCAAGCCTCGTTGACCCCGCGGCATGGGGCCCGATTATGATCACCGCCAATATGTCAGCTCGGGTTCTGCTCGCCCTGGTCTATCTGCTGGCACCACGGCACGTTCAACCGACCGGAATTGACAGCCGGGCTGGGAGACACCATACTAATAATTTCCGCCAGAGGTGAACAGATGAAGAAGGATATTCACCCCGCCTACCACCAAGTGGCCGTGACCTGTGCCTGCGGCGCGACCTGGCTTACGGGCTCGACCAAGAAAGAGCTCAAGCTCGAGATCTGCAACGCCTGCCACCCGTTTTTCACCGGCAAGCAGAAGCTGGTCGACTCGGCCGGACGCGTCGAGCGCTTCACCAGGCGCTACGAAATCACCAAGAAGCGCCGAGCTTAGCCCCTCCATTCGTGTTCCTCACCGATCCCTCCTGGGGGTATCGGTCTGGCTAAACTCTATTTAGGCTGAAAGCATGGAAGACAAGCTCGAATCCCTCGAACGGCGCTACGAGGAGCTCGGCGGGCTCCTGGGGGATCCGTCTATCTTGTCCGACCCCACCCAGCTCAAGCGCCACAGCAAGGCGCACGCCGAGCTGCACGCCGTGGTCGAAACCTACCGCAAGTTCAAGAGCATCCAGCGCCAGCTCGACGACACCCGCGCCATGCTCAAGGAGGCTTCGGCCGACGCCGAGATGCGCGCGCTGGCGGCCGAGGAGCTCGAACAGCTCCAAGCCAAGCAGAGCGAGCTCGAGCTCAGACTGCGCGAGCTGCTCATCCCCAAGGATCCCAACGACGCCAAGAACGTCGTGATCGAAATCCGCGCCGGTGCCGGCGGCGACGAGGCGACCTTGTTCGCCGCCGATCTGTTCCGCATGTACACCCGCTACGCCGAAGGCCGCGGCTGGAAGGTCGAGCTGATCAGCGCCCATCCGAGCGAGGCCGGCGGTTTCAAGGAGGTGATCGCGATCGTCAGCGGCGACAAGGTCTACAGCCGACTCAAGCACGAGAGCGGCGTCCACCGGGTCCAGCGAGTGCCGGCCACCGAGGCCAGCGGGCGGATCCACACCTCGACCGTGACCGTCGCGGTGCTGCCCGAGGCCGAAGAGGTCGATGTCGAGATCGGCCCCGACGAGATCCGCAAGGACACCTTCTGCAGCAGCGGGCCCGGCGGCCAGTCGGTCAACACCACCTACTCGGCGATCCGGATCACGCACCTGCCGACCGGACTGGTGGTGCAGTGCCAGGACGAGAAGAGCCAGCACAAGAACTTCGCCAAGGCGCTGCGGGTGCTGCGCTCCCGGCTGCTGGAGATCAAGCAGCACGAGCAGCATCAGGCGATCGCCAAGGAGCGCCGCGGCCAAATCGGCAGCGGCGACCGCGCCGAAAAGATCCGCACCTACAACTTCCGCGAGGGGCGGGTCAGCGACCACCGGATCAACCTGACCATCCACCGCCTGAGCGAGGTGCTGGAAGGCGATCTTGACCCGCTGCTCGATCCGCTGATCGCCCACGACAGCGCCGAGAAGCTCAAGCAAGAGACCGCGGTCTAAGGCTCCCTGCCTCCTTGTCACGATGCCCGCTGGGTTCTTGGCAACCGAGACAAGCTGACCGGCGAGCCTCCTGCTACACCCCGCGGCGCAGCCGCGGCGCACCTCCGCCGCCCGGCACGGGGATTGCTATAACCTGCGGGCATCAAGGAAAGACCGCCGACGAAGACCTTCTTGGCCCTCGAGGCGGTCACGATCATGCTAAGGGCCCGCTGGGCGCTTGGGCTGCTGCTGGCCTTGCCGTCGCCTCGAGCTGCGCCGGCTGCTGATACGCTTGAGCTGGCGGACCTGATTGCCGAAGCATTGGCGGACAGCCCCCAGCTGCGCGCCGCACGCGCGGCGCACGAGGCTGCAGCGCTGCGGCCGCGCCAGGAGCGCGCCCTCCCCAACCCGATCTTGTCCCCCAGCTACGTCCGCGGCGGGGGTCTGCCTTCGGGTCTCGCCCTGGAGCCGGAGTCCTCCAACCACCTCGGCGCGATGATCTCCCAAGAGCTGCCGATCGCCGGAAAGCGCCAGTTGCACGGCGAGATCGCCGCCAGTGAAACCGCCGTCGTGCTGCAGGAGTACGAAGCGACCCGGCTGGCGGTGATCGCGAGGGTGAAACAGGCTTACCACCGGCTGCAGCACGCCGAGGCCGCGATCGAGCTGATCGTGCGCGAGCGCGATCGGCTGCGCCGATTGCGGCGCTCGAGCGACGCGCCCTATTTCCTGGGTCAATCGGCCCAAGACGCCCAGGTAAACCACCTCGATCTCCGAGTGCTCGAGCTCGGCCGGGAGCGGCAGCGCCTGGTTGAAGAGCTCAATCTCCTGCGAGCGCGCTCGTTCGATGCTCCGCTGCCGTCCCCGCCGCCGCTTGGCGCGCCGCCCCCGCCGCCGGCCTTGGCGGAGCTCAGCGAGCGCGCGCTGCGCTCCGCGCCGGCGCTTCGAACCGCCCACCAGCGGGTCGAGCGCGAGCGGCTCGATGTCGAGCTGGCGCGCAAGCAGTTCTGGCCCGACCCCACCCTTTCATTCGGCTACCACCGTCTGCACGCCAGCCCCGACATCTTCGAGCTGCGCGCCGATTTCGCGATTCCGCTGCAGCGGCGCGATCGCGAGCAAGCCCATCTTTCCGAGCGCAGCGCCGCCCTGGAGGAGGCGCGCTTCCGCGCCGCGGCGCTGGAGCTCGAGCTGCTCTGGGAGGTTCGCGCGCTGCACCGGCAGGCCCAGGTCGCCGTTGAACAGAAGGCCACCTACGCCGATCGGATCATTCCGGAGTCCAGAAAGGCCCTCAACGCTTATCTGGCCGGTTACGAAGGCGGCGTGGTCGATTTCATGGCGGTCCAGGAGAGCTTCATGAGCACCCTGGAATACCAGTTGAGCTATCTTGACCAAGCGCTCAGCGCCTGCCTGGCGCTCGACCGGCTCGAGGAGCTCACCGGACTCGAGCTCCAGGCGCAGGACGGGTCATGACCACCGTGTTCGGCGGCCTCCCGAATTGTTTCTGCCGTCCGCTCGCCACAATCGCGCTGGTGCTGACTTCCGCGGCTCCGTCCGGACCGAGCCAAGCGCCGGCGCAGGAGACCGAGCTGAGGATGATCGTGGTCCCGACGCGGGAGCAGGCCGAGCAGATCCTCGCCCAGCTCCGGGCCGGCGGCTCGTTCGAGCAGCTCGCGCGCCAGCACTCGATCGATCCCAGCGCCGCCTCCGGCGGTGAGCTGGGCCGAGTGGAGCTCGCGACGCTGCGACCCGAGATCCGCACCGCGGTCGAAGCGCTCGCGCCCGGAGCGGTGTCCGAAATCATCGAATCCAGCGCCGGGTTCATGATCGTCAAGCTGCGCGGCGCCGGCCCACCGAGCATTCGGCCCGGCGGCAGCACGATGACCGTCACGCTCCCGGGCGACATTCGCTTCTTCCCCGATATCTCCGGCTCGGTCGAGGTCGACTACATTTTTGCGCGCCTGCCGAAGCCGCCGGGTTGGAACCAGGATCTGCAAACCATCTGCGAGTTCAAGGCCCAGGCGGTGCGCACTGCATTCCGGCAGTTCGAGTCCTACGTGGTCGACGCCAACAAGCGTAAGCCGGAGGAGCGCGAGCCCGAGGGCCTGGTGAACGCGCATCACACCCTGGCCCAGCTCTGGGCCCATCAGGGGCAGCTCGAAAAGACCGTCGAACACCTCTCCGCCGCGCAGGAGGTGGCGCGCAGCGCCGCGGAGCCGCGAGTGATTCTGGATCTCGAAGAAAAGCTCGGCATCGCCTTCCTCCACCTGGCCGCGCTCGAAAACCGGGTCCCCACGTCCCATCCAGAATCGTGCCTGTTCCCAATCAAGCCTTCGGCTCGCTACCGGGCGCAGGACGCCTCGCGCAGCGCGATCCGGCATTTCCTCACCTACCTGGAGAGCAATCCCGAAGAGCTTGAGGTTCGGTGGCTGCTCAACCTGGCCGCCATGACCGTCGGCGAGTATCCCCAGGGCGTGCCGTCCGAATACCGGATCCCGGTGCAAGCCTATCCCAGCGCCGAGCCGTTCGCGCGCTATCCGAACGTCGCCCCGCTCGCCGGCCTCGACAGCTACAACATGGCGGGCGGCGCGGTGATCGACGATTTCGACAACGACGGGCTGCTCGACGTGATCACCACCAGCTTCGATCCGTGCGGCGCCATGCACTTTTTCCATAACGACGGCACCGGCAAGTTCTCGGACCGTACGGTTCAAGCCGGTTTGTCCCTGCAGCTCGGCGGTCTCAACCTGGTCCAGGCCGACTACGACAACGACGGCTACATGGATGTGCTGGTGCTGCGCGGCGCCTGGACCGTGCCGATGCGCAACTCGCTGCTGCACAACAACGGCGACGGCAGCTTCACCGACGTGACCCAGTCCGCCGGCCTGGCGTTGCCGGCGACCTCGACCCAGACCGCGGCATGGGCCGATGTCGACAACGACGGTCACCTCGACCTGTTCGTGGGCAACGAGTTCTCACCGGCGCAGCTGTTCCGCAACGACGGCCGCGGCCGCTTCACCGATATCGCCCCTCAGGCCGGCGTGGCCCGGACCGACTTCACCAAGGGCGTGACCGCCGGGGATTACGACAACGATGGCGCGATCGACTTCTATGTGTCGAACATGCGCGGGGAGAACTTCCTTTATCACAACAACAAGGACGGAACCTTCGAGGAAGTGGCCGGCCGCCTGCGAGTCCAGGGACCGCTGGTCAGCTTCCCGACCTGGTTCTTCGACTATGACAACGACGGCTGGCTCGACCTGTACGTTTCGAGCTACTACCCCTCGGCTCCCGAGATCTTGCGCAGCCGGCTGCGGCTGCCGATCCAGACCGAAACCATGGTGGTCTACCACAACAACGGCGACGGCACTTTCAGCGAGCGGACTCAGGAGCTCGGCCTCGATCGGGTCTCGATGCCGATGGGGGCCAATTTCGGAGACCTCGACGATGACGGCTTTCTCGACATCTATCTCGGCACCGGGTCGCCGCCTTACAGCGCGGTGATGCCGAACGAGCTGTTCAAGAACCAAGCGGGCCGATCGTTCGTGGACGTGACCGCCGCCAGCGGCACCGGCTGCATTCACAAAGGCCACGGGGTTGCTTTCGCCGACATCGACAACGACGGCGACATGGACCTGTTCGCTCAAATGGGCGGAGCCACCCCGGGTGATCGGCACGCCAGCCTGCTGTTCAAGAATCCCGGCGCCGGCCATTCCTGGATTACGCTCAAACTGGTCGGAGCGCGAAGCAACCGTTGCGCGATCGGAGCCCAGATCCAGATCGAGGGGATTGAAGGTGATGGCAGTCGCCGGCGCATCGTCCGCCGCGTCACCAGCGGCGGTTCGTTCGGCGCCTCCCCGTTGCGGCAGCACATCGGACTCGGCCAGCTCAAGAAGATCGAGCGCATGGAGATCTGGTGGCCGGCCAGCAACACGCGCCAGACGTTCACTCAGGTGCCGCTCAACCAGTTTTTCGAGATCGGGGAACAGGAGCCCAAGCTCAGAAAGCTGCCCCATCCTACATTCGAGTTGAAAGAGAAAGCCGATCCGCTCTCTTGATGTGGCAGCCATCGCAACAAAGAACCGCGGCAGCTAAGAAGCGGGGACAGGTAACGAGTTTCCAGTGAGGCCAGGGCATCTGGCCGACGGTGCCGGAAATTCGTACCAGTCCCCGCTTCTTGCCTCACGATTCGGCTGCTGCGGACTCGGCGACCTGCTCGGGCGGCTTGGCCGGCAGCAGCGGCGGCAGCGTCTCCACGCCCTTGTGGCCCACCATTCCCAGGAACTTGAGCAGCACGCCCTCCGCGAGCTGTTTCTTGTCCGCCGGCTCGAGCTCGCCGCAGTCGATGAAACCGCCGGCGATCATGCCGTGGCCGCCGGCCTTGCCGCTCTTGCCCACCAGCTCGCGAATCATCCGATGACAATGGGCCTGGGTTTGGGTGGTGCGAATCGAGAGGTGGAGCCGCGGGCCGTAGTAGCCCAGCCCGATCGACCAGCTGACCCGCTCGTGCCGTAGCAGAAAGTCGGCCAGTTGAGGCACGATGTCGGGGTGATCCACCGCCGCCAGCCAGGTCCCGATCACGTTGCGGTACAGAAAACCGTGGTGCAGCGCGCGGGCGACGTCGCGGTAGAAGGCGCGCGGGCGTTTGGGCGTGACCAGCTTGGCCAGCTCACGCTTGTTGGCGATCGGAAACAGCCGAGTGTAGGCCGCGATGTCGGCCGGCGCCGCCTCGCGCCCGAGGTTCTGGGTCTCCGACGAGATCGCGTAGCACAGCGCGGTCGCCAGCCGGCCGTCGATCGGCGCGCGCGCCGCCACCAAGTAGTCGCTGACCAAGGTGGCGGTGGCTCCGTAGTCGATGCGAATGTCATGGAACGGCACCTGTTTGGTCTGCCGCCGCAGCGGATGGTGATCGATCACCACCCGCGGCAGCGCCGTCTCGGGCAGCGAGTTATTGCCGACTCGGGGTTGGGTATCGACCAGCGCGAAGGCGCGGGCTTCGGTCGGCACCAGCGCTTTGGGGTTGAACGCCGGCAGCTTCATCATCCGCACCAGCGCGCGGTTCTCGGGCCGCCCGACCGTACCGCCGAAGGCGATGCTGCACGAGACCTGCGAGGTCACATGCAGCAGATGGCGCAGGCCGACCGCGCTCGCCAGCGCGTCCGGATCCGGATGGTCGTGGGTCACGATCGTGAGGCGCTTGAATCCGTGCAGCGCCTCCAACATTTTTTCGAGCTGCTCCGAGAAATCGGGCATGCCAAACCATGAGGCAGGAGACACGGCATTCTAACGGCGGGCCGGAGGCGTCGCAACCGCGATCCCGCGACGCGGCCGCGGTTTGGCTGAGCTGGGCGGCGCGCCAAATCGCCGCGGCCGATCTGCGCTCGGCGCGGCTCGATGCCGAGCTGCTGCTGGCCCACGCGCTGGAGGCCGACCGGCTCGCGGTGCTGGCCGGCCTGCGCGATCCGGTCCCGCCGGCGGCGGCGCTGCGTTTTCAGGCGCTGGTCGAGCGCCGCGCCGCCGGCGAGCCGGTCGCCTACATCACCGGCCGGCGCGCGTTCTGGGACTTCGAGGTTCAAACCACTCCGGCGGCTCTGATCCCGCGCCCGGAGACCGAAGTGCTGGTCGAGCTCGCCTTGGCCCATCTCGGCCCGCAGGCCCACCAAGTGGCGGATATCGGCACCGGCACCGGCTGCGTGATTCTGGCGCTGCTGCGCGAACGCGCGCAGCTGACCGGCTTCGCCACCGACCGCTCGCAAGCGGCGCTCGATCTGGCGCGGCGCAACGCCGCCGCGCTCGGGCTCGAGCGCCGGATCCAGTTTCTGCGCGGCGACCTGCTCGCGCCGCTGCGCGAGCTCGGCCTGCAGGCGTCGCTCGACTTGATCGTGTCGAACCCGCCCTACTGCGATCCGGCGCAGCACGCCGAGCTCGAGAGCGGCGTGCGCGACTACGAGCCGCGCAGCGCCCTGCTGGCGGCCGAAGGCGGGCTCGGCTTCCATCGCCGCTTGATCGAAGAGTCCGGCGGGCTGCTGCGCGCCGGAGGTCTGCTGGCGATCGAGATCGGTGCCGGACAGCTCGGAGCGGTGCGCGACCTCGCCGCGGCATGCGGCGGTTGGCGCTGGCTGGAAGCGGCAGATGATTTGCAAGGCCACCCCCGAGCGGTAGCCTTGCAGTGGCGCATGGAATCCAGCTAGATCATCCAACCTCCCTCTCCCCCCGGGAGCCCCGGGAGAGGGCCGGGGTGAGGGGCTGCAGAGCTTTTCACCCTCTCCCCCCGGGAGAGGGCGGGGGTGAGGGGCTTCAGCTCAATGGAAACGAGGCTCTGAGCATGGAAGCGCTTCGAATCACAGGCGGCCGGCCGCTGCACGGCGCGGTCGCGATCAGCGGGGCGAAGAACGCCGCGCTGCCGGCGATGTGTGCCTCCATCCTCACCGCCGAGTCGGTTTTGCTACACAATCTGCCCGCGGTCCGCGACGTGGCGACCATGGCCGAGGTGCTGCGCTTTCTGGGCGCCGAGGTCGAACGGGAAAGCGGCGGCCGCTGCGCGCTGCGGCTCGAGCGCCTGACCAACCCCCGCACCCCTTACCGGCTGGTCAAGACCATGCGCGCTAGCGTGCTCACCTTGGGGCCGCTGCTGGCGCGCTTCGGCGAGGCCGAGGTCTCACTGCCGGGCGGCTGCGCCATCGGCAGCCGGCCGATCGACCTGCACATCGAAGCGCTGCGCCAGATGGGCGCCGAGATCGCGCTCGAGCACGGCTTCGTCCACGCGCGCTGCCGGCGCCTGCGCGGCGCCGAGATCACGTTCGATCAGGTGACCGTCACCGGCACCGAGAACGTGATGATGGCGGCCGCCCTGGCCGAAGGCACCACGGTGTTGATCAACGCCGCGCGCGAGCCCGAGATCGTCGACCTGGCCGAGCTCTTGATCAAGATGGGAGCCAGGATCAGCGGCGCCGGCAGCGACACGCTGCGGATCGAAGGTGTGAGCGCTCTCCACGCTGCCGAGCATCGCATCATTCCCGATCGGATCGAAGCCGGCACCTATCTGATCGCCGGCCTGATCAGCGGCGGCCAGGTGCGGGTGGAACAGGTCAGCCCGCCGCACCTCTCCGCCCTGATCGACAAGCTGCGCGAAATCGGAGTCGAGCCGCGCAGCGGAGAGGATTGGGCCGAAACCGGTGCGCACAGCAAACTGCAGGCCGCCGACCTCCGCACCGCGCCCTACCCCGGCTTCCCCACCGACCTACAAGCCCAGTTCATGGCCCTGATGACCCAGGCACACGGCACCAGCGTGATCACCGAGACCATCTTCGAGAACCGCTTCATGCACGCGGCCGAGCTGAGGCGCATGGGCGCCCGCATCACCACCGAGGGCCGCCGCGCCGTGGTGCAGGGGCCGACGCCGCTCAGCAGCGCCAAGCTGATGGCCACCGATCTGCGAGCCAGCGCCTCTTTGGTGCTGGCCGGACTGGTCGCGGAGGGCGAAACCATCGTCGACCGCGTCTACCACCTCGACCGCGGCTACGCCGACATGGTCGGCAAGCTGCAACAGCTCGGCGCCGCCGTCACCCGCACCCGCGTTTGATCAGCCCAGGCTTCGGCCCTCCTATCCGTCTGCTTGGTCCCGAATCGGGTGGCATGGGTGGCCGAAGGGCGCCCATGGACGAGCTACGCATCACTGATCGACAGTTGGCAGTCGCGCCTTAACACCTCGCGCAGCCGCAGCGCTGACCAAACCGCGATCGGCCGAAACCAGAACCAGCCCTTGCTCCGCAGCGACCGCCAGGTGCAGAGCATCGAGAGCTTTCAGAGCCCCTTCGAACCGTGCGATCCAGTCGCGAGCCATTTGGTAATGTCCCCGCTCTAGTGGGATCCGGGTATAGAGCCGCTGCTCCGTATGGCTGATGAATTGGCGCCAGATCCTTTCCGCATCAAGACGGCTTACCTCCGCCTGCCGTACCTTTCGCGCCAGAGCCGACGCAAACTCGACCTCGCAGAGATCGCTAATCGAGGGAGCCGGGACCGACCGGGCCACGCGCTCAGCCGCGCGGCTCAGAGGTTCCGAGCAGTAATAGGCTACCAGGACACTTGTATCTAGGTAGATCAAAAGCGGGCCAGTTCACGTTGGCGCAGCACTTCGGCGCTAAGCGCCTCACCGCGAACTCTCAAGGTGGCGCGAAAAGCTTCCAGTCTTGGCAGCCGGCGCTTCTTGGCCCGCGGTGGAACCAACCGCGCCACCTCCTTGCCGCGGCGCACCAGCACGATCTCCTCGCCGGCTTCGACCCGATGCAGCAATGCGCTGAGCATCTGCCGCGCCTGCTTGATACCCACCCGCGTTTGAAGGTGCATACTTCAAGAGTACACTAGTGGCGCACGCCGTTCAATAGGGCCAGAAGAAGCCCAGAACATGGCCAGAACATGCCGCCTGCCGCACAAGCAAATTCGAGAATCGCTTCATGCACCATGCGCCTCAGCTCGGCCCGGGGCGCCCGCATCACCACCGAGGGCCGCCGCGCCGTAGTGCAGTGGCCGACGCCGCTGAGCGGCGCCAAGCTGATGGCCACGGACCTCAGGGCCAGCGCCTCTTTGGTGCTGGCCGGACTGGTCGCGGAGGGCGAAACCATCGTCGACCGCGTCTACCACCTCGACCGCGGCTACGCCGACATGGTCGGCAAGCTGCAACAGCTCGGCGCCGCCGTCACCCGCATCCGCGTCTAGCGACTTGCTACTGAGGGCGATTGGCGCCGCGGCGGCCGCCGGGGTGGTTGGCTTGGGGGGCGGCGGCGGCGCCGGCGTCGG
>DASWHO010000323.1:0-3690 GCA_036398155.1 Acidobacteriota bacterium
ATCGTAAAGTCCGCCGACCTGCTCGCCGAGCACCGCGATCAAAGTCGAGGACAGATCGAGCTCCGGCGGGAGCAGCCCCAAGAGCTTGAATAGCTGCTCCTGGGCCGCCATCTTCGGCGCCGGCCACTCGCGATCGAGGAGCGTGCGAAGCTGGCGCCGCATCTGCGCGCCGGAGAGCTGCCGCAGCGCCACCGGGCGCAGGAACCGCTCACCGCGGATTGCCTCCACGCTCGCGCTGATGCGGCGCACCCGGGCGGCGACGCTCTCAACCGCCGGCTCCGCGGCGGTCGCAAGGCCAGGCCCGGCGCCCGCCGCCGCGGCCAGCAGAATGCCCAACCAGCGCATCCCCGAGATTATAGCGGCCGCCGCTCGGCTCCGTGCTTGCCGCCATCGGCCGGCGGTGCTAGAAACAGAGCGGTTCGAGCATCTGCCGACATGAGCGCCGCCGCCTTACAAGATTTTCTCTGCCAGCACGAGCAGCTCATCGCGCCGCTGGAGCGCGAGCGCAATCTCGCCTGGTGGGAGCACGCCACCACCGGCACCAAGGAAGCCGAGCAGCGCAGCGCCGAGCTCTCCGGGCGCTACCGCAAGCTCCACGCCGATCCGGCCGTTTTCGAGCGGCTCTCGCGCTGGCGCAGCGCGGCGGTGGCGCAGCAGCCGCTGCTCGCGCGCCAGCTCGAGGTCGTCTATCTCAACTATCTCGGCAACCAATCCGATCCCGAGAGCATCGATCGCATCGTGCGGCTCGAGGCCGAGGCCGAGTCGATCTACGCCAACTACCGCGGCCGGGTCGACGGCCAGGAGCTCAGCGACAACGACATCCACCGGATCCTGCTCGAGTCGGACGACGCCGCGCTGCGGCGCCAGGCTTGGGAAGCGAGCAAGGGCATCGGTCCGCTGGTGCAGAGCCGCGTGCTCGAGCTGGTCGAGCTGCGCAATCAGGCCGCGCGCCGGCTCGGCTATCGCGACCACTTCGTGTTCTCGCTCGCGCTCCAGGAGCTGGACGAGGACGAGCTGCTGGCGCTGCTCGATCAGCTCGAGCTTCTGACCCGCGAACCGTTCTTCGAGGCCAAGGCCGAGCTCGACCGCCGGCTGGCCGAACGTTTTCAGATCGCGGTCGAAGCGCTGCACCCATGGCACTACGCCGATCCCTTCTTTCAGGAGCCGCCGCCCAACCCCGGGCTCGAGCTCGAAGCCTGGTACCGGGCAGCCGATATTCTCGAGCTGGCGCGCAAAACCTTCGATGGCCTGTGGCTCCCGGTCGAGCCGATTCTGGCCCGCAGCGATCTCTATCCGCGCAGCGGCAAGAACCAACACGCCTTTGCCATCGACATCGACCGCGGCGGCGACGTGCGCATCCTGTGCAACCTCGAGCCCAGCGAGCGCTGGACCAGCACCGCGCTGCACGAGCTGGGACACGCGGTCTACGACGCCGGCATCGATCCCGAGCTGCCGTTCACCCTGCGCTCCTATGCCCATACCTTGAGCACCGAGGCGATCGCGCTGCTGATGGGCCGCTTGACCCGCGATCCGGAGTGGATCGAGGGGGTGGCCGCGATCTCGGCGGCGCAGGTGGGCAAGCAGGCCGACGCAATCCTCGAGCAGCAGCGCCTCGGCATGCTGATCTTCGTGCGCTGGGCCCTGGTGATGGTGCGCTTCGAGCGCGCGCTCTACAGTCAGCGCGAGCCGGACCTGGGAGCAGTGTGGTGGTCGCTGGTCGAGCGGCTCCAGGGGATCGCGCGTCCGCCGGGGGCGCGCGAGGCCGATTGGGCCGCCAAGCTGCACCTCGCGCTGGCACCGGTCTACTACCACAACTACATCCTGGGCGAGCTCTGCGCTTCCCAGCTCGTGGGGGCGATCCGGCTCTACACCGGCCGCGGCCTGGTCGCGAATTCGGCCGGGGGCTCATGGCTGGCCGAGCACATCTTCCGGCCCGGGGCGCGTTACCGCTGGGACGAGCTGATTCGGCGCGCCACCGGCCGAGCGCTGGGGGCCGACGCCTTCGTCGCCCAGTACCTGGTCTAATTGCGCGGGCGTTGGATACCGATGCGGGATGGGCTGCGCGGGCGTGGATGCCGGTGTAGGGGCGGGGCTCGTCCCCGCCCGATCGGTGTTCGAATCCTCGATCGACACGCCATCCATCGAAGCTGCGCCTCACGGGAGGGGACAAGCCCCTCCCCTACATTTGCATTCCGCTCGCGGGAGGGCCGTGCCGGAATCAACGCGGCGGCCGCTTCCACCTCTGCGACATCCCGGCCCAAGGCCAGGTAGAATCCTCCCTCGTGTTATCTCCAGACGCGGGGTTGACGAGCTTGCCACGCCCGGGGAGCGCGAGGGCGTAGCCCTCGCTTTCGATGCACAAACCGGCGTGGTGCGGTGCGGCGTTGGGTGCGCTGGTCGGAGCGCTGGCGGCGATCGCGATCACGCTTTCGAATCCCCGCTACCTCGACAGCACTCCGCTCGCGCTGGTGGTGCACCTGCTGCTGCCGGCTGGCGCCGGCGCGCTGGTCGCCGTGGCGCTGCGCCGGCCGAAGCGCTGCCGTTTCGCTCCTGCCGCGCTGATCGCGAGCGCGATCGCGCTGGCGGCGGCGCGCCTGATTGCGCTGCTCGCGCCCGCCGCCGCGCCGCCGCTGCGCCTGCTGCTGATCGGCCTCGACGGCGCCGCGGCCGCGGAGACTTTCGAGCTGGCGCAGCGTGGCGAGCTGCCCGAGCTCGCTCGACTGATGCGGCGCGGCAGCTGGGGCCCGCTTCGCAGTCTCGAGCCGAGCGCCTCACCCCGAATCTGGCCGTCGATTCTGTCCGGCACCCGCCCCTCGGTCCACGGGGTGCTGGAGTGGACCACCCGCCAGGCGGCGCTGCGGGTGCCGCGGCTGTGGGACGCGCTCGAAGCGCGCGGCTGGAGCGTCGGCTTGTACCGCATGATCGTGACCTGGCCGCCGCAGCCGCTGCGCGGCTTCGTGATTCCCGGCTGGCTCGCCCCTTCAGGCGAGACCTGGCCGCCGCGGCACGACTGGATCGGCGTGCTCCACACCGGCGTGCTGCCGGGCCGCGCACCGCGCCGGCGCCTCGACTACCTGCGCTACGGCGGACTGGCGCTGCGCGACGGCGCCACCCTTTCCCAGCTCCACGCGGCCTCGCGCTGGCTGCTCGAACGCCAGCTTTTCCCGCTGGCCGAGAGCCAAGAGCGGGTGCGCACCGGGATGTTCTGGACCCGCCTCGACCCCGAGCTGTTCCTGAACCTGGTGGACCAGCACCGCCCCGAGCTCGCGCTCTATTACACCGATCTGCTCGACAAGCTCTCGCACCGCTTCTGGCGCGCGGGCTGGAGCGGCGCGGCCGATCCGGAAAGCATGATCCTGCGGCGCGCCTACCGCGCGGTGGATCAGAGCCTGGGCCGGATCCTGCGCCGCGCCGCCGGCCCCCAGACCTTGATCTGCGTGGTCTCCGATCATGGCTTTCGCGCCGATCCGACCGCGAGCGCACCGCAGAGCCTCTCCGGCACGCGTTTGATCAAGGCGCTGGAGCTGGATCCGCGGGTTCGAGCCTTGCATCCGTTCGAAGGCGTCGAGCTTTACGTGGCCGACCCGAGCGGAGCGGCCGACGATCTGCTGCGCCGGACCGCCGCCCGGCTCGCCGCGCTGCGCTGCATCGAGACCAACGGGCCGGCGTTCCGCGTCCGCCTGCTCGACC
>DASWHO010000324.1:0-30061 GCA_036398155.1 Acidobacteriota bacterium
CCTGCTTGGTTAAGACAGGCAGCTTCAGGGCAGGGCTTCGCATCGTCAATCCATTCGATAGGCCCGCGACTTGATGTCGATGCGTGGACTCTTTTGTGAGGGGACAAGCCCCTCCCCTACATTAGCGCCCAACCTTTCAGCAGCAGCAGCACGGGGGCGGCGAACAAGATGGCATCGATGCGGTCGAGCAGGCCGCCGTGCCCGGGGAGCCAAGAGCCGGAATCTTTGACCCCGGCGGCCCGCTTCAGCAGAGATTCGAATAGGTCGCCGAGCTGACCGGCGGCGCCCAAGGCCAGGCTCACCAGCGTCATCCGCGGCAGGCTGGCGGCGGGAAAGAACAGCCACGCGGCGAGCAGTCCGGCGCCACCGGAAGCCAACAGTCCGGCCATGGTCCCCTCGATCGTCTTGTGGGGCGAAATCGCGGGCGCGAGCTTGTGTTGCCCCAAGGCCGATCCCACGTAGTAAGCGGCGGTGTCGCCCAGCGCCACCGCGCCCAGGAGCCAAATCAGAATCCACTCGCCTTCAGGCCCGCGCCGCAAAAGGACCAGCGCGGCCGGCAGGGCTCCGAGCCAAATCGCAGCGACCAGCGCTAGACTCGCGGAGCGCCAAGCCTGAACCGTATCCGACCATCCACGGACCGCCGGCACCACTAGCAACAACGCCAGCGCCGCCCATCCGCCGCCCAGCCAACCGACTGACAACACCATCAGCAAGGCCAAGGCCACGACCCAGGCCGCGCGGAGCGACACTCCCAGGCGCGGCTGGCGGCTCAGTCGCGCGAGCTCGGCGGCGGCCAGCGCGGCGCAGGCCAGGACCAGCAGCTCGAACGCGAGCTCGTAGTGATTGGCCAGCAGGAAAAGCGCGATTGCGACCGCGGCGGTCGCAAGGCGGATCACGTGACGGCCCCGTAGCGGCGCTCGCGCTTCTGGAAGTCGAGCAGCGCCTCCAGCAGATGGCGGCGGCGGAAATCGGGCCACAAGGTCTGGGTGACCCAGATCTCGGAATAGGCGATCTGCCACAGCAGGAAGTTGCTGACCCGCATCTCGCCGCTGGTCCGGATCAACAGGTCGGGATCCGGCTGGCCGCCGGTGTAGAGACGCTCGGCGATCGCCGCCTCGGTCAGCGGTCCGGCCTGCGGACCGCCGGACTCGAGCCAGCGGTTGACCGCGTCCACGATCTCGGTCCGGCCGCCGTAGTTGAGCGCGATGTTGAACAAAAGACCGGTGCAGCTCGCGGTCCGGTCGATGCCGAACTTGAGCTCCTCGACCACCGACTCCGGCAGCTCCGCCATCCGGCCGATGACCTCGAACCGGATGTTGTTGTCCTTGAGGGTCTTGAGCTCGCGCCGCAGGTACTCCTTGAGCAGGTCCATCAAGGTGGAGACTTCACTCTCGGGACGCTTCCAGTTCTCGCGCGAGAAGGCGTAGAGGGTCAGGATCTTGAGCCCTAGGCGGGCGGCGGTCTCGACCGCCTCGCGCACCGAATCGATCCCGGCGCGGTGACCCGCGACCCGAGTCAGGCCGCGGCGCCGGGCCCAGCGCCCGTTGCCGTCCATGATGATGGCGACGTGGGCCGGCAGGCGGTCGAAATCGAGGGCGCGGACCAGCTCCTCGTCGAGGCTGCCCGGCTCCACCACGGCGAGCATGTCTTTGAGTCCAGCCATCGCAGAGCACGCAAATATGGGGGCTAGAAAGTCGGATCATAGCGGCGCAACTCTTTATCTGTCAACGATCTGCGCGCCTATCCCCTTTCGCTCTCACCCCGGCAGGCGCCTTGAGAGTAGCCACCTGTGCACACCAACTTGAAGGCCTGAGTCCCCAGGGCCTCGTTTCGGAAGGAGATGGCCTTCGGATCTGCGGGGTAATTCGGACAAGACGTTTATATTCATCGAAGGGACTCCAAATGTCTGCGTTCCGCCTGAGACCAGGTCACGCCGTTGGTCAACGCAAAAGGGCCCTACCTGTGTGGATCCACCGCCCGTTCGGCCTGGTAGCCGTGGGGATGCGCCTGATGCCATTTGAACGCTGACGCGACGATATCTTCCAGCGCCACCCAGCGCGGCAACCAACCCAGCTCCTGTTGGGCTTTTCGGGAATCGGCCACCAGCGCGGGGGGGTCGCCCGGGCGCCGCGGGCCGATGGCGATGCGGAGCCGGACACCGGTCACCGCCTCGACCGTGTGCGCGACCTCGAGATTGGTTGCGCCCTGCCCGCGGCCCAGATTCAGCGCGCCGCCGCGGTGACCGTTCTGCAGCGCCTGCAGCGCCAACAGATGCGCTTCGGCCAGGTCCTCGATGTGCAGATAGTCGCGCTCGCAGGTGCCGTCGCGGGTCGGATAATCACCGCCGTGGATCCGCACCTCGGTGCCGTCCAGGGCCCCGCGCAGCAGGTTCGGGATCAGGTGCGACTCCGGGTTGTGGTCCTCCCCCACCCCGGCTTCGGGCAGCGCTCCGGCGGCGTTGAAATAGCGCAGCGCGATCGAACGCAGCTCATGCGCGGCACCGAAATCGGCCAGCACCGCCTCGAACATCTGCTTGGTGCGCCCGTAGGGGTGAGACGGCTGCAGCGGATGCTGCTCGTCGATCGGCAGCCGCCGCGGCATGCCGTACACCGAGCAGCTCGACGAGAACACCAGCCGGCGCACCGGCGAGTCGACCAGCCCCGCAAGGAACGCGATTCCCTTCTCCACGTTGTTGCGATAGTAGCGCCGCGGATCCTTGACCGACTCGGCCACTTCGGCCAGCGCAGCGCAGTGCACCACCGCATCAATCGGATAGCGGCGCAACAGATCGCGCAGCAGCGCGGTGTTGGCGATATCGCCGCGCACCAGCGGCACGCTCTTGGGCAGCGCCTCCGGGTGGCCGATCCGAAGGTCGTCCAGAACCACGGCGGTCAGTCCGGCGCCGACCAACCGATGCAGGATGGCGGAGCCGACATAGCCGGCCCCGCCGGTCACCAGAATCGCCATCGACAGAATCTTAATCCAGCGGCGCGAGCGGAGAAACCTCGGCCAGCGGCGTACCGGCGCCACGCCAGTCGGCATCGTAAACGACCCGCTCGAGAAAAAGCCCGCGGGCCGGCGCCGTCGCACCGGCGGCGGCCCGATCGCGCGCCAGCAGGATCGAGCGCGAGGACTCCGGCCGCAGCCGGCCGCAGCCGATCTCCAGCAAGGTGCCGACCACGCGGCGCGCCATCGCCCTCAAGAATCCATTGGCCACCATGCGAATCCGCAGCACGGAGTCGCGGCGCACCAGCTCGATCGACACCATCTCGCGCACGGTCGGCTTTCCCGGGTCCTCGCCGGCGCAGAAAGAGGCGAAGTCCTGAATCCCCAAGAGCCATCGCGCCGCCGATCGCATCGCATCCAGATCGAGCGGACGCTGCACGTGATGCGCGTAGCGGCGCCGGATCGGGGTGGCGACCGGACGCTCCTCGATCAGGTAGAGGTAGGCCTTCCAGCGCGCGCTGTGACGCGCATGAAATGCCGGAAGCGCAGGCTCGGCGGCCACCGCCCGCAGGTCGGCCGGCAGCAAACCGTTCAGCGCCGCCAGCAGGCGCTCCGCTGTCCAAGTCCGCTCGAGCGAGAACGAAGCGACCTGGCCCAGAGCGTGGACGCCAGCGTCGGTGCGGCCCGCGCCTTCGCAGCGGACCGGGCCGCCACCGAGTCGGGCCAGTGCGCTTTCGAGCTCGCCCTGAACCGTGCGAATCTCGGGCTGCACCTGCCAGCCGTGGAAATCCGTGCCGTCGTACTCGAGGGTCAGTTTGTATCGCTGCGTCACGGCTCATCGCCCTGGGTGCCGTGGGCAAGCTCTGTTTTGCCCACGATCACCATGTGCACAAGAAACTAGGTTGGCCGAATTCGTAGTGTTGTCCGTGGGCAAAGCGAAGCTTGCCCACGGCACCCCAGCGGCCGTGCCGGCCGCCGCGCGAGGCTGCCGCCAGCGACGAGCGACTTGACCCTGTTCGGTGCTGCCGCCTAGAATCGAACGCTGCGGCGGCGCGCGATCCGAGTCCGAGGAACGGGCGAACCGCCGAGGGTGGAGGGGCTCATGGATTTCGCGGGATACGTCAAGAAAGCTCTGGAGCTGTGCAAATTCAATATCCCGGTCTACGATCAGATCGCAACCGATCCCAACGCGTTCACCATGGGTCTGATCTTCCTCGCGATCGGCGGCGCCGCGGCGGCGCTCGGATCCTTCGCCCCGCTCGGCATCGTGCTTTACCCGATCGTGATGATCGTCGGATTCTTCATCTTTATGGGCATCCTGCACCTGCTGGCCACCCTGTTCGGCGGCAGCGGCGACTTCATGGCGCTGTTCCGGATCGGCTCGATCGGATCGATCGTCAACTGGCCGGCGGTCATTCCCATCATCGGTTGGATCGTCGGCCTGTGGCTGCTTCCGATCACCGTGGTGGCGGTCGAGCGCACCTATAAGCTGGAACGGGGCAAGGCGGTTCTGGTGGTCCTGATCCCGGTGGGAGTTCTGCTGCTGATCGGCTCGCTGCTGGTGGTCGCCGCCGGGCTGGCGGTTCTGACTTTTTTCCGCAACGCCTGAAAGCCGCGGCGCTCCGGCCACCCGCGTCAGCTCAAGCTCCGCATCTGGTGGAAGAAACCCAGCGCGAGCCCAACCGCCACGACCAGCTTGGACGCCAGCAGGATCCACGGCTGCACCTCGAGCACCTGAAGCTGCGCCATCAGCTCCAACACCAGCTGGAGCGCAAAGATCAGCGTCGCCCCGACCAGCAGGTGCCACGAACGCGACAGCTCGCCCCCGCGGGTATAGATCGCCACCTGCAGAGCGAACCACCCTCCGGCGAGCAAGACGATCAACGTCAGCAGCTGCAGCGCAATCGGCGTCCACATCCCAAGCTCTCCCCCATTGAGATTCTATCGTAGGACCCGTTCGAGCTCGCGCTTGAGACCAAGCTGCTCATCGACGCCCCGCTCCAAAGCCAGCAGATTGCGCACTTCCTTTCCGATTTCGTACAGCACCCGGTCGGTGACCCGGTTTCCGGCCAGATTCTTCAGCAGTCGAACCTCCTCCGACAACAGCCCGTTGAGCGCGCCGATCAGCTCGTGGCTCCGCAGCAACGGATTGAGCTGTCGCGACGCATCCATCACGCGGGTCAGATTGGCGCCGCCGTTGTGGTAAGGCTCGAGATCACCGAGCAGCTCCGGGTAGTCGTGCATCAGCCGGCGCAAACCGTGGCGCCGACAGCGGACCCAGCCGGGGCCGATCTTGAGCCGGAGGGCCTGCTCAATCCGGTTGAGACAGATCTCGTAGCACTGCTGGACCACTTTCAACGTGTGGCGCTCCTCGCTCGCCGCCTGGGCGCTGGTCTGTTTCTTGCCTGCCGTCTTGACCAGGCCGGAATCCAGCAGCAGGTGCAGAGTCTTGCAGGTCACGAACTCCCCGGCCGGGCTCTCGGAACAGATTTCCTCGATGTTGCGGACACCGTTGAGCAAACCGAGGATGCTGAACTCCTCGGCGCTGAGCCGAATCTCTTCGGTCCGGTCGGAGGGGTGCGACTCGATCAGCAGCACGCTGTCGCGCGGCGGCAGCGAGGCCTTGATCTTCTCCCATTCATCCAGCCGCCGCGCGCCCTCCATCACCAGGTCCATCATGTTGAGCGACACCAGGGTGAACTCGGCGGCCGGCAGTTTGTTCTCCAGAAACTCGAAATGGCCGCGTTCCCAATTGAGCGCGTTGTAGACGATCTCCTCGACCTGGATCTTGAGGACCTCCTGGAGTTGCTCGCGGGTAATCGCGCGCAAATCGATCAAGGCATCGCCCAGATTCTGGCCGCTGCGCCGCTGCGCTTTGATCGCGCGCTCCAACTCGGAATTGGTAATGCTCTTACGCCGCACCAAGAGCTGTCCGATCCGATGCGCGCTGTCGTTGGAGATCGCATGGATGACGACCCCGCTCTTGAGATAGATCTCGCGCTGCGAGCTGCCGTCTTTGACCACCAGGGTCCCGGTCTTACGCTCGGAATAAAGCAGCTGCAGGATATTCGGCAGCGAGATGGTGGCCAGATTGCCAGCGAGCGGCATCCTGCTCGACTCCGAGGAGCAGCAACGGAAAACGGCTCTCAGTTTAGTTCCGGCCTTGTAGACTGTCAACCTAACTGCAATCAAATCAACAAATTCGGTCGATGCGCCGCCCAGGACTTTGGACTCTACACGGGAGCGCGGGATTTGACCGTCGCGCCAGCGGGCGGGGATAATCCCGCCGGCTGGACGACCTTGGTGACGCGAGTCTTGGTGATCGGCGGAGGCGGACGCGAGCATGCGCTGATCTGGGCGCTGCGCCGATCGGCCGGCGCCGAGCTGCTTTGCGCTCCCGGCAACGGCGGGATCGCCGGTCAAGCGCGCTGCTTCGAAACCCGGAGCGAAGATGTGGAGGGACTGGTGCGGCTCGCGAGCCGCCAGCGCGTGGACCTGACCGTGGTCGGTCCCGAGCAACCGCTGGCCAACGGCTTGGTCGACGCCTTCGAACAAGCCGGCCTACCGGTGATCGGGCCGGGCCGGAGCGCGGCCCAGCTCGAATCCAGCAAATCGTTCGCCAAGCTGTTCATGGGGCGTCATGGTATTCCGACCGCGCCGTTCGAGATCTTCGACCGTCCGGAACCGGCCCGCGCGTATCTGGCGCAGGCCGAGCGCCGCTATCCGCTGGTGATCAAAGCCGATGGGCTCGCGGCCGGCAAAGGCGTGGTCGTGGCCGAAGCTCGCGATCAAGCCGAAGCGGCCGTCAGCGCTTTCATGGAACGGCACACGCTCGGTGCGGCGGGCGAGAAAGTGGTGATCGAGGAGTGCTTGGCCGGCGAGGAAGCCTCCTACATTCTGCTGTGGGATGGGGAAACCCACCTAACCTTGCCTTCCTCGCAAGATCACAAGCGCGTCTTCGACGGCGATCGCGGACCCAACACCGGCGGCATGGGCGCCTACTCCCCGACGCCGGTTCTGAGCCCGATCCTACAGCAAACCATTGAAACCCGGATCGTGGCGCCGACCCTGGCCGGGCTGGCGCGTGAGCAGCTGCATTATCGCGGTTTCCTCTATATCGGCTTGATGCTGACCGAGCCCGGGCCGCAGGTTCTGGAGTTCAACGTTCGGCTGGGCGATCCCGAGGCTCAGGTGATCCTGCCGCGCCTGAGCAGCGACCTGCTCGAGCTGCTGCAGGCGGCCGAACGCGGCCAGCTTGCCAGCCAGAAGCCCCGCTGGCGCTCCGCAGCGGCGGCCTGCGTGGTGCTGGCCTCGGACGGCTATCCGGGCGCCTACCGAACCGGACTGCCGATCTCCGGTCTCGAGCGAGCCGCCGAGCTCGACGAGGTCACGTTGTTTCACGCCGCCACGCGGCTCGGCCCAGCAGGACTTGAAACCGCCGGCGGGCGCGTCCTTGCGGTCACCGGCTGCGGCCCCACGCTGCGGCAGGCCCTGGGGCGCGCCTACGAGGGCGTGCGTCGGATCCACTTTTCAGGCTGTCACTACCGCTCCGATATCGGAGCCCGCGGGATGGCCAGGAGCGTGAGCCCATGAAATCGCCAGCGGTTCGACGATCCCCCGCTGCCCAGGTGGCTATCGTGCTGGGCAGCAAGAGCGACCGAGCGGCGCTGGATGGAGCCGTACAGCTGCTCGACGAGCTCGCGATCCCGCATCAGATCCTGGTCGCTTCCGCGCATCGAAGCCCGGAGCGCGCCGCGCAGTTCGCACGCGCGGCTCAAACCAGAGGCCTGAAGGTCTTGATTGCCGCCGCCGGTGGCGCGGCGCACTTGGCCGGGGCGCTGGCGGCCCACACCAATTTGCCGGTAATCGGCGTGCCGCTGGCCAGCTCGCCGCTGCTCGGTTTCGATGCGCTCTATGCCACCGTGCAGATGCCACCGGGGGTTCCGGTCGCCACCATGGCGGTTGGTCCCTGGGGCGGTATCAACGCGGCAGTGCTCGCGGCCCAAATCTTGGCGCTTTCGAATCCCGCGCTGGGCCGCCAGCTGGAACGGCGCAAGGCCGCGATGGCCGACCGGGTCGAACGCGATTCCCGCGCGATCGAATCGACGCGCTGAACCAACCCGCCGGCCGAACCGCCGGCGCGGCAACCAATCCGCTACGCTCGATCGGTCGGTTCCGTCTGCGCCGCTGGCTCGCGCTCGGCGGGCCGAGCTCGCATCCGGGTCAGGCAGAATCCCAACAGCAGCGCAGCCAGCAGCACCAACGGCCAGGGCAGCAGGCGCGTCATGGAGTAAGCCGCCTGGTCCGGAATCAGATTGAATATCACCACCAGCTCGGCGCCGAGGTTGTTGAGCAAGTGCGCGAGGATGGCTGCGAAGAGGCTCCCGGTCTGAATCACGACCAGAGCCAGAAAGAAACCCAAGAACGCGGTCGAGGCCAAGCGGTAGGGATCGATATGAAACAGCGCAAAGAGCAGGCCCACGGTCAGGCTCGCGCCCACCGGGTGCATTCGGCGTCGCAGAGCGCTGAGCAGCAGACCGCGAAACAGCGGTTCCTCACCGAGCGCCGGCAGCACCGCCACCACCAGGATTCCGATCAGAGGACCACGAGCGTTCACCGACCGTAGAATCGCTTCGAAATAGCTCAGGTACTCGGCCGGAATCGGCAGGATGCGGGCCTGGAGCGCGGCCAGCTGGCCGGCTACCAAGAAGGCGCATGGCGCGGCCAACAGGATCCATCCAGCTGCAACCGGTCGAAGCGGCGCGATGTGAAGCGCCCTGCGCCAGCCGAGCGGACTCCATCGGCTGGCGACGGCGGTGGGCAGGAACGCGATCAGCGTCGAGGTCAAAGCCAGCCCCACGACCGGATCCAGGCTCATGACCACACTTCCGAGGCCGGCGAAAATTACCAGTGAAAACACATAGGTAAGTAAGGCGACTTTTAGATCCCTCGACACGACCACCCGCCGGGCTTCCGATTGCCCTTGAGCCGGCAGAGGATATCCCACAACTCGCTCATTTGTAAGCAGATGAGAGACCTGACCGAAGCACCGGACAAAACGACTCGACAAGCGGGCACCTTTCTTGCTACAATCTTCCTCCTCCGGGGAGCTAAGTGCCCCGGGGCATCAAGAAATCGAACGGGGATCGTTTGCAATGGGTATCGGCCAACTCGAGCGAACCCTTTGGGATCAGCTCGAATCGAACTTCTTCCACCGCCGCAAGCGTTCGCAGCAGGAGGTGCGGCGCGACTGCCTGGCCACACTGCTCAAGCAGCTCGCGACCACTCGCGGCTTGCGCCGCATGTACCGGCGCTTGACCACGCGGCTGCCGGATCCGGCGCTGGCGGAGGAGTTTCACCGTTTCGCCGAGCAGATGCGCACCCACGACGAACGCCTGGTCGAGAAGATCGCGTGCTGGGGCGGCAATCCGGACAGTGTCGAAGCGCGCTGCCCGGCGCCGGAGGACGATATCTATCGGGAGCTGTCCCGCATCGTTCAGCGCCAGTTCTTGCTGATTTACCGCTACCACGAACAGCTGCTCGACGCCAGCGACTCGCAGCACCGTTCCTTCTTCGAGCGCTTGGAGTACGAAGTCGAACAGCAGCGGCGGCGGACGTTGGATATCGGCACCCTCCTAGAAATCCAACCCGCCTAGCCCGGAGGCCCGGCGGCGGATCTGCCGCCATCTGCTTCGTTGCGCTCGGTCGGGCTCCTCCAGCGTACCTTTCAGTACGCTTCCGTCGCCCTTCCGTCGCGCGCCTCGCAGCTGACGGCATCTCCGCCGCCCTCTGCGCTGTGCTCTGGGTATTCGGGCGGGACTTGTCTCCCGTTCGGGACGACTTCGCTGCGCTCGTCTCCGGCTTGCGACCGACTCGCGGCCAAAGGCTCCAGCCGCATCCGCTCGCTTGACGCGTAACCTGAGCGGCAGTCGTGAAGGCGAGCCCCTCCCACACGCTACTCGGGCTGAGATTCGGCGGGGATGTTCTTTCGGATTTCGGTCAGGATCGCCTCGATCTCGGCGCGGTCGGCGGCCTGGGGCTCTAATTCCAAATAGCGCTCCAGCGCCGTGACGCTGTCGGCGTACCGGCCCTCCTGCAACAGCGCGTAGCCCATCGATTTGTGGGCGTTGGCGTGGTCGGGTTTGATCTCGACCGCGCGGCCGAGCGCTTGCGCCGCTTCGGCGGGCTTGTTCTCGTTGAGATAGGAAACCCCTAACGAGTAAAACGCTTCGGCGTCCTGCGGCGTCAGCTCGGTCACCCGTCCGAAGTACTCTTGCGCCTTGGGCCAATCCTTCTCGCGGGCGGCCACCGTTCCGAGATCGAAATACACCTCGGAGGCATCCGGCTTGAGCAGGCGCGCCTGCTCCAGATGCGTCTTGGCCTGATCCAGGTTCCCCTGGCGCAGGTGAATGTGACCCAAGACGTAATGAGGGCGGAAATCGTCGGGAGCTTCCGCCAGGACCGCTTCCATCTTGGTCTTGGCGGTCTCCAAATCGCCGCTCTTGAGCGCCTCGTAACCTTCGCGATAGGAGGCGTCCTGGATCGGCTCGACCGGCTCGGTGACCAGTGGCGCCAAGGTCACATCGAGTGTTTTTTCGCCTCCGGCGGGCACCCGGATGTTCTCGCCCAAGAACTCCTGAAAACCCTCCTTGCTCACCCTCAGCTCGTAGGCGGCCGGAGGGATTCCGCGGCGGTAGTACTTGCCCTTGCGATCGGTGCTGAATTCGATCTTCCGGCCGGTTTCCTCGTCGCTCAGCACCAGGGTAGCGTCCTCGATCGGTTGTCCGTCGGAGCTGGTTACCGTTCCCATCAGCCGGCCGTCGGATTGAGCGGACAGGGGGGATGCCAGCAGCGCACCAGCGAGGGCGGCCGCGGCGATACAGATCCATTTGCGTTTCATAGCTTCCCTCCAGAAGCACCCTCAGTACCGTTCGGGACCGGGGCCATTGCGCATTCAGGGCCCATCCCGGGCAACCAATTATACGCCCCATTGGGCCGACCAGCCAATTCGATGTACCTAGTTTTGTCTTCTGTTTGGCTCATTTAAATACCGCGGCCCAAGCCGGATAGCGGGCGAAATCTCGATTTCAGTTTGGTGCTCTTTCGTGCTAGAGTACGCCCTGGATAGCGTCCTGAGCTCAAACTATCTTGGAACCGTGGTGATCCTCTTCAGCCGATTCAAAGTGGCCGCGGCCGGGGTCTGCCTTTGCGCCGCCGGGTTGCTTGGGGCCGACGAGCTGGACAAACAGCACAGCCTCGCGATCGAGGCCGCCAAACAAGAAAGCGCGCCCGCGGCGACTGCAGGCCCGAGCGGTTTGGAGAGCGAGATTCGGAGCGGTCCGCGCTCGAGCGTGGCGAACGAGAGCGAGCCCAACGACCAGCCGTCCAGCGCCGACGTGATTTCCCCGGCCATCTCGGTGGCGGCCGGGTCGATCAGCCCCAGCGGTGACGTCGACTACTATTCGATCACGGTGGCGCCCGAGAGTCGGGCCTTCATTTCCATCGACGGGACCGACGCCACGCTGGCAAACGGCGACAGCTTCTTGGAGATCCGCGCGGCCGACGGGCTCACGGTGCTCGAATCGGACGACGACGACGGGCCGGTGAACTTGTCCTCCGGCATCGCGGGCGCTCGCTTAAGCGCCGGTGGGATCTACTACGTGCGTGTCGCCGCATTGGGATCGGGTCTCGATCCCTACTTTCTGTTTCTCAACGTGGTGCGGAACAACCCGGCCGACGAGAGCGAGCCCAACGATAGCGCCGCGGCGGCCAATCCTGCCGAGGATCTGAACGCGGGCACACTGGGCGCCGGCGACAACGATTGGTTCCGCTTCGAAGCGCTGGCCGGTGATCTGATCTTGATCGCGGTCGACCCCAATCCGGACCGTCTCGGCAGTACGCTGGATCCGAGCTTGGAAATCTACAGCCCCACGGGCGGGCTGATCGGTACTCAGGACATCAATGGCGCCGGCCAGCCGGAGTTCACCAATCTGGCCCTGGCTCCGACCGACGGAACGTACACGGTGCGCCTGCGCAGCGCCGCCGGCGGCGGCAGCTACTTGATGTCGATCCAGGCGCGCCGCTTCCTGGTTCCAGTCGAGCTACTCGATTTCCAAGCCTCTCCTGGCTAGCTCTGCTGTGGCGGCGGATCTGGCGCCATCTCCACCGCCCACTCCGCTTTGCTACCGTTTGGCGGATTGGACCGGGGAGGCCATCGACTGCAGGAATTCCTTGTTGGTGCGGGTGCGCTTCATCTTGTCGAGCAGCAGCTCCATCGCCTCCACCGTCGACAGCGAGGAGAGCGCCTTGCGCAGCAGATAGATGCGGGCCAGATCGTCCGGCGGCAGCAGCAGCTCTTCCTTCCGGGTCCCGCTGCGGTTGATGTCGATGCACGGGAAGATCCGCTTCTCGGACAGCTTGCGATCCAAGTAGACCTCGCTGTTGCCGGTGCCCTTGAACTCCTCGAAGATGACCTCGTCCATTCGGCTGCCGGTGTCGATCAGGGCGGTGGCGACGATAGTGAGCGAGCCGCCCTCCTCGATATTGCGCGCAGCGCCGAAGAAACGCTTGGGCTTCTGCAGCGCGTTGGCGTCGACGCCGCCCGACAGCACCTTGCCGCTCGGCGGCACCAGCGTGTTGTAGGCGCGCGCCAGCCGGGTGATCGAATCGAGCAGGATCACCACGTCCTTTTTGTGCTCCACCAGGCGCTTGGCCTTGTCGAGCACGATCTCGGCCACGTGAGCGTGCCGATCGGCGGGCTCGTCGAACGTGGAGGAGATCACCTCGCCATCGACATGCCGTTTCATGTCGGTGACCTCTTCGGGGCGCTCATCGATCAACAGCACGATCAAGACGCTGTCGGGATGATTGGCGGTGATCGAGTTGGCGATCGCCTGCATCATCATGGTCTTGCCGGCGCGGGGCGGCGACACCAGCAGCGCTCGCTGGCCCTTGCCGATCGGGGCCAGCAGGTCGAGGGCGCGGGCCGAGAGATTCTCGGGGTCGTTCTCCAACACGAAGCGCTCGTTGGGGTGCAGCGGGGTCAGATTCTCGAACAGGGTCCGCTGGTAGGCGACCTCGGGGGGATCGAAGTTGATCGCCTCGACTTTGATCAGGGCGAAGTACTTCTCGACATCCTTCGGCGGGCGGATCTGGCCGGAAACGATATCCCCGGTGCGCAGATCGAACTTGCGCAGCTGGCTGGGTGAGACGTAGATGTCGTCGGGTCCCGGGAGGTAGTTGTATTCCGGCGCGCGCAGAAAGCCGAAGCCGTCCGGCAGCGTCTCGAGCACGCCTTCGGAAAAGATCATGCCGTGCTTCTCGGCCTGGGCGCGCAGGATCTGGAAGATCAGCTCCTGTTTGCGCATCGCCGGAGCGTTGGCGATGCCGAAGTCCTTGGCCAGCTCGATGAGCTTCTGGAAGCTCATCTCCTGGAGGTCCTTGATGTTCAAGGTCAGGCTGGGCCGTTCGGCGGCGGCCGGCGCCGGCGGCGCCGAAACCGCGCCGCTCTCGGATGTCGGAGCCGGCTCCGGGCCTTTCGCCGAGCTCGGGGTGGGCTGAGGCGTTCCGCCGGTTTCAGGTTCTGCTCCGGCCACGGCGCCTGTGGTTTCGCCGTTTGCCACCAGCGCGCTGGAGTCGCCGGAATCTTGCTTGCGGGGACGGCCGCGGCGGCGTGGACTTGCCTGGCTCGTCTCCTGGGTCGGCATTTATTGTCCTCCTGGGGCTTGAAGGTTGCGCGCGGCCTGTGGCCGTCCTTACGGTGATTGATAAACCCGTTTTGGCGTTGCCCTGAAGCGGGATTCGGGCCAGAGTCGGTGCTCTGGATTAGAACGTCGACGGCACAGAGTCGACTTGAGAGCAGGAGTATACCGTGGTTCAGCCAGCGGCGCAAGCCCGCCGGGCGCGGTCAGTACTCCAGCACCTTGACCCGCGACTTGAAGTCGTCCGGCGACAGCTCGCCGCGCTGGAGCGCCGCCAGATCCGCCCGGCGAGCGCTGGCCTGCACCCGCTGCGGCAGGTCCGGCGCCGAAGCGGTTTGAAGCCCGATCAGCGTTACGCTCTCGTTGGGTTTGAGCTGACGGATCGAGGCGCCGTGGTTGGCCAGCAGATCGATGAACCGCTCGAGGGCCGCGCTGCGGGCCAAGCTCTGCTGTTCCGGCCGCTGGCGCGCCATGGTCAGAAGCTCTCGAAACAGCTCCGCCCCCGTGACTGGGCTCGCTGCCGCGGCCGAACCCTCGGCATCCGACCCCTGCCCTTTCCCGCTGCTGCGCCGGGCGGCCGGTGGCAGCGGCGGCCGGTCTCGATACCAGAGCTCCAAAGTGAATACCGCGCCGTACCCTTCAAGATAAACCGCCTGGCAGCTGTTGCGCAGAATCAGCGTTCCGAGCTGTCCCGAAGCCGGCGTGGCGGCGCCGCGGAAGCTGGCGACCACGATGCTTTTCATGACCTCGAGATCCTGCGCGAGCAGCTGGTAGTCAAGCGCCGACGCCGGCCGCTGCCAGGCCAGCAGCAGCGCCAGCGCCGCCAGAGCCGTGCGCAACGGGCTCATCGCTCCGAGCCCCACGCCTGGCTGGCGTTGACCACCCGGAATGTGGTGTTTTCCAGCCGGTCGAGGTTGCTCTGGACCGAATAGAATTGATGCGCCATGTCGGTTTCGATTTGCTCCACCATGGTCGCCAGCACCAGAGCCAGCTCGCGCCGCTGGCGCTCCTCGCTGACCGCGACCGCATTCTGGATCGCGGCCGCGACCTGCTCGGCGTCGAGAGCGGCTGGAGCGGCCTGGTATGGAGCCGCCGCCACGCCCGGCAGCGCGAAGCTGAGCTGAACCACACCGCCACCGATCCGCAGATCGGCGCGAAGCAGGAGCCCGAGCAGCAGCGCCAAGGCGGCGGCGCTCCAGGCCAGGCGCGGCGAGCCGAGAAAGTGCCGCAGCCCGCGGCGCCGCGCCGGCCAGGTGCGCGCCAAGACCGGAGCATCCACTTGCTCCCAAGTCCGCAATTCGCTGCTGACCCGGCGCAGGCGCTCGAAATCCTCGCGGCAGTCTGAACAGGAGGCGCTGTGAGTTTCGAATGCGGTCCGATCGGCGGCCGAAATCTCTCCGTACAGCGCATCCATGAGAAGCTCGCGATAGCTGTTGCAGGCGCTCATGTCGTTACTCCTTGGGCTGCGGCCGCTTGGCTTGAACCGGCCAGCGGCCGTGGTGCAGTTTGCGGGCCAGCAGATCCAGCCCGGCGTACATCTTGGATTTCACCGTACTGACCGGAACCCCCAGCATCTCGGCGATCTCGCGAAAGCGCAGGCCCTGGTATTCCTTGAGCAGAACCACCTCGCGAAGCTCCGCAGGCAGCGATTGGACCGCGGCTCTCACGATCATCGCCTCTTCGTCGCGCCCCAGGTCGCCCTCGATATCGATCGTGGGATCCGAGACGGTTTCCGCCAGCTGCGGTCCGGCCTCACCCTCGACCGTCGACTCATCCAAGGAAGCGAGCCGGGGCCACGGCTTCTTGCGGAACGCCGAGTGGCACAGGTTGAGGGCGATGGTGTACAGCCAGGTGGAGAACCGAGCCCGATGATCGAAGCGGTGCAGGTTGCGGTAGGCCTTGAAAAAGGCCTCTTGACAGAGCTCGCGGCTGCGTTCCGGGTCGCCCAGGTAACGCAGAATGAAATTGTAGAGCCCCTTCTCCCAGCGCCGCACCAGGGCCTCGAAGGCGTTCGCGTCGCCGGCCACGGCCTCGCGAACCAGCTCTTCGTCGGTGGGTCGATCCATCGGGATTCGCCGCAGACCACCACGCTCCTATTGGACTCCGGGGGGCCCCAAAAGGTCGAGAAATTATAGAGGAAATCGCCGCCGGACGGCCTCGAGAGCCTGCTCGCGAGACCCCAGCCGACCTTCGAGCTGCAGGTCCTCGACGAAGCTCAAGATGGCTTTGAACTGCGGTCCGGGGCGGTACCCGGCGGCGATCAGGTCGCCGCCGTCGATCAGACGCGCCGGACGCAAACCGGCGGCGGCCTCGGATTGGCGGAACTGCTCCAGCTTGGCGCGGCAGAAGTCGTAGTGATCGAGCATTCCGTGACTGCCCAAGCAGTCGACGCGGTGGAGCTCGAGATGCTCCTCGAATCCCTCCATGCGCAGGAAGCGCTTGAGCGTTGCCGGCCGCATCTTGACCACGTCCTTGAAACGCAGGTGGTGCCGCACCAGCTCGTAAACCCGCTCGGTCGAGTCGCGCGAGAGCCGCAGGCGCTTGCAGACCGCGCGCGCCATCTCGGCGCCGACCTCGGCATGCCGGTTGAACCGGATCCGATCCTCACGCGAGAAGGTCGGCGGCTTGCCGATGTCGTGGAGCACCACCGCCAGCGCCAGCTCCGGCGAAGGATCCGATTGCAGTAGATCGGCCATCAGCAGCGTGTGGACCAGCACGTCGCCCTCGGGGTGAAACTCGGGCGGCTGCTCGACCCCCTCGCAAGCCGCCAGCTCGGGCAGCAGCCGTTGCATCAAACCGCTGGAGTGGAGCAGCTCGAGGGCGCGCTTGCGGTGGCGCTCCACCAGCATCTTGAGCAGCTCGTCGCGGATGCGCTCGGCGCTGACCCGGGCGATGGACGGCGCCGAGCGCACCAGCGCCTCCCAGGTGGCCGGATCGATCGCAAGCTCGAAGCGGGCCGCGAAGCGCGGCGCGCGCAGCAGCCGCAGCGCGTCTTCGGCGAAGCGCGCGGTCGGGTCGCCGATCGCACGCAGGCGCTTGGCGCTCAAGTCATCCAAGCCGCCGACGTAGTCGACCACGGCGCCGCTCTCCGGCTCCAACAGCAAGCCGTTGATGGTGAAGTCGCGCCGGCGCGCATCCTCGATCTCGTCGCTGAACGCGATCGCGTCCGGATGCCGGCCGTCGCGGTAGCCGAGATCGCGGCGAAAGGTCGCCACCTCCACATCGCCGGCGGCGGCCGAAACCACCCGCACCACGCCGAAAGCGGCGCCGACCGCGACCGTATGCGGAAACAGCGCCTGCACCTCCTCGGGCCGCGCACTGGTCGCGATGTCGTAGTCCTGCGGCGTCCGGCCGAGCACCAGGTCGCGCACCGCTCCGCCGGCAAACAGCGCGCGGTGCCCGGCCGCAATCAGGGCCCGCGCGACCACGAGGGCACGCCGCGCTCGGGGCTCCTGCGGCAGCTCGATCCTCATGGCGCACCGGGATAAGACAGGCCGACACCGAGCCGGCGCTGCGAACCGGGATCCGCTTCCGGATCCGGCAGCCACGTCCGCGAGCTTTCGATCGACAGCCCCGCGAAGCGGCGCCGCGGCGCCATGAGCGTCAAGCGGTGCCAGTCGTGATCGCGAAACTCGACGCGCTGCGGCGCGGCGCCATCGAACTGAAAGCGGACCGCGACCGGCTGGTCGGCGATGGCGGGATGGTTGCAAATCGCATCCAAAACCAGCTCCCGGCACCGGTTCAGCTCCACTGCCTCCCAAGCCGCGCCGTCGGTCCAGCGCATCCAGCGCTCGCCGCCCCAGCACTCCCAGCTCCAAAACCCGCGCGGCAGTCCCGGCACCGCCGTGATTCGGTCGACCAGCCGCCGAGAGGTCCACACCGCCTCCAGCGCTCCGAGCTTGCCGAAGACGAAGAACGAACGCCGGGCTTGCTGCAGCGCGGCGTCGTAGCGGCGGTGCAAGATCCGCTCGACCGGGCCGAGGCGCCGCAGCCCCTCGCGGCGGAAGGTGCGCTCCCACCAATCGATGGTGGCGTGGGTGAGATGGCCCAGATGCGGCCGGCCGCGATCATCGAGCGGAAGATCGCGGAACGGCACCCCGCGCGCCGCGTCGCGACGCCAGCCCTCATAGAGCAGCGGAAACTGCTCCGGTCCGAAGCGATTCGGTCCATAAGCCGGAATCACCGCGAACACGATTCCGCCGGGCCGCAACGCGGCCGCCAGATTTCCGATTGCCTGGGGTACCTTCTCCGGCGGCAGATGCTCCAAGACGTCCAGCGCCAGCACCAGATCGCAGCCGGCGGCGGCGGGCTCGAGCTGCAGCACGTCGCCCCAGCGCACCAACCCCCGGACCTGGGGATCGGCGTGGTCAATGCACCACTGCGAAAAATCGAAGCCCTCGGCAGCGACCCCGTAGCCGCGCAGCGCCTTGACCAGCAATCCGGTGGCGCAGCCGACCTCGAGCGCCGCCCGCGGCGCGAAGCTGGTCACCAGCAGCGCCGCGACCGTCCGCTTGTCCTCGCCGTCGTCATAGATGATCGCGCTGTCGATCTCGCTCCGCGGGTGCCGGTAGTAGTCCGAGCCGTAGAATTCTCCTTGCAGCCCGCGCAGGTAGAGCCCCAGATAGTCCGGTGCCTTCTCGCTGGTCATCGGCGATCCAGAGCCCGCAGCGCCGCGCGCCGAGCCTCGGCCAGCGCCCGCGGCAGGCGCGCCCGGGTGAGCCGCTTCATCATCTGCGCCCGCGACAACCAATCTCCCTGAGTGCCGGGCTGCGAAACGCAGAGCGCGCCGGCGGCGCTGCCGAGCAGGCCGCAGGCCTCGAGCTCCAGGCCGCGCTGCCAGCCCCAAACAAAGGCCCCGACATAGGCATCGCCGGCGCCCAGTGCGTCGATCACCGCAGCCTTGAGCGCTGGAACGTGCGCCGCCCGGCTGCCGGCGGCGATCCAGCTGCCGGCGGCACCCAGCTTGACGACCGCAACGGCGGTCGCGCCGCCGAGCTCGGCCAGCATGCGGCGCGCCAGACCGGAGCCGCGCCGCCGCCTCTGGCTCCCTTCCAGACTGGTGAAGAGCAGCACCGGCCCCGGGTGATGGCGCAGCAGCCGCCGCGCGGTGCGGGGCTCGAATGGGGTCAGATCGGTCGCGATCAGCTCGCGGCGGCGCCGGACCCGCGCGCGGAGCGTCCGCGCCAGCGCGGCCCCGCCGCGGCTGTGCAGCAGATGCCCCGAGACGAACCACGCCGCCGGCGATCCGACCCGGCGCAGGGCGGCGCCGCTCAAGCTCGCCGCGCTGGCCGGGAAGGCGACGGTTCGAACCACACCCCCGGCCAGCCGCGCCGAAAGAAAAACGCCGCTCGCGCTGCGGCGCGAAACCCGCACCAGGCTCAGATCGACCCCGGCCGCGCGCGGTCCGGAGAGCGCCAGCCCGGCGAACGGATCACGGCCCACGCTCGCGATCAAAGCAGCGGCGCCGCCGAGTCGCGCGACCGTGCTCGCGACGTTCGCGGCCGATCCGCCCGATCCGATCCATTCGATGCGACCGTGCTGCGGGCGCGGGCCCGCCGGCCAGCGCGGCAGCCGCACCACCCAATCGACACAGGCATCGCCGACACAGACCAGCGGCGTGGGTTTCATCGGCCGGCCCAAAGCCGCCGAGCGGCGGCGATCGCCCGCGAGCTCGAGGCCCACTCCTGCGCCTCGGAAGCATGGAGCGTGACTACCCGCGGGCCGCGCGGCTCCCAGCGCCGCTCGGACGCCGGGCCAAAAACCGCCAGCGTCGGACAGCCGACCGCCGCGGCCAAATGGGTCGGCCCAGAGTCGTTGCCGATGTATAGGCGCGCCGCCGCCAGCCGCTGCGCGAGCGTCGGCAAGGGAAGGTGATCCCAGACCTCGGCGCCCAGCGCTCGGGCCAGATCCGCAAGCGGATCGCGGAGATCCGACTCGGCAGGACCCAGAAGCAGCGCTCGGCGCTCGGCCGGCAGATCGCGACCGAAGCTCCGCCCCAGCGCCGCCCACCGATCGATCGGCCAGCGCTTGGCCGCCGCGCCGGCGCCGGGCGCCAGAACGATCGCAGCGCCGGACCCGCCGTCAGCCGCCGGCAGCGGCAAGCTCGGGACGCGCCGAGCACCGGCAGGATCGCCGATCCAAGGCTCGAGGCAGTCCAACAAATAATCCACCACGTCGCGCGAATCCTCGCGCTCGGGCAGCGGTGCGGCACAGAGGGTCGTCGCGATGTGCTCGGCCAGATGTCGTCTCAGATCCGAATTGGCGCTGAACACCACCGCGCGCTCGAAGCGGGTCAGAAAGCGAATCGGCTCGGACTCCAAGCGCGGCGCCGCGAACAGCGGTGCGAACCGCGCCGCCCCGCCATCATGGAGCCCGACCAGATGGCGACCGAGCAGCTCGGCATAGGGCATGGTGCCAATCAGCTCCCAGTCGATTCGAGGACGAATGCCCCGCAGCGCAGCCAGCGCGGGCTCGAGCAGCAGCGTGTCGCCCAGCGCGCCTAGTCTCAGCACCAATCCGCGGCGGCCGCCCGAGCTTGAATCGAATCCCACGTGCGCTGGCATCAGAACCTAGCCCGGCGGCGGATAGGGCGCCGTCTGCGTCGTTGGGCTCACTCGGCCTCCTCCAGCGTACCTTTCAGTACACTTCCGTCGGCCTCGCTTCGCCCGCCTTGCAGCCGACACCCTCTCCGCCGCCCGACGAGCTGTACAATCGCTGCTCGTGCGATGACCCAAACTTGACTCAATTGGCATGTTCCACGATACCAAGGCTTCTAGCGTGGGGGCGCGGGCGCGACCGGGGTTGGCGGGCCCGACTCTCCGAGCAGCGCGAGCGGCAGGAGCAGGCTCCAGCCTCCGCTCAGCCCCCGGCGGGTATCCAGGGTCGGCCGCCCGCAAGTCGGGCTGCCGTACACCGCGATCCCGCCGGCCTTGAGCAGCCGCGCCCAAGCCTCGGCGGAGCCGCAAGTGCCGCCATCCACGAGCACGCGGCTCTTGCCGCGGCGGCGGCGTTCCAAGCGTTGCGGAGCGATCGACAGGCGGGAATGCCGTTCGAGCGCCGCCGCCAGCGTCGATTTCAGATTCGCATCCGGCCATGGGATCGACTGGGGCGATTCCAAGCCGCCCGACTCAGAGCTTTCCCCTTCGGCGGGCTTCCAATTCCAGCTGCGGATCTCGAGCTTGCGATCGGGCGCCAGCCCGAGCCAACCGGCCAGAATCCCAAGTCCCGCCGGATCTCCGGTCGAGGACCGCAGGTCGATTTCCAGCTCGCCCTCGGCCGCCACGGTCGCGAGCAGCTCGGAGAGCGATTCCGAGCCGCCTTCGGCCGGCCGCAGCACAGGCGCGCGGGCGGGATCGGCATAGAGCTCGGGCGACCAGGGACGGTCTCCGGCGCCGTCGCGTTCGACCTCGAGCCTCCGGACCAATCCTCCCTGTGTGCGCAGGCGCAGCTCGACCCGGCTGCCGGACGCGCCGGCCAGCGAGGCCGCATCCTGCAGGAGCTCGTCGCCGCGCCGAATTCCCAGGCGCCAGGCATGGCTGGTCGGATCCACCTGAAGGATGAGAGCCCGATCGGGTTCCACGCTGACCGCGATACCGGGTCGAAAGCGGCTCGCTTCGGGCGGCAACAAGATCGGACGCGGCTCGGTTACGGCATACAGCAGCGGATTCAGCAGCTCCAGAAACCCGCGCTCGCTGATCGCGCCCGCCAGCCCCGCGCGTACCTGCTCGACCTGCCGGCGCCACTGCGCGGGGAGCCGTTCGGCGCCGTACCACTCCTCGACCTCCGAAACCGCCTGTTCAAACACGGTTTCATACGCCGGCGGCAGCTCCTCGATCGCCGGCACCGAATCCGGTTGAACCGGCTGCTCCAGGATCGGAACCGATGCGGGCGGCCCCTGAAAGGCCGACACCGGCAGGCCCAGCGGTGCGCCAAACAACACCGCGGCGAGTTGAATGCGAGGGCGATCCATCACGATCCAGCCATCCATATTACCCCTGGGCTTCTGGGTTTGGACGGCACGAATCCTTCTCGGTATAGTCTAGCCAGCTCCGGAGCGACTTCTTGAGCTCGAGAATCACCAGCCTGCTGCAACGCGCGACCGCGGGCGAGCGGCTCACGCCCAAGCAGGGCATCGAGCTGCTGCGCGACGGGCACTGGCTCGATCTGGCCCAGGCGGCTCGGGCAGTGCGCTGCAAGCTGCACCCGCCCGACCAGGCCAGCTACACCGTCTTCCAGATCGTCAACTACAGCAACGTCTGCACCATCGACTGCAGCTTCTGCAGCTACTACGAGGAAGTCGAAAGCGGACGCGGCTACAGGCTGAGCCTGGACCAGATCTGCACCAAAATCGAAGGCGGCATCGCCGCCGGCGCCTGCGCCGTCTTTTTCCAGGGCGGCGTCGATCCGAACCTGCCGCTGAGCTACTACGAAGCGGTGCTGCGCGAGATCAAGCGCCGCTTCGGGCTCTACGTGCGCGGCTTTTCGCCGGTCGAGTTGTGGCATTTGGCCGCGCGCGAGTCGCTGAGCCTGGAGCAGCTGATCGCCCGCCTCCAAGCGGCCGGTCTCGATAGCGTACCCGGCGCCGGCGCGGAGATCCTGCAGGAACGGGTGCGGGAAATTCTGGCGCCGAAGAAAACCACGGTCGAGCAGTGGGTCGAAGTCATGCGAGTTTGTCACCGCGCCGGGCTCTACGGCAGCGCCAACATCGTGTTCGGCTCGGTCGAGACCCTTGAAGAGATCGTCGGTCATCTCGAAGTCGTGCGTGCGCTGCAAGACCAGACTGGCGGTTTCTACAGCTTCATTCCGTGGACGTTCCAGCCCCAGACCAAGCGCTTCACCAGGCGCAAGGTGCCGCCGCAGGAGTATCTGGCGGTGCTGGCGCTGTGCCGGCTCTACCTCGACAACGTGCCGCACATCGAAACCAGCGTGCTGGTGCTGGGCAAGCAGCTCAGCATGCTGGCGCTGCACTGCGGCGCCGACGACATCAACTCGGTGGTGCTCGAGGAGAACGTGCTGCGCAGCTACGGCCTGCGCACCGAAGCCGAAGCGCAGGAGTTTCTGCGCCGCGCCGGATTCGCGCCCACCAAACGGTCGCTGGATTTTTCCTCGCGCACGCCGGTTTGACTCCGCATCCATCCGCTCCGCAAGCTGCGCCGCTGGTCGAGACCTGTTGCCCGGGCTGCGGCGCCGGGATTCAGTTCACGCTCGGAACGGTTCGCAGCGCCTGCGCGCACTGCGGCGTCGAGCTGGTCCGCGCGCCGGGCTCGGCGACCCGCTGGATCGGCGCAAGCTGTCCGGCCTGCGGCGGACCGTTCCTCGGAATCGAGGGCGACGACACCGCCCGCTGCCCGTACTGCCACAGCGGGCTGCTGATCCAACGCCGGCGGCGCATGGCCATGCTCTACTATCCGCCGCTGCCGCGCGAGCGGATCGAAGCGCGGCTCGGCGCTGGGCTCCAGCTGGTGATGGCGCCGTACTACCGGCTGCGAACCATCGTTCTCGGTTGGGAGATCGGCTGGGAGACGCGGCGCCGGTCGGGGCCGAAGCAGCTGCGCACTGCGCCCGACGCGCTCGAGCTCGCGACGGCGGACGAAGTCGAGCGCTCGATGACCCAGAGCTTCGCCGGCCGGGTGCTTCATCTCAGCGCCGCCGATCAAACCAGCCGCGAGCTCGGGCTTCCGCCGCTGGGCATCAAACCGTGGGTCTTGCCGGCTCAACTCTATCGCCCCGGGGCGTTCGTCGCGCTTGGGGCGCAGGTGCTGGCGCGCAGCTCGGATCCGCAACGAATCGCCGAACGGCTCGAAGCCCAGGCGCGCCGGCCGCGGCCGGTCGGACCCTCGTTCGAGCGGCTCTGGTGGCGCGGCGATCTGGTGCGGCCGCGGCTTGACTTGGTGTACGCGCCGTTTTTCCGGCGCGCGGACGGCACGCTGTTCGACGGCACCAACGGAATCGAAGTCGGCGGACTGTCCAACCAGCCGGCGCTCGCCGATCCGGCGGCCGAGCCGCGCGAAGGCGTGATCGCGGTGAGCCTGCTGCGCTGTCCGAGCTGCGCCGCCGATCTGCCCGAAGCCCGCTTCGCGGCGGCCTCGCGCTGCGGCGCCTGCGGCGCGCTCTGGCAGATGAGCGACGCCGGCCTGGAGCCGGCCCACGCCGCGTTCTGCGCCCCGCTCAGGGCGCTCGATCCGGCCGCCGCGCCGCTCTATCTGCCCTATTGGAAGCTGCGGCTCGATGGCGGTCAAAACATCCTCCCAGCGGAAGCGCGGAGCGAAGCCAGCCTCTACGTTCCCGGGCACGGCGACTATCGCGCCCCGCGCATCGACTTCGTGGCCCGCGATCTCAACCGGCTACAGACCCCGTGGAACTACCAGCCTGCGGTCGGCAACCGCCTGGTTGCTTGCTTCCTGGATCCGAGCGAGGCGACCGCGCTGGCCTTTCCGTACTACCTCAACCCAATGCGGATCCGCACCCGGCGCGCGCTCGATCAGCTGCGCGCGTTGCGCTTCCAGCCGCGGAATCCCGAGCTGGTCTTGCTGCCCTTCGCCGACGTCGGGCGCGAGTTGCGGGCGCTGGCTTTCGAGCGCCGCTACGACCGATGGGCGGTGCTCGGGCGACCCCTGATCTGAGACTGAGTCTCATTCCTAACTGGTTATCTGTCAGTAAGTTAAGACTAGAAATCGGCGGCCAGCGCGATCACAATAGAGCCGCGCAACCGCCATGCCTCCGCCCAAGCTGCCGACCAAGCACATCCGCCTGCCGCTCCAGTTCCGCGAGCGCGAAAACGCCGACCGCGCGCTCGACTATTTGATGCGCACCCTCGAGGCGCATCGCGGCATCACCCAGGTCGACGTCGACTTGGAGCACGCGACCCTGGCGCTGACCTACGACCCGCGCGTGTTCGGCCTCGAGCAAGTCCGCAAGATGGCGCAGCGGATCGGCATCGAGTTCGCGCGCAAATTTCGGCGCGGCAGCTTTCGGCTCGGGGGCATGGGCCTGCGCTCGTTCGCCCAGGCGCTCGAGCGCCACCTGCTGGACGAGGACGCGATCACCTCGGTCACGGTCAACCCCGGATCCTCACGGGTCACGGTCGAGTACGAAGACGGGCGCACCGATCTCGGCCGGATCGAGCAGCGCGTCGCGGAGCTCGGTTACCCGGTGCGACCCGAAGAGCGGCTCGAGCCGTGGCTCAAGCGCTATCTCGAGCTGGCGCTGGCGCTGGCCTGCGGTGGTTTCGCCCTGCTCGGATTCGCTCTCGGTCAGCTCGGCGCCGCGCCGGCGTGGAGCACGATCAGCTTCGTGCTGGCCTACATCGCCGGCGCCTGGGAAGCTGCGCCCGAAAGCTATCACAGTCTGCGGCGCGGCACGGTCGACATCCACACCTTGATGCTGGCGGCGGCGGCCGGCGCCGCGGGTTTGGGACACTGGGGCGAAGGCAGCACGCTGCTGTTTCTGTTCGCGCTCAGCGGCGCGCTCGAGCAGTTGGCGCTGCAACGCACCAGCCGGGCGCTCAGCGATCTAGTCGCGCTCAAGCCCAGCGACGCTTGGCGGGTCGAAAACGGCGAGGAGCTCGCGGTGCTGGCCGAAACGCTCCAGATCGGAGACCGCATTCGGATCAAGCCCGGCGAGCGCGTTCCCGCCGACGGCCAGATCGTCGAGGGCCACTCGGCGCTCGACCTCTCGGCGCTGACCGGCGAATCCACTCCGGTGGAGGTGGTCCCCGGCGGCGAGGTGTTCGCCGGGGCGCTGAATCACCACGGCGCGCTGCTGGTGCGGGTGACCAAGCAGGCCAGCGACAACACCCTGGCCCGGATCATCGAGCTGGTGCAGCAGGCCCAGGCCGGCCGGGCCCCGACCCAGAGGATCATCGACCGCTTCGGCAGCGTCTACGCCGCGACCGTGCTGAGCTTGACGCTGTTGGCGGTCCTGGTGCCGTGGCTGCTCGGGCTCGGCGATCTGCGCGCGATCGTCTATCGCGCCATGACCTTGCTGGTGGTGGCTTCGCCCTGCGCCCTGGTGATCTCGACCCCGGCATCGATCCTGTCGGCGATCGCGAACGGAGCGCGACGCGGCATCTTGTTCAAGGGCGGGGTCTATCTGGAGACCGCCGCCACCGTCCGGGCAATCGCTTTCGACAAGACCGGCACCTTGACTCGCGGCCGGATCCGGGTCACCGACGTGGTCCCGGCCGAGGGTATCGAGCGCGACGAGCTGCTCCGGCTCACCGGCGGCGCCGAGCGCAACAGCGAACACCCGATGGCGCGCGCGGTCGCGGAAGCGGCCAAGCGCCGCGGCCTCGAGCTGCCCGAGCCGCAGGACTTCATGGCGCTGCCGGGACGCGGGCTGCGGGCTCGGGTCGATGGGCGTGCGGTGCTGGTGGGTAATCAGCTTCTGCTGCGGGAGCACGGTCGCACGCTTCCGGCCGCCCTCGAACAGCGCCACCGCGAGCTCACCAGCGCCGGCAACAGCGTGGTGGCGGTGGCCGACGACCGGGTGCTCGGTCTGATCGCCTTCGCCGACGAAATCCGACCCGAAGCGCGCGCGGTCCTGCAAGCGCTGCGCGAGCTCGGCGTCGAGCACACCGTCATGCTGACCGGCGATCAGCCCGAGATCGCCCGCGCGGTGGCCGAACAAGTCGGAGTCGACGAATGGCACGCGGGACTGCTGCCCGAGCATAAGGTCGAGCGGCTCCGCGAGCTGCGGCAGCGATACGGCCGGGTCGGCATGGTCGGCGACGGCGTGAACGACGCCCCGGCCTTGACCGCCTCCGACCTCGGCGTGGCGATGGGAGTGGCTGGCGCCGACGTGTCGCTCGAGACCGCCGACCTGGTCCTGATGTCCGATCACCTCGAGCAGCTGGTCACCGCCCTGAGGCTGTCGCGCCGCGCGCGCCGCACCGTGATCCAGAACCTGGCCCTCAGCGTCGCGATCATCTCTGTCCTGATCGCCGGCGCTCTGCTCGGCGCCGTCAACCTGCCGCTCGGCGTCGTCGGCCACGAAGGCAACACCCTGCTGGTGGTCGCCAACGGCCTGCGCCTGCTGCGCGGCGACTGATGAATCGTACACCCTGAGCCGCCCGGTCCCGGGTTGTCCTCGGCGCGGACTTCCACTATGCTGGTCGACGTCCCGATTACGCCAACCGCCGGAGCTGCCCCCAACCGGATGGAGCGACGATGAAACGCGCCGATGTCCTCCGGGCCTGGGGCCGAATCCTCCAGGGTTACCCTCCCTCGCTCTCGATCGAGATCACGACCCTGTGCCCGCTGAAGTGCCCGGGCTGCTACGCCTACCAGCCCGAGCACGTCGGCGGCGCGCCGCTCGAGTCGCTGTCCGACCTCCAGGGCAGCGAGCTGGTGCAGGGGATCCTGGACCTGGTGGATCGCTACCGGCCCCTCAGCGTGCATCTGGTCGGCGGTGAACCGCTGGTCCGCCATAAGGAGCTGAGCGCCGTACTGCCGCAGCTCGACGCCCGCGGCGTGCGCGCCGAGGTCGTCACCAGCGCCGTTCGACCGATCCCGCTGGAATGGACCGCGCTCGGGCGCGTCAACGTGGTCGTCTCGATCGACGGCCTACAGCCCGAGCACGACGTGCGCCGCAAGCCGGCCACCTACGAGCGAATTCTCAAGCACATCCGCGGGCACCGCATCATCGTTCACTGCACGATCACGAGCTCGATGATGGAGCGCGACGGGTATCTGGAGGCGTTCGTCCGCCGCTGGAGCGAGCAGGACGAGGTCGGCTCGATCCGGCTCAGCTTTTTCACCCCGCAAGTGGGGGAGACCAGCCGCGAGATCCTGACGCCGGCCATGCGCGCGCAGGCGGTGGCCGAAATGCGGCGGCTCCGCTCGGCCTACCCGAAACTGCAGCTGACAGCGGCCATGCTCGAAGCCTACCTGGCCCCGCCCGGCAGCCCCGACCACTGCATCTTCGCCCGGATCACGCGCTGCATTTCGGCCGATCTCGAGAGCGTGGTGTCGCCGTGCCAGTTCGGCGGCAACCCGGACTGCGGCCAGTGCGGCTGCGTCGCCACCATGGCGCTCCATTCGATCGGCGAACACCGGCTGTTCGGCGGGCCGCGGCTCGCAACCCTATTCGAGACTTCGCACCGGATCGGCGACGGGGTCCGCAAGCTTCGCGAGCGGCGCACCGGGTCGCGATGGATCGGGTCTAAGATCGCCGCGGCACTTCGCTCATGATCGCCAGCAGGTTGCGATCCGGGTCGCGGAAAAAAGCCATCCACAGGTCGCGATCCTGAAGCGGGGCGACGATGTGGGGCTTGCCCTCGAACGCCACGCCGCGTTCGGCCAGGACCTGATGGGTCTGCTGGATATCGTCGACCTCAAAGTAAATCACCGAGCTGGGATGGTCAAACTCCGGACCCTCGGGCCGCGCCAGCATCAACCGAACCCCACCGCAGTCGAAAAAGGCCATGTTGGGCACCTGGAACAAGAACGCCATGCCCAACCGGTCGCGGTAGAACGTCACCGCCGGTTCCAGATCGCGTGCGGTCACCGAAATCTGGCCGATCCGACTCAACCCCAGGCTCTCCGACATCGCTCGCTCCTCCCGCCAAGCCCGAACGCCGCCGCCGCTCGGGGACCAGGCGGGCGCGATTCCAAGGCTTGCGCGCCGCGCCTCCTCGGTGCGACCATTTAGTTAGCTTGGCTAAGCAAAGTATTTAGCATAGCTAACTAATATGCGTCAAGTCCGATCGGTGGCCGACCGCCTGCATTCGGCGGTCATCCACCTGCTGCGGCGACTGCGGCACCAGGACCAGGCCAGCGGGCTGACCGCCTCCCGACTCTCGGCGCTCTCGGTGCTGGTGTTCGGCGGCCCGCTGCCGCTCGGCGATCTGGCGCGGGCCGAACAGGTTCGCCCGCCGACCATGAGCCGCCTGGTGCAGGGCCTGATCCGAGAGGGGCTGGCGCGGCGCACACCCGATGCGCGCGACCGGCGGGTCGCGAGAATCCAAGCCACTCCCAAGGGCGCGCGGATCCTCCAGCAAGGGCGGCGGCGCCGAGTCCAAGCTTTGGCCGTGCTGCTGAGAAGCCTGCCGCCGAAGGAGCTGGAAGCGATGTCGGCGGCGACCGGGATTCTGGAGCGACTCCTTCACCCCCAGTCGCGGTGGCCCGCTGACTAGTCGAGGGCTGGACTCATTTTTAGCTTGCACTAAATCATAGTTTCGCTTAGTCTAAATAGCGGCTGTATCGACCGTTTTCGGGGGCAGCAAGGCCGGTATCGGCTCGATCGGGAAAGGGCGAACGCACGGCATGGAGCTTCGATCCTGGGTGGCTCGGAGTGGGTTGATCTTGGTTTCCAGCGTGGTGCCGCCGGCAGCGGCCCAGGAGCCCGAACTGGTCACCGATCGCCCCGATCAGACCGAATCCAGCGAGACCGTGCCGCCCGGACGGATCCAAATCGAGGCCGGATGGACCTACGCCAGCAATTCGGCTGACCCCGAAGTCGCCGTTCACGAGCTGCCTGGAACGCTGCTGCGCATCGGCCTGCTCGAGCGGCTGGAGCTGCGCGCTGGGTGGAGCGGTTGGATGTTGGAAGACACGACCATGGCAGCGGGGCGTTCCGAGGGTCGGACCGGATCGAGCGATGCCGAGCTGGGGGCCAAGTTCCGACTCCTGAGCGAGCGCGGCGTCCGGCCGCAGAGCGCGCTCCTGCTCTCCACCTCGCTGCCGACCGGCTCGGATGAAATCACTTCGGAGCGCGCCGATCCCGAGCTGCGCCTCTCATGCTCCCACACCTTGAGCGACTCAACCGGTTTGGGCTACAACCTCGGCGTCGCATGGGGCTCCGAGCCGCGGACCGGAGGCGGCTCGGTCACCCGGTCGAGCTATTTCTACACGCTGGCGCTCGGTCGATCGCTGACCGAACGCTTGGGGACGTTCCTCGAGCTGTTCGGCGAGATTCCCGCCAGCGCGCCGGGCGGTCCGGTGCACGCCTGGGATGGCGGATTCACCTATCTGCTGCGCGACCATCTCCAGCTCGACGTCTCGGCCGGCGTCGGCCTCTCCGCTGCCGCGGACCGCTGGTTTACCGGCGCCGGGATCTCGCTGCGCCTTCCGCGTTAGGAGCCTGCGCGGCAGAAAGCATGGGTCGCGCGCATGGGGCTTGCGAGTCGCAGGCAAGGCGCGAGGAGGAGACGATGCCGTGCGCATCGTCGAGGGGGCGCGGGGGAGCATCCCCCGCTCTCTACGCCAAGAGCAACGCAGCATGCGGCCGCAACCGCTTATCCAGCGGGGGACCTCCCCCGCACCTCCTGGCGCCCAGAGGGTTATGGGCGGCGCCAGGCCATCCGCGGCGTTGCGGCTCCTCGACAATGCTACGGCATTGCCTGCGTCGCCGCGCCTTGCGGCTGACCCGGCGGCGCCCATAACGCGACCCATGCTTTCTGCCGCGCTGGCTCCTAG
>DASWHO010000325.1:0-3211 GCA_036398155.1 Acidobacteriota bacterium
CAGCAGGCCCCAGCGCCGCGGCGCGCCGAACAGGATCAGCGCGATCACCAGGCTCTCCGCCAGCGCCAGCAGGCTGAGCGAAAGCGCCTTGGAAAGCAGGTACTCGCCGGCGCGCAGCGGGGTGGCGACCAGGGCGCTCAGCACACCCTCGGATTTCTCCATCAGCACCTGCGCGGTCATGAAGTAGAAGGCGGTGACCAGCAGGTTGTAGGCGACCAGCGCTGGCACGATCAGCCCGGGCCGCGCCCACTCCTTATCCGGCAGCAGGCTCAAAGCGATGCCCCACACGGCCACCACCAAGACGCTGACGGCGTAGAGCCGGTAGCGGATCTGACGGACGATGTCCCAGCGCAGGCTGGCGAGCAGGCGTCTCATATCAGCGCCTTGCCGGTCACTTGGATGAAGACTTCTTCCAAGGTGGTCTCCTGGGTGTGGATGGTCTGGATGTCTTCGCGGCGCAGGAGCTCGAGAAACTCGGCGCTCTGCCCCAGACCTTCGAGCCGAAAATCGCGCTGCTGGCGCCCGCCGTCGGATCCGTACTCGACCCGCACCGAACGCCGGCCGTAGCGCAGCTTGAGCTCGCGCGGTGCGGCGATCCGTTCGATCCGGCCGTCGACGATGAACCCCACCCGGCTGCACAGCTCATCGGCCACCACCATGTCGTGGGTGGTGAGAAAAACGGTGGTGCCCTGCTGCTGCCGCTCCCGAATCAAGCTTCGAATCCGCCGGCTGGTGGACGGATCCAGTCCGGCGGTCGGCTCATCGAGGAACAACAGCTCGGGCCGATGCAGCAGCGCCCGCGCCAGGTTCAAGCGGCCGCGCATGCCTTTGGAGAACTGGCTGACCCGCTTTTCGGCGTCGGCGGCCAGACCGACCTGCTCCAGCAGCCGCAGCGGCGCTTCGGTCGCGCCGGCGTAGAGCCGGCCGAAGTACTCCAAGTTCTCGCGGGCGCTGAGCTTGAGGTAGTGATTGGGCGATTCGAACGAGACCCCGACCCGCTCGTAGTAGCCCGGCCCCCAGCTCCGCAGATCGGAGCCGAACACCGAAACCCGGCCCTGATAATCGCGCAGCAGCCGGATCAGGATCTTTTGCGTGGTGGTCTTGCCGGCGCCGCTCGGTCCCAGAAACCCGAAGATCTCGCCGCGCTCGATCGCGAAGCTCAGCTCCCGGACCGCGGGCCCCGGCGCGCCCGCATAGCGGTAGGCCAGGCCTTCGACCTCAATGACCGCCGGCGGCGCCACAACCCCCGCATCTTATCGCAGCCGCGGCTGATGTAGGGGGGTTGTCCCTTCATCAATATGTAGGGGAGGGGCTGGTCCAGGGGCTGGTCCCCTCCCGTGAAGCGCAGCGATTGGAGTGGCATGGGCGGCCGAAGGGCGCCCATGGACGAGCTGTGCAAGCAGAGTCAGGTCGTCCATGGGCGCGCTCCGCGTGCCCATGCCACCCGGATGCTAGCCGGGTTCGCGCTCGGGGTGCCGTGGGCAAGCTCTGCTCTGCCCACGGTCGAGCTCAAAGCGGAAGCAAGCTCACCCTTATGGCTGCAAGGCCTGGCGAACGGCTTCCAGGGTAGGGGGGATCCGGTGCGGACCGCTCACCGAGCGCAGCGCGCCGCGCACGTCCTTGAGGCCGTTGCCGGTGACCACCTGGAGCACCGATTCGCCGGCGCCGATCAGCCCGCGCTCGCGCGCCGCTTGAATACCCGCCAGAGAAGCCGCGGCGGTCGGCTCGGCGAACACCCCGCTGCCGCGCGCGAGGCGCGGGATCGCTTCGAGGATCGCCTGGTCACTGACCGTCACGAACTGGCCGCCCGAAGCGCGCACCGCGCGCAGCGCCTTGACCCCATTGCGCGGCGCGCCGACGTTGATCGAGTCGGCCAAGGTATCCGCCTGGCTCGGGGTGACGGTCGGCTCGCCGGCGGCGAAGGCCCGCGCGATCGGCTGGGCGCCTTCGGCCTGGACCCCGAGAAGCCGCGGCAGCCGCGGAATCAGACCGAAGCGGTGCAGCTCGGTGAGACCCTTCCAAATCCCGGCGATGGTGCAGCCGTCGCCGACCGACACCGCGACCACGTCGGGCGGGCGCGCCGCGAGCTGCTCGCCGATCTCGAGGCCGCAGGTCTTCTTGCCTTCGACCAGATACGGGTTGATCGCGCAGTTGCGGTTGTACCAGCCGAAGGCTTCGATCGCCTGCTGGCAGAGCTCGAAGGCGGCGGCGTAGTCGCCCTCGACCTGCAGCACGGTGGCGCCGTAGACCAGAAGCTGGGCCAACTTGGCTTCCGGCGCGAAGGCCGGCACGAAGATGAAGGCTTCGATCCCGAGGTCGGCGCAGAATCCGGCCAGCGAGGTGGCGGCGTTGCCGGTCGAGGCGCAGGCGACCTGCTTGCGCCCGAGGCCCAGGGCCCGGGTCGCGCCGACCGCGGACGAGCGGTCCTTGAACGATCCGGTCGGCTCGCGGCCCTCATCTTTGATCAGCAGCTTCTCGATGCCGAGCTCGCGCGCCAGGCTCGGCGCCTCGTAGACCGGCGTCCAACCGACCTGCAGCCGCGGCAGGCTCCAGCCGGATTCGATCGGCAGCAGCGCGCGGTAGCGCCAGATCGAGCGAGCCGCGTCGCTCGACGGATAGGCGCGCAGGAAACCGGCGCGGCGGATCGCTTCTTCGTCGTATTCGACGTCGAGGATGCCGTCGACGCCGCAGCTCGGGCAGGTGGTCTCCTGCTCGCCGTAGGCGTAGCTGCGGTCGCACAGAACGCAGCGCAGCCCGGAGACGAAAGTGGCGGGAGGGCTCAAGCCTTTGAGGCGGGGTCAGGCCCTGCCACGAGCATGCCGTCGCTGCGGGCGGGGACCAGCCCCGCCCCTACATTGGGGCGTCGCCCCTCACTCCGACCCGTGCCGCTGCTGCGGGCGGGGACCAGCCCTGCCCCTACATTCGAATCCGCCAGCGCAGAAGATGCATTGGCAAGCCCCGCCGCACCGGCGGTAGAGCCTTTGCGCAGGATCGCGCGGGCCGCCGGCGCGTCCTTCATCGGCAGGGTGAAGCGGCGCACGCCATCGAACGCGTACAGCGCCGCGGCCACCGCCGGCGCGGTCGGCACCAGGCCGATCTCGCCGACCCCTTTGGCTCCCCACGGACCTTCCGGCTCGTGCTCTTCGATCAGGATCACCTCGACCTCGGGCATGTCCTGGGCTCGCAGCACGCCGAAATCGCGCAGCCGGAA
>DASWHO010000326.1:0-4789 GCA_036398155.1 Acidobacteriota bacterium
TCAGCTCAGCTGTTTGGCGGTGGCGAAGATCGGCTCGATGTCGACCGGGACGCCGCCGAGCTGATCGAGGACGCGCTCGACCTGGGGACGGATCACTCCGGTTTCGAGCAGCGCTTTGGCTTTGGCGTAGTCGCCGTGCGCCTGGATGGTCATGATCGCGCCGGTCAGCCCCTCGACCCCCGAGCGGATCTTGGTCGGATCGACCGCGAAGGTGCCATCTGGGCCCACCCGAAACGCGCCGTGGTCGAGCAGGTAGTTGAGCTGAATCGCGATCCCGCGGCCGTGCGCCTCGTTGAGCCCGAACCGAATCGAGCGGAAGCAGGACGCGAGAAAGGTGGTGTACATCGTCCGCTCCAGCTGCTTCGCGAGCACGCCCTTGTCGACCAGATACTGCAGCGCGAACAGGCCCGAGATATCCGCCTTGGCCTCTTCCAGCGTGCTGTAGGTCTCCTGCAATTCAGCCCGCACCGTGGTGGCGTGGCCGTCCTTGGTGATGCTGTGCGGGCCGAGCCCGTGCATCAGCTCGTGCATCAAGATATGGGTGAAGAAGGCGTCGAACGAGACCTCGGCGCGCGCCGCCTCCGGCAGCGCCACTCCCGCGATCGGGATCAGCGCTTTGGAGAACTTCGCCTCCTGGGTGTTCTTGAGCATGACCCGTTTGCTGCCCTGCTCGCGGACCACCCGTTCGTCGTTGGGCAGGTTGAACGCGGCGGTCTGGACCGCGCTGTTGCCGTCGCCGGCCGAAAACACTACGTTGACCACCCGGATCGGAGCGAGCGCTCCGAGCTTGGGGTTGCGCAGCGCCGGATCGATCGGCAGATGGTCCTCGATCTCCTGTAGCTCGGAGCCGAGCGCGGCGAGCTTTTCGGTCTCGGCGTCGTCGCGCAGGGTGATGAAGGCTTCGAACGCCGCCTTGGCGTTGAACCACTCGTCCTCGTAGACCTCGTAAGGGCCGATGGTCGGCTCGATGCTGGCGTCGAGCTCCATCCAGGCGAGGTCGCTCTCGTAGTAGTCGTTGGAGATGAATGCCGCCGCGCGGGTGCTCAGATACTTCTTGAGCGTCGGCTGGGCGGTCGCCTCCGCCGCCGACCGCAGATGCTCGGCGGCGAGCGCGAGCTCGCCCTGGTACTCGAGGCTGTAAGGCACCGCGGTCAGCGCGCCACCGGGTCCGCGGCGGATGGTGGTGAAGAAGCCGCGCGCCGCGGCTTGCTCCGCCTCGGGCAGCGAATCGAACCAGCGCTGCACCTCTGACTTGGTGGCGCCGGCGGGATAGAAGTTGGCCGCCTCCAGCTTGGGCGGAGCGCCGGGGATGAACGGCGCGTTGTGGTCGAGCCGCGACCAAGGGCCCTTATTGATCCGGAAGTAGTGCAGGCGGGCTTGACCCAGCGGACTCGGATCGACCAGCAGGCTCAGCAGCATCGCCTCGTTGCCGGCCCAGACCTGGCGCAGAAACAGAGCGTCCATCAGCTCCGCGGCCTTGATCAGGTGGGCCAGGGCGCGGCGCTCGTTCTCCGGCAGAGCGTTCAGGTCGGCCCCGATCTCTACTGGAGCGAATCGCGCCGCCATCGCCTCGATCGGTTCGGCATCCGGCGTCGGAGCAGACGTCGTCATCCAAGTGGCCGCGGCGGCGACCCCGCCGCTCAAGGCAAAAACCCCTAGAACTTTATTCATTCGCATGGTCCCGTTTCCACTCCATGGCATTGAGAATCCGGCTACGGCCGGAGGGGTGATCATAAAGGAGCGCCTCGACCAGCGGATGCGGTTCCAGGTCGCGGTACTCGCCCAATTTGAGAAAGGTCGTCGCCGCCGCATCCGGCTCGCGGCTGGCCATCAGGCCGAAGTCGTCGGCGTCCTGCTCGTGAACCCGAATCCAGCTACGGGTCAGCGGGGTCATCACGACGAAGAATATCGAGATCAGCAGCAGCGCCAGCGGCAGGCCGGCGACGTCGGCGATGCCCTCGATCCCCATCCGCGGCCAGCGCCGGATCGCGCGCTCGAAGCCCCAGCGTACGAACAGAAACCCGAGCACGATCAAGATCCCGAGGAAGGCGATGTGCTTCCACACGTGGTCCAGCACGTAGTGCCCCATCTCGTGGCCCACGATCATCTGGATCTCGGCTGGAGTGCAGCGCCTGAGGGTGGTGTCGAACATCACGATCCGGGTGGTGCCCAGCATGCCGCTGACATAGGCGCTGATCCGATCGGTGCGCCGGCTCGCGTCCATCTGATACACATCATCGGCCGGAACCCGATGGCGGTGGGCCATATCGAGAATTCGATCCTTGAGCGCCGGATCCTGCACCGGAGTGAACTTGTTGAACAGCGGCGCGATGAAGACCGGCGCGATGGCGATGCTCAAGATCAGAAACAGGAGCGCCACTCCCGAGCCCCACAGCCACCAGCTGCGCGGCGTGCGGCGCACCACCCCGTAGAGCGCCATCACGCCGAGCGCGCCCAGCAGGCAGCCAACCAGGAGCCCTTTGATCTGATCGAACAGCCACTCCGGCAGGACTTGGGTCAACAGCCCGTAGGCCCGCTCGCGGAAGTACGAGCGATAAAGGGTGAGCGGAAAGGCGGCCAACGCGGTCAGGATCAGGAACTGAACCCAGTAGAACGCGTTCTGCAGCGGACCAAAGCGAACCAGCCGGCGCGCCCGGTTTCTCATCCGCGCCGACAGGCCGGTGGCGAGCAGCGCCACCAGCACCAGGCCGCTGTAAACGAGCTCGATCCCATCCAGCAGATAGTTGCCAAGTGCGTAGGCTTTGGTCTTGGCGCGCCGAGCCTCTGGGACCGCATCGAGGTAGGCGCGGGTGGCCGCCCTGGGATCGTCGAGCGCCGCGGCCCGCGCGGCGATCGCGGGATCGAACAGCTCGACGGCGGTCGCTGGTTGGGCGCTGCCCGCGAACCAAAGGCTGGACCAAGCGACAACCCACAGGCTGGCGGCGCCGGCGCCGCGGGCCCGCCGCATCAGGTCCTGTTCCTGGGTCTGCACCGACGCGCCTGACCAATGTTCATGGGTCAGCAATTCTTATGCCTGCAGCTCGAGCTTGCTTCCGGCTGGCCCGCATCAGCGCTTGCAGGCTTTGGAGCGCGCGCTCGAGCTGAGTCTCCAGGACCAACAGATGGTCCTTGCGATAGCCGCATTGCGGCACGATCGAAACTCCGGCGCCGGCGAGCCGTTCGGCGGCCGGCGCCAGGAAACCGCAAACCTCGAAGCCCAGATCCAGATCGATCGTGATCGCGCGAAACGGCCCGGCTTCACCTCGCGCGCGGCGGCGCAGCGCGCTGCTTTGCCATTGGCTGCGCTCCATGGTCAGCGTCACTTCGTCACGCTCCGCCACCACGGCGCCGAATCCGCCGCGCGCGGAGCTCAGCAGCCGGGCCGCCGCCGGCAAGGCCGCAAGCGGCAGGCTGGCAAGCATGTACTGCTCCGGCCATACCAGCAATCGAGCCGCCGCCCACAACGCCGCTGCCTCGGGGACCAGGGCACCGCTCCTCGGCGCGGCGCCGTCCGAGTGCCGACCCGCTGCCCGGCGCGGATCACGCGCCTTCGCTGTCACCCAAGAAGACCTGGTTATAAAGCAGGCCCCCGATCGCCCCTCCCAGCAGCGGGCCGACCCAGTAAACCCAATGCGCTGACCAGGTTCCGCTGGCGAGCGCCGGACCCAGGCTGCGGGCCGGATTCACCGACGCGCCGGTCAGCGGTCCGCCGGCCAGAATGTCGAAGGCCAGGGTCAGGCCGATGCAGAAACCGAACACCTGCTTGGGACCGCGCGGGTCGACCGCGACCCCGAAGACCACGAACACCAGAAAGAAGGTCAGCACCGCCTCGATCAGCACCCCTTGCATCACGCTGACCCCGTCGCCCAACACGGTGGCGCCGAGCCCGGCCGGCAGATCGGGAAAGATCGGCCGCAGCAGCAACGCCCCCAGGGTGCCGCCGATCAGCTGCGCGAGGATATAGCCCGCGCCGCGCGCCATCCGGATCTTTCCGGTCACCAGCATCGCCACCGTCACCGCCGGATTGAAATGGCCGCCGCTGATCGGGCCGCCGACGGTGACCAGGATCGACAGCACCAAACCGTGGGCCAATGCCACCCCGACCAGCTGGCCGCCGCCGAACGAGATGTCGCTGCAGATCGACCCCGCGCCGATGAAGATCAACGCGAAGGTTCCGATCGCCTCCATCAGCAGCACCGGCATCAGTCCGCTCATCCCCTGTCCTCCTTGTCTGTCCGTTTGGAGCCGCCAGAGTAACACGATTGCAGCCGCCGCCGCGAGCGTATATACTTTCACCGTTCCGGCACAGCGGTGTGGGGAGACGCGCGTTGCGATCCGCTCGCACGGTCGCGCAACGGTCGGAGGATATTTCTTCGAGTGGGAGACGGCTCCATGACCAAGCAGCAGTTTGTCGCCGAAGTGGCCAAGAGCAACAAGCATCCGGAGCTATCCAAGAAAGCGCTCGAGCAGCTGATCGATTCCGTCTTCGCCACCGCCGCCAAAGCGATCAAGAAGAATCGGCGCTTGACCTATCCGCAATTCGGCACGTTCGTCTTGCGCCACAGCAAGTCGCGCAAAGGCCGCAATCCCAAAACCGGAGAGGTGATGCTGATCCGCGCCAGCAAGACGGTGCGCTTCCGCCCCGCCGCCGCCCTAAAAAAACAGCTTTGATCCGGGTGCCAGATCGGCCGCCTCAGCACAGCATACTGGGCGGTGGAGACGCCGCCAGATCCGCCGCCTAAGCCCGTTATGGTGGGCGGTGGAGATGGTGGTGGATGCGAGGCGGGCG
>DASWHO010000327.1:0-4474 GCA_036398155.1 Acidobacteriota bacterium
GATGACCAGAAAGCAGGCCCAGCCGTACAGAAAACCCCACAGCGGTCCGTAACCTTCTTTCAAGAAATGGTAGATGCCGCCGGCCTCGGGATAGAGCGCGCCGAGCTCCGCGTAGGTGAGCGCGCCGGCCAAGGTCAAAAGCCCGCCCACCACCCAGATCAGCAGGATCAATCCGGGGTGCGGCAGGGCGCGCGCGATATCGCTGGTAGTGATGAAGATCCCGCTGCCGATCACGGCGCCGATCGTGATCAAGGCGCCGTCCCACGTGCCGAGCCGGCGCTTCAGCGTCGGCGTATTCGGCGCATCGCGGTCGGGCATGGCGCGGGGATTGTAGCGGCCCGCCGCTCGCCTTGTCGAACTGGCGGCGGCTCCGCATAATGCTTGCCAAAGCGGCCGCGTGAACGCGGCCGAATGAGGTCGAAAAAACTCGGCCGGCGCCTCCGGCCGTACCGACTGGCATCGGATATGCACCAGCCGAATCTGCGCAAGCTATGAGGGCTGGGCCTGCGTCCAGCTCTCTGGAGGTGCGATCATGATCAAGCTCAAGAAAATCCTGGTCCCGACGGATTTCAGCGCCGCATCCGAGGCCGCGCTCAAGTACGGCAAGGACTTTGCCGAAAACTTCAAGGCCGCGCTCCACGTCCTGCACGTGATCGAGGATCCGTTTGTCCATGGCTGGACCTCGGAGGGCTACGTCGCCGCGCTGCCCAGCTTCCGCGCCGAGATGGAGAAGAGCGCCCGCGAGCAGCTCGAGCGCGCGCTCACCGACGCCGAGCGCAAGGCACTGGGCGCCGAGCTGATCACCAAGCTGGGCAACCCGTTCGTCGAGATCGTGCGCTATGCCAAGAGTCACTCGATCGACCTGATCGTGATGGGCACCCATGGGCGCGGCCCGGTGGCCCACATGCTGCTGGGCAGCGTGGCCGAGAAGGTGGTGCGCAAAGCCCCCTGTCCGGTGCTCACGGTGCGGCATCCCGAGCACGAGTTCATCATGCCTTGAGCTCTTGAAGCACCCGGAGCCGGCGGGCGGGGTCCGGTCGCGGCCCGGAAACCGCGGCCGCAGCCGCGCATCTAACCGGGTGCATATGCTCTCGATCCCCAAAAAGGGGTCCGCGCCCGGACTCGCTCCGACCCGCGGCGCGGCCGCAGCCGCGCGCCGCTCCGCGCCGCTTGAAAATTTGCGCTGGTCGGAGCCGGCGGGCGCGAGGCACAATGGAGAGCGCCATGGCGCCGCAATCCGAGGTCCGCATCGCGCCCGACCCCGAAGCCCTGAGCCAGATGGCGGCCGAGCTGCTGGTCGACCAGGTGCGCCGCGCGGTCTACGATCGCGGGCGCTTCAATCTGGTGCTGGCGGGCGGCTCGACCCCCCAGCGGCTCTACCGCCGCCTGGCGCTCGAGCCCGGCATGCCGACCTGGGAGGTCGTCCACCTGTTCTGGGGCGACGAGCGCCCGGTTCCACCCGACCATCCCGACAGCAACTACCGCGCAGCCTACGAGACGCTGATCTCGCAGGTGGTGATCCCACAGCCCAACGTGCATCGCATTCCTGCCGAGCTCGGCAGCGCCGAGCAGGCCGCGCAGCGCTACGAGCTCGAGCTGCGCAGTCACTTTCAGCTCCACCCGCCGCGCCGACCGCGTTTCGATTTGGTCCTGCTCGGGATGGGCGCCGACGGCCACACCGCTTCGCTGTTTCCGGGCTCGTCCGCGCTCGCGGAGCAGACCCGGCTGGTGGTCGCCCCGTGGATCGAAGCGCTGCAAACCCACCGCATCACCTTGACCGCCCCGGCCATCAACCAAGCCGCCGTCGTGATCTTCTTGGTCAGCGGCGCCGACAAGGCCGAGGCGCTGCGCGCGGTGCTGGAAGAGCCCCACGAGCCGGAGCGCTGGCCCAGCCAGCTGATCCAACCGCTCTCGGGCCGTCTCCTGTGGATGGTCGATCGCGCCGCGGCCGGCCGCCTTACTGCAACCTCAGTCTGAGCCCAAAGGAATCGAGGCCATGAGCAAACCGCGTGCGAAATTGGATCCCCCGGCGGCGCCCGCCGAGCTGCAGCGCCTGGAAGAAGACGCGCAGCGGCAACAGAACTGGAAGCGCTGGGGACCGTACCTCTCCGAGCGCCAATGGGGCACGGTGCGCGAGGACTATTCGGAGTGGGGCTCATGCTGGGACTACTTCCCGCACGACCACGCGCGCAGCCGCGCCTACCGCTGGGGCGAAGACGGCCTGCTCGGAATCAGCGACCGCGAATGCCGTCTGTGCTTCGCGCTGGCGCTGTGGAACGGGCGCGATCCGATCCTCAAGGAACGGCTCTACGGCCTCACCGGTCCCGAGGGCAACCACGGCGAGGATGTCAAAGAGTGCTACTACTACCTTGACTCGACCCCGACTCATTCGTACATGAAGGCGCTCTACAAGTACCCGCAGTCGGAGTACCCCTATGCGCGGATCGGCGACCAGAACCGCCGCCGCGGCAAGCTCGATCCCGAATTCGAGCTGCTCGACAGCGGCGCCTTCGACCAAGACCGCTACTTCGACGTGGTCGCCGAGTATGCCAAGGCCGCGCCCGACGACATCCTGATCCGCATTCAGGTCGCCAACCGCGGGCCCGAAAGCGCGACATTGCACCTGCTGCCGACGCTATGGTTCCGCAACACCTGGAGCTGGGGCCGCGGCGGCGAGGGTTACTGGCCCAGGCCGACGATCCGCGGCGCCGGCGACGGCGTGCTGGCCGCCGAGCACGCTTCGCTGGGATGGTTCCGCCTCGCGGTCGAGCCGGCGGCGGGCGCCGCGGCGCCGGAGCTGCTGCTGACCGACAACGAAACCAACGTCGCCCGGCTCTATGGCTCGCCCAACGCTTCGCCCTACGTCAAAGATGCGTTTCACGAGTACGTCATCCGCGGCCGCAAGGACGCGGTCCACCCCGACGGGGTCGGAACCAAGGCTGCAGCCCACTATCGCCTCGAAATCCCGGCCCGCAGCAGCGTGACCGTGCGGCTGCGGCTCAGCGCCGAGTCGAGCGCGTCGCCCAAGCCGTTCGGCGCCGAGTTCGATCGGGTTTTCGAGACGCGCAAGCAAGAAGCCGATGCGTTCTTCGCCGCCCAGGCTCCGCCCGACACCACCCCCGAGCAGCTCAACGTCCTGCGCCAGGGCTACGCCGGCCTTTTGTGGTCGAAGCAATTCTTCCACTACGTGATCAAGGACTGGCTCGCGGGCGATCCGGCCCAGCCCAAGCCGCCGGCCAGCCGCTACGGCGGGCGCAATGGCGAATGGAAACACCTGTTCAACCGCGACATCATCTCGATGCCGGACAAGTGGGAGTACCCGTGGTACGCGGCCTGGGATCTGGCCTTCCACATGATCCCGTTCGCCAAGGTCGATCCGCAGTTCGCCAAAGACCAGCTGGTGCTGTTTCTGCGCGAGTGGTACATGCACCCCAACGGTCAGATCCCGGCCTACGAGTTCGCCTTCGGCGACGTCAACCCGCCGGTCCACGCCTGGGCCGCCTGGCGGGTCTACAAGATGACCGCGCCGCGCGGCAAGCGCGACCGCCTGTTTCTGTCGCGGGTGTTCCAGAAGCTGATCATCAACTTCACCTGGTGGGTCAACCGCAAGGACGCCGAGGGCAAGAACCTGTTCGCCGGCGGCTTCCTCGGCCTCGACAACATCGGCGTGTTCGACCGCTCCAAGCCGCTGCCGACCGGCGGCCATCTCGACCAGGCCGACGGCACCGCCTGGATGGCGTTCTACTGCGCGACCATGCTGTCGATGGCCTTGGAGCTGGCGCGCGAGAACCCGGCGACCGAGGACATGGCTTCCAAGTTCTTCGAGCACTTCGTCGCGATCACCGACGCGATGAACACCCTCGGCGGCACCGGCCTGTGGGACGAGCAGGACGGCTTCTACTACGACCAGCTCCACGTCGACGGCCACTCGACCCCGCTCAAGGTGCGCTCGATGGTGGGGCTGTTGCCGCTGATCGCGGTCGAGATCCTGGAAGAGGACGTGATCGAGAAGCTGCCCGGCTTCGGCAAGCGGCTCAAGTGGTTCCTCGAGAACCGCGGCGACCTGGCCCAGCACATCTCTTATATGGAGACCGGCGAGGCTTCCCACCGCCACCGCCTGCTCGCGATCCCGTCGCGCGATCGGCTCGAGCGGGTGCTGCGCTACATGCTCGACGAGAACGAGTTTCTCTCGCCCTACGGGATCCGCGCGCTGTCACGGGTCCACAAGGATCACCCTTACGTCTTTCACATCGGCGGCGAGCAGCACCGGGTCGATTACGACCCGGCCGAAGGCACCAGCGGCCTGTTCGGCGGCAACTCCAACTGGCGCGGTCCGATCTGGTTCCCGGTCAACTTCCTGCTGGTCGAGGCGCTCGAGCGCTACCACCACTTCTACGGCGACAGCCTGAAGGTCGAATGCCCCACCGGCTCGGGCAACTTCATGAACCTCGGCGCGGTCGCGCGCGAGCTTGCG
>DASWHO010000328.1:0-7115 GCA_036398155.1 Acidobacteriota bacterium
GCCGTAGGCCGGTACCGGCGCGCCGCTGCGCGGATCCACGATGTGACCCAGGATCCGATCTCCGGCTCGCGCCCCACGCTCGCTCTGTCCGGAGGTCGCCACCGAAACGTCCCGCAGGCCGAGCCGAGCGATTGGGCGCGAGCGATCGCCGGGATCCGCGATCGCCACCCGCCACTCCTGGCCGCCGGGTCCGCTGCCCAGAGCGACGACCTGCCCGCCGAAATCGAGCAGGGCGGCGCGGCTGCCGCCGGCGCGCAGTGCCTCGGCCGCCCGATCGAGCGCGGCGCCTTTGCCGAAGGCGCCCGGGTCCAGTTGCAGCTCCGGATGCAGGCGAGTGGCGGTCCGAGCTTGGAGCTCAAACGCAAGCAGCGCAAAACCCGAAGCGGAGCGCGCCCGGGCCAGCGCCGGCGCAGCGGGGACGCGCCCCTCACCGCGCAGATCCCAGGCCCGAACGAGCGCCCCGATGCCCGGGTCGAATGCGCCCGCGGTTTCGAGCTGCAGCTCGCGCGCGCGTTCCAGCAGGCTCAAGAGCTCGGCCGAACAGGTTCGCGGCGCGCCGCTGGGCCAGCGGTTCAGCTGCGAGAGCTCGCTCTGCGGGTCATAGTCACTCAGCAGCCGCTCGAGCCGCGCGATCGCGCCGAACGCGGCTTCGAGGGCCTGCATACCGGCGCCGCGGCTCGCTGCCAGCACTGCGCCCTCGCAAGGGGCGCCCATCACGAAGGCGCAGCGCTCGACCAGCTGGCTGGACGTGGGCTCGACTCCCGGGAGGAGGGCGCCCGCTTCGAAGGCCAGGGCGAGGGCAAAGTGAGGGCTCATCGCGACTGAGACTCAGTCTCAATTAGAGCCCTCAGGCTAACCGGCGCCCCCCAACCTGTCAACACTGAATCTGGAGGATGCCGGGGTCCAAGGGGAGACCGACGAAGGAACCGGGGCGCGCGGTTTGCGTTAGCATGGGGCGGGATGACGCGAAACGCGGGGAAGCTGCGGCAGGTTCAGGGCTTCTTCCAGGACTACACCGCCGGGCTCAAAGCCAAGGATTTGCGGCGGCTGTTCGACCAAGAGGCCTCGCAGGCGTATGCCGCCCTGTCGCGCGGCCAAGAGCTCGGCCATGAGCCCAGGACCAAGCTCCGCCGGCTGCTGTTTCGCGCCCGGATCGTCTTTCTGGGGCTGTCCTACAAATTGACTCCGGCGCGGCGGCTGCTGTTCGCCGGGTCGTTGGTGTTCGCGCTGTTGGGACTGTTCGGGATTCAATCGGTGGTGAGCGGCGATCGGTTCACGATCGACTTTTCACCGTTCTGGTTCGTATGCAGCATCGCCGCGCTGTTGTTTCTATTCACGCTCGAGCTGGTCGATCGGGTCCGGGTGCGCGACGAGTTGGAGGTGGCGCGCCAGCTTCAGAGCGACCTGCTGCCGAGCGCCGCGCCTCAGCTCTCCGGTTACCGCTTCGCCCATTCCTATCGGACCGCCAACGAGATCGGCGGCGACTACTACGGTTTCACCGAACTCGCGGGCGGCCGCCTGGCTTTGACGGTGGGGGACGCGAGCGGTCATGGGATGGCCGCCGGGCTGCTGATGGCGACCGCTCATGCCACCTTGCGCGCCGCGCTCGACGTCGATCCGGCACCCGAGAAGGTGCTGACCTTGCTCAATCGCGCGCTGTGCCGCACCGGAAACAAGCGTGCCTTCATGAGCCTGTTCTATGCGCTGCTCGAGATCGAAAGCGGGCGGATGGCCTATCTCTGCGCCGGTCATCCGTTTCCGCTGCTGCGCCGCGCCGCCGGTGAGATCGTCGAGCTGGGCCGCGGCGGGCTGCCACTCGGGATCCGCCAACCGCTTGAATGGGCTCCAGAGTCCGTGGTCCTCGCCGCCGGCGATCTGCTGGTGCTCTACAGCGACGGCCTGGCCGAAGCGGTCGGCAGCTCCGGGGAGGCGTTCGGCTATCATCGGCTCAAGCAGCTGCTGCACGACCGCGGCGATCCCCAGACGGTGCACGATCGGATCCTGCGCGCTTTCGAGGACCATCTGGGCGCCGAGCCGCTGGCGGACGATCTCAGCCTGGTGGTCCTCGCCAAGCTCTGAGCCCGGCGGCAGGTTATCCTAGGGGCGCATGTCGAGCCACCCGGTTCTGAGCTTTCTGCGCAAGCGGCTGATCGCCGGCCTGATCATTCTGGTGCCGCTGGTGTTCACGGTCTGGGCCACGCAGCTTCTGTTTCGCTGGTCGGACGGGATTCTGGCGCCGCTCTGGCGGCAAGCGCTGGGACACCACTATCCGGGTCTGGGCATCTTGTCGGTGCTGATTCTGGTGCTGCTGCTCGGGATGGTGGGCTCGAATCTGTTGGGCCAGCGCCTGATCAGCTTGGTGGATCGGCTGCTGCTCAGGATCCCGGGAGCGAGCTGGGTTTACAGCGGCTCCAAGCAGCTGATCGGCGCGATCTCGCCGCAGCAGCGCGCCCAGTTCCGCGGCGTGGTTCTGGTCGAATGGCCCCGTCCCAACCAATTCCGCCTCGGCCTGGTGACCCGGGAAAGGGTCGGGGTGTTCGAGGGCCCGCCGGAAGATGAGCTGGTCAACGTGTTTCTGCCCCACACCCCGAATCCGGCCGGGGGCTTCTTGATGCTGATGCCGCGGCGCAGCCTGCTGCCGATCGACATGAATGTCGATCAGGCGATCAAATACGTGGTCGCCGGCGGCCTGATCGGCCCCGACAACATTCGGGTGCCGCGCGAGTGGATCGAGCGCTTGCGGAGCCGGCCGGACCGTTTCTCGGCCGAGCCGATCGAGAGCGTCGAAGTCAAAACTTGATCGATTCGGTAGCGGTTGCTATCCTGCGGATCCAAAAGGGGTTTCAGCGTGCTCCAGCATCCCTACAGCACCTTCCTGCATAAGGTCGAAAAGCCGGGTCGCTACCTGGGCGGCGAGCTCCACTCGACCCGCAAGGATCCGGGCGCGGTCGAGGTCCAGATGGCGCTGGCGTTCCCCGATCTCTACGACATCGGGATGTCGCACCTCGGCACCCGCATCCTCTACGGCCTGCTCAACCAGCATCCGCAGATTCTGATGGAGCGGGTCTACGCACCGTGGATCGACATGGAGGCCGAGCTGAGGGCCCGCGCGCTGCCGCTGCTCACGCTCGAAAGCGCGCGGCCGCTGACCGACTTCGACGTGGTGGGGTTCTCGCTGCAGTACGAGATGACCTACACCAACATCCTCAACATGCTCGACCTCGCCGGCATCCCGCTGCGCCAGAAGGAGCGCGATCTGGCCTGGCCGCTGATCGTCGGCGGCGGTCCCAACGCGTTCCACCCCGAGCCGATCGCGCCGTTTTTCGATCTGTTTCTGCTGGGTGACGCCGAAGGCGCTCTGCCCGAGCTGCTGCTCGAGTACGCCCGGCTCAAGCGCGCGGGCCGCGACAAGCAGGCGATCCTGATCGAGCTGTCGCAACGGCCCGGCATCTACGTGCCGTCGCTCTATGCGACCCGGCGCGACGAGGTCACCGAGCTGGAGGTGGTGACCGGTCCGCTGCATGAGGGCGTGCCGCCGGTGGTGAAGCGGCACTGGGTCGAGAGCCTCAACCCGTATCCGTTTCCCAGCAAGTTTCCGGTGCCCAACGCCGAGATCGTGTTCGATCGGATCAGCGTCGAGGTGGCGCGCGGCTGCACCGAAGGCTGCCGCTTCTGCCAGGCCGGCAGCATCTACCGGCCGGTGCGCGAGCGCGATCCGCGCCAGGTGGTCGCAACCGTGCTCGATTCGATCCAAGCGAGCGGCTGCGACGAGGCCTCGCTGACTTCGCTCTCGACTGCCGACTACTCCTGCGTCGCGCCGCTGGTGCAGCAGGTGATGGAGCAGCTGAAGCCCAGGAACGTGGCGCTGAGCGTCTCGAGCCTGCGCGCCTACGGGCTGTCGCGCGACATCCTCGAGGACATCTCCGACGTGCGCAACACCTCGCTCACCTTCGCGCCCGAGGCCGGCACCCAGCGCATGCGCGACGTGATCACCAAGAACGTCACCGAAGAGCACATCATCCAGTCGGCCCACAACGTGTTCTCCAAGGGCTGGGACCGCATGAAGCTCTACTTCATGATCGGGCTCCCGACCGAGACCGACGAAGACGTGCTCGGCATCCCGCAGACCGCCGGGCGGGTGCGCGCGATCGGCCAGCAGTACGTGCGCCGCAGCCGGCTCGAGGTCACCGCCAGCGTCTCGTCGCACGTGCCCAAGCCGCACACGCCGTTTCAGTGGGCGGCGCAGGACTCGCTCGACCAGATCCGCCGCAAGCAGGCGCTGCTCAAAGCCGAGGCCGAGCGCCAAGGGGTGCGGCTCAAGTGGCACGAGCCGCGCACCTCGTGGATCGAGGGCATCTTGTCGCGCGGCGACCGGCGGCTGGCCGACGCGATCGAGTTCGCTTGGCGCAAGGGATGCAAGTTCGACAGCTGGTCGGAGCAGCTCCATTTCGAGGCCTGGCTCGAGGCCTTCGCGAGCTGCGGGATCGACCCGCAGCCCTACCTCGGCACCCAACCGCTCGATCGGCCGCTGCCCTGGAGCCACCTCGATTGCGGCGTGGAGATCGATTTTCTCAAGCAGGAGTACAGAAAGGCTCTGGCCGGCCGGCTCTCGCCGCCGTGCGGCAAACCGTTCCGCCAGCTCCTGCACCCCAGCAGCCTGGAGCAGGCGCGCGCCGAATGGGACCGCAAGCTGGTGTGTTACGACTGCGGCATCGCCTGCGATTTGGCCCAGATGAAGCAGGAGCGAATCGAGTATCTGGAAGAGCTCGGCGCCGAAAAGCCGCGCGCGCTCGCGCCCGAAGAACCGGCGCAGATTCGCCGCCCCTCGCAGCGGGCGCAGCCGCGTTCCAGGCCGGCCCCGGCCTGCGTGGTGCGCTACCGGGCGCGCTTCTCCAAGCGCGGCGCGGCCGCGTTCCTCTCGCATCTCGATCTGGTGCGGATGATGGGACGGATCCTGCGCCGCGCCGATCTGCCGGCGATCTACACCCAAGGTTTCCACCCCAAACCGTCGCTGACCTTCTCACCGGCGCTGCGTCTGGGCGTCGAAAGCCTCGGCGAGCTGGTCGACTTTCAGCTCAGCGAGGTGCTCGAGCCCGAAGCGATTCGCAGCCGGCTCGACGCGGCCGCGCCCGAAGGGATCCGCTTCCACGAGGTTCGGCGGCTGGCCGAAGGGGAGCCGGCGGTCGGCAAGGTGGCTCAGATCGCGGAGTATCTGGTGACCGTGGGCGGAGAGTTCGGCGCCGAGCTCGACCAACGGATCGCTCAAGTATCGGGCGGCGCGCCGCTTCGGATTCAGCGCCAGCGCGACGGCGCCGAGATCGATGTCGATCTGGCCCCGCTGATCGAGGCGCTCGAGCGGGTGGAGCCGGCGAGCCTGCCCGGCGAGGCCGAGATCGACCGGTCGCGCCCGACCCTGCGCATGCATCTGCGGGTCGGCGGCAGCGCTGTGGCGCGGCCGGAGGAAGTGGTCGCCGGGCTGCTTCCCGGCGCGACCACCGAACGCGTAGTCCGCACCGGCTTCTGCGCTCCCGCGGCTCGATAGTCGAGAAACAAAACCGGCACCGAGCTGCGCTCGATTGAGCACCGCTCGGTGCCGTCGCTGGAGCCAAGTCAGCCGCTTACGGCTTTTCGTGCTGGATGTTCCAGATGTAGTCGGTGTGCGAGTTGCAGATCGCGTCGAACTCGGTGGCTGCCGCCTCGTGCTTCGAGGTGAGCTCCTCGATGATGGCCGCGCGGGCCGCCATCAGCGTTTTGAGGTCCTTGGCGGTGAAGGTCTCGAGCCGGCGGTACTGGCCACCCACGATGTGCTCCAGCCAGCCCCAGGAAACCAGGTTGCCGGCGCTGACCTGGGCGTTGAAGATCGGAGCCAAGGTCTCCTTCACCAGCTCATCGGCGCGGCTCTCTTTGGACATGTCGCAAACGTAATACGTCGACATGCCCACCGCGCCGCGCTCGCCGATCGTGCCGGCGCCGCGGTTGCCGGTGACGTTGCGCCAGATGTAGTCGTCGTGGGCGTTGCAGACGCGCCCGACGGCGCCGGCAGCCGGACTCTCGCCGATTTTCTCGTTGAGCTTGTCGCCAGCCTCGAGCACCGCCTCCATGCTGGTACCCGCGCGGTATTGAAGCCGGCGCCACTTGCCGCCGGTGTGGTGCGCGAGCCAGCCCCAGCCGGCGATGGTGCCGTCGGCGACCGCCGCGTCATTGACCGGGGCGTAGACCGTTTTGACGATCTCGTCCACCAGCTCTTGACCGGTCACGTCGCAGTAGAAATAAGTCCCGTAGACATAGAGCTCCGCCGACTCTTGCTCTTGTGCGACCGCGGTGAGCGGTGCGAGAAACAGAGCAAGAGATGCGCACAGACAAAAACGGCTCAGCATCCGAGTTCCTCCTACCAAATGAGAAGTGCAGCGTTGGCACGCGGCGCCCCCTGCGCCGCCTTTCAAATCTTAGAGATTCCGAACGGAATCTGATTGCATTCTAGACCAGCCGAGCGGCCATGACAAGCCGAGGAGCCTGTCCTGCCTGTCCTGCCGCGCTGGCTTCTGGCCGGGCGAAAAATGCCCTGAAGCTGGCTACCCACTCATGGCGAGACCGGTCATGCCGGCGACGATGGCCGAGAACACCAGGTAGACCACAAACCCGATCAGGCAGACTCCGACCGCGCGGCCGGTGCTCTTGTAGTCGAGCGCCTGGCGCACCGCGATCACCATGGCGACCAGCATCCAGATGGAGGCCGCCAGCGAGATCAGCCACCCGAGGATAGGGATGATCCCGAGGATCCGCAGCACGCCGGGCGAGGCCGAGAAACCGATCGATCGCAGCAGTTGACCGAAATCGGCCTGGGTTTGGGGCTCGGGCAGAAGCTTGGTTCCGATCAGAAAGGTCAGCCCGGCCCACAGAAACCAGCCCACGATGGCCACGATGGTTCCGATCACCAGCCCTCGGATTCCGAGCATACCGATCGTGCCGATCCCGGCCGCGACGCTCGAGAGCACGACCACCAGCATCGCTTGCCCCATCGCGGTCGTATCGTTCTCGACCTCTTCATAGGTGGCGACATCCAGTTTGGCGGCGCCGATCATGCGTTCGGTCAGACTTGCCATCGCTCCTCCTTC
>DASWHO010000329.1:0-14735 GCA_036398155.1 Acidobacteriota bacterium
CGAATAGGGGCCGAAGGGCGCCCATGGACGAGCGATGCATACTGCCGAGGTCGACCATGGGCTTGCTTCGCACGCCCATGCCACCCCTTTGGCGGCCCATGCCAACCTTGTCACCCGTCAGCGCCACGCAATCGGGTGGCATGGGCGGCCGAAGGGCGCCCATGGACGAGCGATGCATACTGCCGAGGTCGACCATGGGCTTGCTTCGCACGCCCATGCCACCCCTTTGGCGGCCCATGCCACCCCATATGCCACCCCTTTGGCCACCCATGCCAACCTTGTCAGCCGTCAGCGCCACGCAATCGGGTGGCATGGGCGGCCGAAGGGCGCCCATGGACGAGCCCCGCACACCGCGCAGCTCGACCATGGGCTTGCTTCGCACGCCCATGCCACCCCATATGCCACCCCTTTGGCCACCCCTTTGGCCACCCCTTTGGCCGGCTATGCCACCTCTGGGAGCTGAATCACGGTGAGGGTCGCGGTCACCGGCGGCAGCGGATCGATCGGCCGGGTCTTGCTGCGCCGGCTCCAGGCCGAGGGGCATGAGGTGGTCAGCTTGGTTCGAGCGCGGAGTCGTCGAGCGCTCGAGTTGGCAGGCAGCCGCGTGGTGGAAGGGGACGTCCGCGATGAAACGGCGCTGCGGCATTTGGTCGGCGAGTCGGAAGCCGTCGTGCACCTGGCGGCCTTCGTCCACCGCCCAGCCGCGAGTGCGGCGCAGCGCGACGAGTGTTTCGCGGTCAACTTCGGCGCCACCGAGGCGCTGATCCGCGCGGTCGAGCGGACCGGACGCAGGCAGTACGTCGTGCTGATCAGCAGCGCCGCGGTCTACGGCACGGAGTTCGATCGCGCCCGCGAGCCGGATCCGTGCCGCCCGGCCACGCCCTACGCCGAGAGCAAGCTGATGGCGGAACGCGCGCTGGGCGCCGCGCTGGAGCGGCGAACGATCGCGGGCGCGGCGCTGCGGCCGCCGCTGGTGTTGGGCCCGGACATGCCGGGCAACTTCGCCAAGCTGCTGCGCCTCTTGCGCTGGGGCTTTTTTCCGCTGGTCGGCGGCGGCGCGAACGCCAAGAGCTTGGTCCACGTGGATGACTTGGTGGCCACGGTGCTGGCCCTGCTCCTGGATCCGGCGCGCGCAACCGGCAGCGTGTACAATGTGGCTGCAGAGCCGCCGCTGAGTATGCGCCAAATCGCGGCGGCGCTGGTTGCCGGTGCGGGACGCGCTCCGCGCTACCTGCCGCTGCCGCCCGGGATGTTGAGGGCGGGCGCCGAGGCGAGCCACCTGCTCCATCGACTCTCGAACCGCACGCTGCCGGATCTGCGCCGCTGGTCCGAAGTGTTCTGCGCCACCAATACGCTGGACACCACCGCGTTGAGACAGGCGTTCGATTTGCGCTTCAAGTCCACCGCGGAGGCGCTGGCCGAGCTGGGCGCGGAGCTGTCTGAACCGCGAGCGCGGGCCTGACGATCCATGAATCCGCAAGCCTTGATGGTCCTGGCTTTGTCGGCGCTGATCCTGTCGCTGCTCGGGGTCGAAGTGGTGCGGCGCTATTCACTCAAACGCGCGCTGCTCGACATCCCCGGGGAGCGCAGCTCGCACCACACGCCGACGCCGCGCGGCGGGGGCGTGGCCATCGTCCTGATCGCCAGCGTGGGTCTGCTGGTTCATTGGCTTTGGCTCGGCCAGCCGAGCGGGCGCATCGTGGCGACCTACTGGATCGGGGCGGCGCTGCTGGCCGGCATCGGTTGGCTCGACGACCTGCGGTCGGTGCGCCCGCGCTGGCGCTTCGCAGTCCACGGCTTGGCCGCCGCCGCGGCGATCGTCGGGTTCGGCTTTTGGTCGGTGCTCGAGCTTCCGCTGCTCGGCGCGGTGTCGCTCGGGTGGCTGGGGCTGGCGCTGACCTGGTTTTGGATCGTGGGGCTGATCAACGCCTACAATTTCATGGACGGCATCGACGGCATCGCCGGCCTTCAAGGCCTGGTTGCCGGCCTGGGATGGTTCGGCTTGGGACTGTACAGCGGCGGGCCGGCCGCAACCGTGCTCGGGCTGTTGCTGGCCGCCGGCAGTCTCGGTTTTCTGGTTCACAACTGGCAGCCGGCGCGCATCTTCATGGGCGATGCCGCGAGCACCTTCATGGGCTTTTCGTTCGCGGTGCTGGCGCTGCTCGAGGCGGAGCGCGTTCCGCGCCTGGCGCTGGCCGGCGCGCTGCTGGTGTGGCCGTTCGTGTTCGACGCGTCGCTCACCTTCCTGCGCCGCTGGCGCCGCGGTGAGCAGCTCGCGCGCGCCCATCGCTCCCATCTCTACCAGCGGCTGGTGATCAGCGGCCTGAGTCATCGGCGGGTGAGCCTGCTTTATGGTCTGCTGGCTCTGGCGGGCTTGGCGCTGGCGACGGTTTGGGTGCGCCGCCCGGCGACCGGCGCGCCGCTGGTCGCCGCGGTCCTGCCGCTGCTGGGTTTCGGGCTGTGGGGGTATGTGGTGCGGCGCGAAACCGGCCGCCGTCCCGCGCTCGACCCGGCACAGCGCAAGCTCCACGAACGGGAGTACTTCGATCACGCCTACCAGGAGGGAGTCCGCCAGCCGGCGGCCAAGTTCTACTCGATCGTGGCGAGCAGCAAAGGCTGGTATCAGGAGCGGGTCCTGGAGCTGGGGCGCGGCAAGCGGGTTTTGGAGTACGGCTGCGGAACCGGTTCATCCGCGTTCGAGCTCGGCCGGCTGGGCGCGACGGTCTGCGGCATCGACATCTCCGCGACCGCGGTGGAGATGGCGAGCCGCCGGGCCCGCGAGCAGAAGCTCGACAACGTGAGCTTCGCGGTGATGGACGCCGAGCGAACCGACTTTCCATCCGCCAGCTTCGACCTGATCTGCGGCAGCGGCATCTTGCACCATCTCGAGGTGAGCGCTGCGATGCGGGAGATCACCCGGCTCCTGCGCCCGGACGGCCACGCCCTGTTCTTCGAGGCGCTCGGCCACAACCCGCTGATCAACTGGTATCGCCGCTGGACCCCCAAGCTGCGCTCGCCCGACGAGCGGCCGCTGAAGCTATCCGATCTCGAAGTGATCACGCGCCACTTCGAGCGGCCGGAGCTGCGCTTCTTTCACCTGTTCGCCTTGGCCGCGATTCCGCTGCGCAATCGCAAGGCCTTCCAGCCGCTGCTCCAGCGGCTGGACGCTCTGGACCGCTGGTGCTTCGCGACCCTGCCTTGGCTGCGGCGCCACGCCTGGATCGCCGTGCTCGACTTGCAGCAACCCATTCCAGACCCTCCGAGGGCTCCCGAATAGGGTGGCATGGGCGGCCGAAGGGCGCCCATGGACGGGCGATGCATACTGCCGAGGTCGACCATGGGCTTGCTTCGCACGCCCATGCCACCCGGTTTCTGGCCTCGACCATGGGCTTGCTTCGCACGCCCATGCCACCCGGCTAAAGCGCTCAGCGTACTTGCGGTGAGCGCGGCTCCGGTGGCAACAGCTGCAGCACGAATGGCAGCAGGCGCTGCGCGACCATGCGGTGCGCCGCGGCGTTGGGGTGCGAATCCATGAAGTTGATCCAGTAGTCCTTGCCTCGTTTGCCCTCGAAGATCGGGAGCAGATCCACCACCGTGATGCCGAGCGACTCGCAGTAAGCGCTCAAGCTGCGGTGGGCGGCCCGGCCCTGGTAGTTGTCCAGCTCGACCAGCAGGGGATAGATGGCCAGCACGACCTTCATGTTCCGCGCCCGGGCCTGGTCGCGGATTTCCGCCAGGGCTCGACGCGACTCGAGCCACCCGGGATTCTCCAGCGTGTAGCCTTGGTAGATCTTCTCCACCCACGAGAACTCCACGCTTTGGATCAGATTCATGCGCCGCAGCAGGCTGCCGATGCGCGGCACCAGAAAGCGCAGCAGCGCCGAGCGGAGCTCCCAGCTGAGAATCAGGCCGCGCAGCCCTTGGTACTCGGAGAACTTGACCAGATCCTGGTCGCGCTCGACCTCGACCACCGGAACCACCGCGGTCGGATCGTAGTCCGCGGTCGCGAGCTGGGGCACGAACTTGATGTCGTTGAGGTTGTAGATCAGGAGCACCATGTCGGGCTCGTAGCTCAAACCCGCGCGCTGGAGCTGCTCCAACTCCTCGACCGTGTTGTGGCCGGGTTGCGAGCCGTTGACGACCTCGACCTTGAGCTCGGTCGCGTCGCGGAGCAGCGATTCCAGCACTTTGGGAATCGTCTCCTGCAGCCGCAGGCCGATACCCCAAGTGAACGAATCGCCCAGGACCAGGATCCGATAGGTGCCGGCGGGCTTGGGACGAACGTACTCGCGATCGCGGAATCCATCCCGGTTGCGTGACACGCGGACTCCGTAGGTGGTCCCGGGCGGTGAGGTGGGCTCGATCGTCTTGAACACCAGCTCGAGCGCCAGGAAAGTCAGCACCAGGGCCGCGCCCAGCAGCGCGAGATTGGCCCAGCGGAAACCGGCCTGGTTCTGGGCGCGAGATCGGCTCATGGGCTCAGGCGTCTGGCCGGGGCAGGGTTCGGCGGGCGATCAGGTCAACGGCTGGCGCGGCGAATCCTTGATCGCATCCAAAATGAGCGAGCGGTATTCGAGCCCGCCGAAGCGGCGGCCTTGAGAGCAGCGGCTGGATCGCTGGATGAGGCCGTCCTCGACATTCCAAGAATGGTAGTGGAACCGACCGTTTTCGTCATAGTACTCGAGCAGCTCGACCCGAAATCCGGCCGCGGAGAACACCGGCGGCAAGGTCCGATAGGTGTAGAGCTCCTTGTGGTCCCAGGCGCTCGGGCCCGATCCGCCGGGACGAACGAACTCGAGGTAATCGCGGTGCGGAAACAGGCCGTCGGGCACCGCGACCCGCAGCCGGCCGCCGGGCTTGAGGTAGCGATGGCAGATCCACCCCGCGCGCGTGCCCTGCTCTCGAGTCAGGTGCTCCCAAACGTGTTCGGCCAGCAGGGCATCGATGGTGGCGGGGCGAAAACAGCGCTGCCAATCGGCCTCCTCGAGCAAGTCGAGGGCGTAGACCTCGGTCGGCACCCACCCGCTCGGGTGCTTGCGGTTGGCCCCGATGACGATGCGCAGGGCCTGCCCGCGCGCCGCAAAGCGGGCCACGCGCCGCGGCAGCATGGCGCGCGCCACGCGGCGCCGGAGCGGCCGGTAGATGCTGCGGGCCAGCGGAATGCGCCGGTAGGCGGCGCGCGCAAGGTCCTTCAGCTTGCCGATCACGATCCTCAGAGTCCCATCTGTTGCAGGGCGGTCGCCAGCCGCTCGACCGGGATCTCGAAATCGAGGTCGGGCGCCCAGCCCGGCGCCGACGGAAGCGCGGAGCGCTGGTCCGAGACGCAGGCGTAGCGCAGTCCCAAGGCCCGCGCCAGCGAGAAGTAGCAGGTCTTGACCTTGCGACTTGGAAGCAGCTCGATCACCGTGGCGGTCCGGGGCATGAAGAGCGCGTTGGTCAGTCCGGCGCCGTGCGGCGCGACGACCGCTTCGGCCGCGGCGAAATGCGCGATCTGCTCATCGAGCGACAGCTCTTCCGACACCAGGGTCGTAAAGCCGTGTTGTTCGACCAGCGCTCGCACCTCGGGCTCGTTCATCAGCCGGCGCTTGCCGGCCTGGGCCCGCGAGATGAACAGGCGCTGCGGCCGCGGAGCGTCGCGCCGGCCGACCGCGGCGAGCAGGCGCTGCCGGAGCCAAGCACAGGCGGCCGGGTTCGAGAAGCCGGGACGGTTGGTCAGCGAGGGCACCCAGAGGCGCTCCAGCAGCCAGTGTCCGCCGTCGAAGCCAACCGACCGGTCGCTGCCGAAGCCCAGCAGCTCCAAGCTGCGGCGCTGAAACGCAAGCCGATCCGGCGCGATCAGGGTGTAGTCGTCGAGGCCGGCCTGGTCCAGCGCCCAGAGCCGGGTGAGACAGTCGTTCATCCAGTGGTAGTAGTTCGAGGCCCGCCCGGTGGCCACGGTTGCGTAGCTGCCGGCCAGCCGGCGCGCGCTCGGGAGCCGAGGGAGGCGCAGGCTCTGCGCCGGCGGCGGGTCGATCGACTCGTAGAACAGATCCGCGAACACCCGATCGTCGGGACCGATGACCTCGAATTGGGGGGTGGCGATTCGAGCGCCGGCGAGACAGCCCACATAGACGGCCGGGCACTCGTGCACCTGCCGCACGAAATTCGCCGGCGGGTCAGGGAGGGCGATGTCGGGCGGCTGAATCATGAGGCGCTGAGCGGGCGCGATCGAAAGAACGGCCGGCCGGCCGCCCGGCGGGTTGGCAGCGGAGTCACCCTCGAGCCAGCCCCGCAGGCTCGCATGCCAGCCCTTGACCGGGCCGAGCCGGGTGCTCGGAAGCGGCTGCCAGCGGAGCAGCGGCAACAGGATGCGCAGGTAGAAGGCCCGCGCGAACCGAATCTTGGCCAGGCTGCGCAGTTTCATGCGGGTCGACCTGCGGAGCTAACCGAATCGGGCTCAGACGCTCCGCGGCTTTCGATCGCGGGCGAGGTCGAGCAGCCGGTCGGCCACCCGAGCGCCGCAATGGCCGTCGTTGAGGTGATGAAACATCGCTTCGATGAAGGCGCGCCGCTGACTGGACAGGCGCTGCGGCTCCGCCAGCGCCTGGCGCAGGAGCGGTAGCATCTCTTCGGGTCGATCGGCGACCGCGACGGCGCCGCTTTCCACCACCGGACGGTAGTGATCGAACTCCAGATGCCGGCGCCAGCGGAAGTAGAAGGGGATTCGGCTGCCCGGCGGATCGAAGCCCAGGTTGATCACCGGCTTGTCGAGCATCAGCAGCTCGAGCGAAACCGTCGAGGCGGCGTTGATACCGACGGCCGCGTGATGCAGCAGGCTGGTATAGACCTTGAGGTCTTCCGGCAGCGGCGTGAACCACCTGCGCTCCCACAGCACTTCCGGGAACAGCACATCGGGGAGCCGGCGCGCGGCGAGCTCGGACATATCGCGGCTGGTGTCCTTGATGTAGGTGCGCACCACCAGCTGGGGCCGGTGCTCGAGCTCGGGCAGCAGCCGGGCGATGTATTCCACGGTGCGGTGCTCTTCGGGGAAGTGCTCGGCCATGCCGGTGGTGTAAAGGATGAAAGGGCGCTCCGGATCGGCGCCGATGCGGCGGCAGAGCTCGGCGCGCGAAAGCCGATACTGCGGTTGGAAGTGAAAGTCGAACTGGGGCGAGCCGGTGATGTGCACTTGCTCGGGTCGAATCCGCGGATACATCGAAAGCAGCTGGTCGCGCATGCCCCGGTTCCAAACCAGGTAGTGGTCGTAGGGAGGGAAAATGCGACTGCGCGAGGTCAGGTTGTCCCACGAGAAGATGAAGCCGGCGGTCGCGATGCCGGAGCGGTGCGCGATCCGGATCGGCAAATCCGCCGCCGGACCGTGGATGTGAGAGCAGTTGAACACCAGTTGCGGCCCAAGCCGCTCGAAGATCCGATCCAGATCCCGAGTCGGCCGGAGCCAAACGCTCCAATGGCGGTCCAGCGCGGTCAGCAGCTCGAGGGTCGGTCGATTGGCGCAGGCCCGAACCATCGCGTTCCAGGCGCGGCGCCGGATCCAGGGCCAACCGCGATCGGCGACCGCGTCGCGCCACTGCCACAGGTTCTGCGCGACTTGGCTCCAGAGCCAGCGGTAATGAGCGGTATGGGTCAGATAGCGCAGCGCGGTGACCAGGCGATTTTCGGGATAGGATTCGAGCATCGCGATGCGGTCGACGTAAGCCTGAGCCGGAGCGAGCACGCGGTCGTCGTCGACCACCGACAGCAGGGTGACCCGCGCCTGCCGCGCGAGCCGCGGCAAGGTTTCGGAGTACACGAAGTTGCGGAAGGCCTCGCCGCGCGGCGCCAACAATACGATGTGAGGTCGGGCTGGGTCGGGAGCCCTGGATGGCTGCATCAATCGCCGCATCCGCGCATCGGGTGGGATATTCCGCCAAGCCGCCGCCGGAAGCAAGTTGGCGCGGCGGCCGCGACATCCGATACGATAGCGGGCTTGGGATCCAAGCCGCCCCGATTCGAGTAGGGGCATTCCATGCTGGTCGTCATGCAAAGCGGCGCGAGCGCCGCCCAAGTCGAAACCGTCCGCCAGCGGATCGAGGCGATGGGCCTCAAGGCCCACGTCATGCCGGGGGCGGAGCGCACCGCGATCGGCGTGACCGGCAATACCGGCCCGATCGATCCGACCAGCATTGCCAACCTGTCCGGGGTCAAGGAGGTGGTGCGGGTCACCAAGCCGTTCAAGCTGGTGAGCCGCGAGATGCGCGCCGAGAGCACGGTGGTCGAGGTCGCCGGAGCCCGCTTCGGGGCCGCCGAGTTTCCGGTGATCGCCGGGCCCTGCGCGGTCGAGAGCGAGGCGCAGGCGCTCGGCATCGCGCATGCGGTGCGGGCCGCGGGCGCGCAGCTGTTTCGCGGCGGCGCCTTCAAGCCGCGCACCTCGCCGTACAGCTTTCAAGGTCTGGGCCGCGAGGGGCTGGCGATCCTCAAGCGGGTGCGGGCCGAGACCGGGCTCGGGATCGTGACCGAGGCGCTCGACACCGAGACCTTGGAACAGGTCGCGGAGGTCGCCGACATGGTCCAGATCGGGGCCCGCAACATGCAGAACTTCTCGCTGCTGCGGCGCGCCGGCCGCTGCGGCAAACCGGTGCTGCTCAAGCGCGGGATGTCGGCCACGGTCGAGGAGCTGCTGATGAGCGCCGAGTACCTTTTGGCCGAGGGCAACCGCCAGGTGGTCCTGTGCGAGCGCGGCGTGCGCACCTTCGCCGATCACTCGCGCAACACGCTCGATCTGTCGGCCGTGGTGGTGGTTCAAGAGCTCAGCCACTTGCCGATCGTGGTCGATCCGAGCCACGGCACCGGCCGGCGCGACCAGGTCGGGCCGCTGGCGCGGGCCGCGCTGGCGGTCGGCTGCAACGGCCTGATGATCGAAGTGCACCACGATCCCGACCGCGCGCTGTCGGACGGCGCCCAGTCGCTCGGCCTGCAGGGATTCGAGGGCGTGATGGCCGAGCTGCGCGCGCTGGCCTCCACCCTGGGCCGGCAACTGCAGCCTGTACCAAGCTTTCCGTGATGGCTACGTGGTTCGCGCGTCCAAAGTTGTCCGTGGGCAAAGCAGAGCTTGCCCACGGCACCCTTGGGCGGGCCGGGGAGCAGCCAAGTCGGGTGGCATGGGTGCTAGGGAGCAACCAAGTCGGGTGGCATGGGCGTGCGGAGCAAGCCCATGGTCAAGGCGACTCCTGCGAAAAAGTGATCGATCGCTGCTCACCCAGCTCGTCCATGGGCGGCCTGCGGCCACCCATGCCACCCGGATGCGAGAGCATGACCTTGTGGAGCGGGTGGGCGCTGCGTGATAAGGTGATCCCTCGAAAATTCGATTGAGAGGGGTTCATGAACGTTCACGAGTATCAGGCGAAGGAGATCCTGCGGCGCTACGGGATCCCCACCCCCCGCGGCATGCTGGCCAAGAACCCGGTCGAGGCGCGCGCGGCGGCCGAGGCTTTCGCGCCGTCCAAAATCGTGCTCAAGGCCCAGGTCCACGCCGGCGGTCGCGGCAAAGGCGGCGGGATCAAGCTGGCGGAGGACCCGAAGGAAGCCGAGCGCCTGGCCGGCTCGATGCTGGGGATGAAGTTGGTCACCCCGCAGACCGGCGCCGAGGGCAAGATCGTCCGCAAGCTTCTGGTCGAGGAAGGGCTGGCGATCGACCGCGAGCTCTATCTAAGTGCGCTGATCGATCGCGCCCGGCGCGCGGTGGTGGTGGTGGCCAGCGCCGCCGGCGGCATGGATATCGAGGAAGTGGCCCGCGTCAGTCCCGAGAAGATTCTCAAAGAATGGGTCGACCCGAACTTGGGCGTGCTCGATTTCCAGCTCCGCCGCTTGTTTGCCGGCCTCGAGCTGCGCGGCGAGCAGGCCAAGGCCGGCGCCGGTTTGGTCCGCGGCCTGCTGCAGCTTCTGGTCGCCTGCGACGCTTCGCTGGTCGAGATCAACCCGCTGATCGTCACCAAAGACGGCCGCCTGCTGGCGCTGGACGCCAAGCTCAACCTCGACGACAACGCGCTCTACCGCCATCCCGATCTCGCCACCTTGCGCGACCTCGAAGAGGAGGAGCCGCTCGAGGTCGAAGCCAGCCGCCATCATCTCTCGTACATCAAGCTGAGCGGCACGATCGGCTGCATGGTCAACGGTGCCGGCCTGGCGATGGCGACCATGGACATCATCCAGCTCGCCGGCGGGATGCCGGCCAATTTTCTCGACGTCGGCGGCGCGGCCGACGTCGAGCGCGTGGCGCACGCGTTTCAAATCCTGATGAGCGACGCCAACGTGCGCGCGGTCCTGATCAATATCTTCGGCGGGATCGTGCGCTGCGACCGGGTCGCGCAGGGCGTGATCGCGGCGCTCGAAAAGGTCGAGGTCCAGGTGCCGGTGGTCATACGCCTTGCCGGCACCAACTCCGAGGAGGCCAACCGGCTGCTGCGCGAGTCCGCGCTCGAGTTCGTGATCGCCGAGGATCTCCAGGACGCGGCCGCCAAAGTGGTGGCGGCGGCGGGGAGGGCGGCATGAGCATCCTGGTCGGAAAGGAGACCCGGCTGGTGGTCCAAGGGTTGACCGGCAAGGAGGGTAGCTTCCACAGCCGCCAGATGCTCGAGTACGGCACCCAGGTGGTCGCCGGCGCGGTGCCGGGCAAGGGCGGAACCCAACACGAGGGCGTGCCGGTGTTCGATTCGGTGGCCGCCGCGGTCCGCGAAACCGGCGCCAACACCAGCTGCATCTTCGTGCCGCCGGCTTATGCCGCTGATGCGATCATGGAGGCGGCCGAGGCCGGCGTCGAGCTGATCATCTGCATCACCGAAGGGATCCCGACGCTCGACATGCTGCGGGTGCTGACCTACCTCGAGGATCGGCCCTCGCGTTTGGTCGGGCCCAACTGCCCCGGGGTGATCAGCCCGGGACTCGCCAAGGTCGGGATCATGCCCGGCTTCGTTCACCTGCCCGGGCGGGTCGGGGTGGTCTCGCGCAGCGGCACCTTGACCTACGAGGCGGTCGGCCAGCTCAGCGCCCGCAAGCTGGGGCAGTCGACTTGCATCGGGATCGGCGGCGATCCGCTGATCGGGACCTCGTTCGTCGATGCTTTGGCGCTGTTCGCCGACGACGCCGAGACCGACGCGGTGGTGATGATCGGCGAGATCGGCGGCAGCGCCGAAGAGCAGGCCGCCGAGTTCATCCAGCGCCGCGGCATGCAGCCGGTGGTGGCGTTCATCGCCGGCCGCACCGCGCCGCCGGGGCGCCGCATGGGGCATGCCGGCGCGATCATCAGCGGCGGGCAGGGCGGCGCCGGTGAAAAAGTCGCGGCGCTGCGCGCGGCCGGGGTCACGGTGGTCGACAGCCCGGCGCAGATCGGCAGCGCGGTCGAGTCGGTGCTGGCCGCGCGCCGATGAAAATCGGCATCCCGGTCCGGACGGCGCGGCCGGTTGCTGACGCCGAGGTCGCATGACCCAGCGGCCCAAGATCGTTGTCGTCATGCCGGCCTACAACGCCGAGCGGACCCTGGAGCGCACCGTTCACGACCTGCCTGAGCAGGTGGTCGATGAGATCATTCTGTCCGATGACTGCAGCTCGGACCGCACCGTCGAGCTTGCCAGGCAGCTCGGTCTCACGGTGGTTCAGCACCAGCGCAACCAGGGTTACGGCGCCAACCAGAAAACCGGTTATCGATTGGCGCTGAGCAAGGGTGCGGATATCGTGGTGATGCTGCACCCCGACTATCAGTATGACCCCAGGGTGATCCCGGCGGCGGTCAGCTTCTTGGCCCATGACATCTGCGACATCATCATCGGAAACCGGGTCCGCACCCGGCGCGAAACGCTCAGCGGCGGGATGCCGATATACAAGTACGTCTCCAATCGGGTGTTGACCATCCTCGACAATGTGGTGCTGGGTCAGAACCTGGGCGATTTCCACTCCGGGTTTCGGGTTTTCAAGCGCACGGTGCTGGAGACCCTCAACTATGAATCGAATTCGGACGATTTCATCTTCGATATCGAAATGCTGGCGCAGGCGGTTCATCATGGCTTCAAGATCGGAGACGTTCCGATCCCGACGCGTTATTTCGCCGAGGCCTCCTCGATCAACTTTCGCCGCAGCCTGCGCTATGGCATCGAGAACCTCCGGGTGTTGATCCAGGTATTGCTGCACCGCAGCGGGCTGATGCGCTTCAAGCTGTTCGAGCCCAAGGCGGGCCCGAGCGAAGCGAAGAGCTCGAGCCAGTAGGAGCCTTGGAATGAGTCGGATCGAGCTCGACGATCGCAAGGGCACGGCGCTTTGGCTTGCCGGCGTGGGTTTGGTCTACCTCGCGCTGTCGGCCTCGTACGCGTTCCTGACCCCGCCGTGGGAAACGCCGGACGAGCCGGCGCATTACCTCTACACCCGCCGCCTGGCGCAAACCTGGCGGCCCCCGGAGCGGCCGCAGCAATTCGAGCTCGGCAACCCGAAGCTCAACCACGAGTACGTCTGGTATCAACCCGCGCTCGGCTACGCGCCCGGCGCGCTGGCCTATGCCCTGATCGAACGGATCGCCCCACAGCACCTTCCGGCCGCGATCCCACCGGTCCGAGCGCGCGGCGAACCGCCCAGTCCGTACCTCTTCGAGCTTTCCGATCCGCGAATCGGACGGGTGTGGGACGGCATCGAGGGGATACTCGCGTTGCGGCTGCTCAGCAGTCTCTGGGGGCTGGCCGTCATCGGCGCGGCCTATCGGATTGGAGCCTGCCTGCATCGCGAGAGCAGGACGCTGGGGATCGCGGCGGCAACCGCGGTGGCGCTGCTGCCGCAGTTCCTCTTCATCAATGCGTCCATCCGCAGCGATACGGTCGCGAACGCGGCCGCCGCCTGGCTGCTGGCGCTGTCGGTTTCCTATGTCGTGGCGGCGCCGTCGAGCGAGCCGAAACGCCGGCAGGCGCTCCAAATGGGCGCTTGGCTCGGCCTCGGGCTGCTGATGAAATACACCTTCATCTACATGGCGGCCACCCCCGCGATGGCGATCCTGCTGGCCGATCGCCGCTCGGCTCGGCTCTGGATCCGATCCCTCGCCACGCTCGCGATTCCGGCGGGCGCGATCGTCGGTACGTACTATGCGGCCTTTCCACAGGCCCGCGAGGCGCTCGGGGTGCTGTTCGGCGACTACCTGCCGGTCGGAGCGGAGCCCGAGATCCTGTCGTCTTGGTCGAGGTGGCTGCGGGTCACTTTCGTCGAATCGTTCTACGGGCGCTTCGGATGGAATAGCGTGATCGGCATCCCGCTCCGCATCAGCATGCCGTGTTTTGCTGCGTGGCTTGGCGGCGCGCTGCTGACGGTTGTTCAGGTCTTGAGATTGCAACGGCGCTCGATCAAGAGCGCGGAACGAAATGGCATTCTAGTGCTTGGGATCAGCTTGGTGGTCGCCGCGGTTGCCGTTCTGCGTCTCAACCTGGCCGAGCTCCAGCCGCAGGGGCGCTACCTGTTTCCCGTGCTCAGCGCTTGGGCGGTCTTCGGCTGTTGGGGCCTGTGGCAGAGCCTGCAACCGCGCGGTCGCATTCTGACCGGCTTCGCCGTGGCGATGGGGCTCTTGGTGATGAACCTCTACGGGCTTATGGTTCGCCTGGTTCCGACCTATTACCCGGCGCGCTGAGAAACGCGGCGCGCTGCTGGCCCAAGCCGCGCCGGGAGCGGCAGCTTACTCTTCGCGCTCGGGCGGCGCCGGCAGGGCGTAGCCGCGCGATAGAAACTCCAGCTTGGCGCCGGCTTCGATCGGCAGCAGGCGGTCGGCGGCGGCGCTGAGCGCGGCGAGCTCGCTTTTGATGTCGAGGCTGAACGGCACCAGCACCAGCGAGACCTGTTCGGACGGCTGGGCGCCGATTTCCAGCTCCGAGGCCAGAATGTCGCTGTAGCCGGTCCGGTGCGCGTAGAGCGAGTAGCGGCCCGGATCGAGATCGGTCAGCTCGAAGCGGCCGTCGCTGCCGGTCGCCAGCGTGGTTCCGGGTCCGGCGCCGTCCTCGCGGCGCAGTTGGATCAGGACGCGGGCGAGCGGGCGCGCGCCGCGATCCATCACCTCTCCGGCGAGCCGAGCCGGTCCCGAGCCGGCGCCGGACACCATGGCGACCGGTTGGGCCCTGGCGGGCGCGCGGCTCTCGGGTTCGGGGGTCAGAGTCACATGGCTGACGGCGGCGAAAGGCGCGCGCACCGAAGCCTCGACCTGGCCGGAGAGCCGGGATCCGGGGACGGTTGCGGTCACGCGATAAGTGCCGGTCTCGAGCTTGCCGAAGGCGAACCAGCCGTCGCCGTCGGTGGAAGTGATCTTCAGCCCGCCGGATCCGTCGGGATCGGCGACCGAAACCGAGGCCCCTGGGATCGGATCGCCGTTGGGCCCTTTGACGCTGCCCTTGAGCGTGCCGCCGCGCCCGTTGACTTGAGCCGAGAGCGCTCCCGCCGTGGTCAAAAGCGCAGCCAGCCAGCCGAACCGGACCAGAGCTCGCATGCACCTACCATAGCACGGAAGCCGGCGCCCGCACCTGTCGGGATGTTCACTCTTGTGTGAGGCTCCATGCTTACAGTGAGGTCGTCCATGGGCGGCCTTCGGCCACCCATGCCACCCAGGTAGAAAAGCATCAACCAAAACGGGTGGCATGGGCTTGTGGTGGGAATCACTAGACCGGGTGGCATTGGCTTGTGATGGAAATACTTGGTTCGGGTGGCATGGGAGTGGGCTCCGGGAATCACGAATCGGGTGGCATGGG
>DASWHO010000330.1:0-14487 GCA_036398155.1 Acidobacteriota bacterium
CGAGGGATGGGGGGCAGAGGAAGCGCGCCGGCCGTAGCAGCCCAGGGCATCGGCGCGCAGCGTGTCGATCGATATCAGGACGACATCGGGCTGGGGTCGGGAGCAGCCGAAAACAAGCGCGAGTGCCAGCGCCGTCCCGATATGCCGCCGGCGCAGCGAGCGCCTCGCCCGCCTTGGATGGATTCGGCCGACCAAGGGCTTCTGTTGATATTCGCCTCGGGATTGCAGATCGGGTGGCATGGGCGGCCGAAGGGCGCCCATGGACAAGCTATGCATGAGCTCTATTCTTGCCTTCCAGACCCAAAAAGATCACCCTCGCGGCGGCGCCGAACCCGCGTCGCTGCGAACCATGACACCCTTATCGCCGGACCCGAACCGACCGCGCCGCGCGGGAGGCTTGCGGCGCGCCTGGGCTCGGCGCGTCGCCGCAGCACTGCTGGCCGCCCTCGTTTCCGGCCCGGTGGGGGCCGGCAAGGAAGACGCGCTGCCGGAGTTCTACCGCGACTGGCTGCGCCAGGTGGCCGAGCCGATCATCACGCTCGAGGAGCGCGAGGAGTTCGTGGCGCTTTCGAGTCCCGAGCAGCTCGACACTTTCATCGAACGTTTTTGGCGCCGCCGCGATCCGATCCCCGAGAGCCCGCTCAACGAATACCGCGAGAACTACGAGCGGCTGCTGCTCGAAGCCGATCGCAAGTTCGGCGGCGAAACGCCGCGCCGCGGCCGTCTCACCGAGCGCGGCCGCATCTACGTCGCGCTCGGACCGCCCGATGACATCCTGGTCGAGCCCAGCTCGGCGGATTTCTACCCCTATGAAATCTGGTACTACGATCGGCTCGATGCGCCGGGCCTGCCGCCCTCGCTGCGGCTGATGTTCTTCAAGCGCAAGGGGGCGGGGGAATACCGTCTCTACAGCCCGGCCTTCGACGGGCCGCGCGAGCTCACCCCAATCGGCCGCTTGCAGGCTTCGTTCGAGAATCCGCGCTACCGGCTCGAGCTGGAGCGCGCCCTGGCTGGCAACCCGAGGCTCTCGATGGAGCTGAAAGAAGCGATGGTCGGCATTGCGCCGGGCTTTAATCCGCTCGCTTCCGAGGAGGTGCTGTTCCGGCTGCGCCAGGCGCCGCTCGAGCGCGAGGAGCGTTTCGGCTCGCGGCTCGAAAGCCGGATCGAAACCCGCTACACCTTCAAGGATCCGTTCTCGATGCGCGGCGCGGCCGTCATCACCCACGGCCGCGACCTGGAGTATCAAGTCGATCTGGTGGTCGAGATTCCGCCCGACGCCTTGACCGCCCGCGAGGAGGAAGAGCGCACCTATCTGCGGGTCGATTTCAGCGGCCGGATCGAAGCGGCGCAGGGCATGGTGGTCAAGTCGATCCAGGACAGCGCGGCGTTCGATTTCAGCGCCGCCGAGTTCGAGTCCGCGCGCCGCTTTCCGCTGCGCTACGCGGCCCGCGCTTTTCTGCTGCCGGGCGACTACGTGCTGGATCTCTTGGTCCGCAACTACACCGACGGATCGGTCGGGCATCTGCGGCAGCCGTTCACCGTGCCGGCCGAAGGCGGCAGCCTGAGCCTGACTCCGCCCAGCTTCGGCGGCCTGCCGCGCACCATCGAGGGCACACCCGGTCCCTATCAGCCCGAGCCGCTGCGCTGCGACCGGTTGCGGCTCCAGCCCGAAGCCGATCAGGGCTTTGCGCCCGGCCAGCCGCTGTTCGCCTTTCTCGAAATCGCCGATACCGACCGCGCATCGAGCTATTCGCTGCGCTACGAATTGCTCAAGGGCGGCGCGGTGGTGTGGACCGGTCAGGACCAGCTGGGCCATCCCCAGGTCGGCCCGCGCGGGTCGATCCCGGTGCTGCGGCCGCTCGACAGCTCGACCCTGGCGGCGGGCGGCTACCAACTCCAAATTCAGCTGCGAGCGTCGGACGGGCGCAGCGTGGCCAGCAGCGGCGCTTTCGAGATCGTGGAGTCGGAGCCGCCGGTCGGGACGCTGGAAGCGTTTGCGCCGGCGGTCGAGAGCCCGGCCCAATTCCACCTCGAGATCGCGCAGCAACACCTGCTGGCCGGCAACCTGGATCAGGCTCGCTTCCACGCCGAGAACGCGCTGGCTTTCGAGCCGGGCTCGACCGCCGCGCGGCTGCTGAGCGCCAAAGTGCAGCTCCGCGCCGGCGAGCTTGATTCCGCGATCGCGGCTTTGAAGCGGCTCGGCGCCGAAGGCGAGCCCGACAGCGAAGTGCTGGCGACCATCGCCTATGCGCTCTCCCACAAAGGCGACTTCCAAGCCAGCGCCGCGAGCTATCGCGCCGCGATTGCGGCCAGCTCGGTATCTTCACCCACCTTGCTCAACGCGCTCGGCGACGTTTTGCGTCAAGCCGGCGATCATGAGGGAGCGCGCCAGGCCTTCGAGGATTCGCTCCGACTCGATCCCAATCAGCCTGCCGTCGAGTCGGCTTTGGCGGCACTGCAGTAGCCGTAGTGGCTCATGCCACCCGATTTGGTAATCTGCGGGCGGATATCAAGGGCGAAACCCTTGTCTAGTTTTGCTTGAGCCGATGGCCACCGCAGCGGTTTCGTTCGCCGATCTCGAGTCCGCCCGTGAGCGGATCGGACCCCATGTGCTGCAGACGCCGCTGACCCACTCGCCGCTCCTGAGCCGGCGGATCGGCGCGCCGGTCTGGCTCAAACAGGAAAACCGCCAGCACACCGGATCGTTCAAACCCCGCGGCGCGCTCAACAAGATCCTTTCGCTCAACCCCGCCGAGCTCCGCCGCGGGGTGGTGGCGGCCTCGGCCGGCAACCACGCACTCGGTGTCGCTTACGCCTGCAAGACCCTGGGCATCGAGCGCGCCACGATCTTCGTGCAGGCCAACGCCTCGCCGGCCAAGCTCGCCAAGCTGGGCGCCTTCTCGATCGAAGTGCACCGGATCGGCGACACCTTCGAAGCGGCGCAGCAGGCGGCGCTGGCGCACGCGGAAAAAACCGGCTCCGTGTTCGTCTCGGCCTACGACGATCCGGCGGTGGTCGCCGGCCAAGGCACCTGCGGCCTCGAGATCGCCCGCCAGCTCGACACGGTGAGCACGGTTATCGTGCCGGTCGGAGGCGGCGCGCTGATCGCCGGGATCGCCCTGGCGGTCACCACGCTGCGGCCGCAGGCCAAGGTGATCGGGGTCAATCCAGCCGCGTCGCCTTCGGCGCTGCTGTCCTTGCAGCGCGGCCACGCGATCGATCCCTACGATCACGAGCCGACCCTGGCCCATGGGCTCGCCGGCGGCTTCGGCCGGACCGCCTTTCCGATCGTGCGCGAACGGGTCGAGCGGATCGCGCTGGTGAGCGAGGCGGAGATCGCCGCCGCGATCGTCGAGCTCATCGACAGCGATCAGATTCTGGCCGAGCCTTCCGGGTCCGCCGCCCTGGCGGCGCTGCTTTTCGGCAAGACCGCCAAGCCAACTGGCGACGTGGTGGTGGTGATCTCCGGAGGCAACCTGGACACCCCCACCCTGAGAACCGTTCTCGGGCAAGAAAAAGGCGCCCGGCCGCACTAGGCGGTCACCCGGGCGCCCTGGAGGTCCTATCTCAGGACCGAAGCAACCAATATAACCTCAGACGTCCAGAATGGATCGCAGGTTCCCCACCAGCGGCCGCAGCAGCGCAGCAGCCAAGGGCCTGGTGCCAACCGGCCGCCCGTGCTATTCTTGTCTCTCAGCCAACATGAGTCCCGAGTCAAGTTTGGGCAGTCGCTCCAGCACTGTTCGCACAGCCTGCAGGGCGGCGGAGATGCCGTCAGATGCGAGGCGCGCGAAGGGAGAGATATGATAGGGGCCAGCACGGCACAGTGGGCGGTGGAGAGGGTGCCGGATGCGAGGCGGGCGAAGCGAGGCCGACGGAAGCGTACTAAAAGGTACGCTGGAGGAGGCCGAGTGAGCCCAACGACGCAGACGGTGCCCTATCCGCCGCCAGGCTAGGTCATGTCGGGGCATTCGAAGTGGTCTAAGGTCAAGCACGTCAAGGCGGCGGTGGACGCCAAGCGCGGCCGGATCTTCACCCGCTTGATCAAGGAGATCACCGTCGCCGCCCGGATGGGCGGTGGGGATCCCGACGGCAATCCGCGGCTGCGGCGCGCGATCCAAGACGCCAAAGCCGAGAACATGCCATCCGACAACATCGAGCGCGCGATCAAGAAGGGCACCGGCGAGCTCGAGGGCGTGCATTACGAGGAAGCGCATTTCGAAGGCTATGCTCCCGGTGGGGTGGCGCTGCTGGTCGAGGTGCTGACCGACAACCGCAACCGCACGGTATCGGAGATCCGTCACCTGTTCGGCAAGAACGGCGGCAACCTCGGCGAAAGCGGCTGCGTCGCCTGGATGTTCAACAAGCGCGGCTATATCGCGATCGATCGCGGCGCCGCCGAGGAAGACAAGGTGATGTCGGTCGCCCTGGACGCCGGCGCCGAAGACATTTCCGAAGACGAGGGCTGCTACGAGGTCTATACCCGGCCGGAAGATTTCGATCGCGTGCTCGAAGCCTTCCGTAAGGCCGAGATTGCGGTTGCCGAGAGCCAGCTCGCGATGGTGCCGTCCAACCACCTCAAGGTCGAGCCCAAAGTGGCACAGCAGGTGGTCCGGCTGACCGAAGTGCTCGAGGAGCACGACGACGTCCAGAACGTCTGGACCAATCTCGAGCTCGACGATGCCACCGTGGCCGCGATGCAGCAGCTCGCCTGATCGGCCGGCGGCAAACGGTTGCGGATCCTGGGCGTCGATCCCGGCAGCGCCGTCACCGGATACGGTCTGATCGCGGGTGATGTCCGAACCTCGCGGGCGCTCGATTACGGCGTGCTGCGGCCGCCACCGGCGGCGCCGCTGGCCGAGAAGCTCCTAGTAGTCTATCGCGGCCTGCTCGAGATCTTCGAACGCCACCGTCCCGATTGCGCCGCGGTCGAATCGCTGTTCCACGCCAAGAACGCCCGCAGCGCGCTGGCCCTCGGTCACGTGCGCGGCGTGGTGCTGCTCGCCGCCGCCGAATCGGGGGTGCCCACCTTCGAATACGCCCCGATGGAAATCAAGAAAGCGCTGGTCGGCTACGGCCGGGCCGAAAAAGAGCAGGTCCAGATGATGGTGACCAGGCTGCTGTCGCTGCCCAGCCCGCCGCGGCCGCTCGACGCCGCCGACGCGCTGGCGGTCGCGCTGTGTCATGCCGCGGTCGCCAGCTTCCAGAGCCGATTGGAGCGCGCCGAGTGATCGGTCGGATTCGCGGCACGCTGCTGCAAAAGCTGCCAGGGCGCCTGGTGGTCGACGTCGGCGGCGTCGGCTACGACATTCAAATCCCGCTCTCGACCTTCTACGAGCTGCCCGACGACGGCGGCAAGGTCGATCTCTTGATCCACACCCACGTGCGCGAGGACGCGCTGCAGCTGTTCGGCTTCGGCACCTCGCTGGAGAAGCTGCTGTTCGAGCGCTTGATCACCGTGAGCGGCATCGGTCCACGGCTCGCGGTCACGATCCTGTCGGGCACCCCGCCGGACGAGCTGGTCGCGGCGCTGAGCGAGGCGCGCTTGGAGCGGCTGACGCGGATCCCGGGCGTGGGGCGCAAAACCGCGGAGCGGTTGATCCTCGAGCTGCGCGACAAAATGCTGGAGCTCAAGCTCGGTCCGGTCGCGCCGGCCGCTCCGCTCGCGCCGGCCGACAGCGTGCGCGACGATCTGGTCTCGGCGCTGGTCAATCTCGGCTACCGCAAGAGCGACGCCGAAACCAGCGCCGACAAGGCGCTGGCCGCAGAGCCGGAGGGCGACCGCCGGCTGGAGAATGCCTTGCGCAAGGCGCTCCGCGGCCTGGGCCGGTAGGCCCGGCGGCGGATCTAGCGCCGGCTTTCCGTCATTCCGGCGCAAGCCGGAATCCAGGTGCGTCTCCAACCTCGCGCAGGGCGCCCATGTGGCACGGTGCCGGTGCACAACGAAAACAGAGAAGGTCTATACTGAACCGGCGTGGCGGCCAAGAAGCCCAACCCTGGGACCCCGGAGCGGCTGGTGGGGCCGGCGACCTCGCCCGAGGACCTGGCCCTCGACCGCAATCTGCGGCCTCAGCGGCTCGAGGAGTACGTCGGCCAGGAGCCGGTGCGGCTCAATCTGGAGGTCGCGATCGCCGCGGCGCGGGCGCGCGGCGAGGCGCTCGACCACGTCCTGATCTACGGCCCGCCGGGGCTCGGCAAAACCTCGCTGGCCTACGTGGTCGCGCACGAAATGGGGGTACAGGTGCGCTCGACCTCCGGACCGGCGGTCGAGCGGCCCGGGGACCTCGCCGCCATCCTTACCAACCTGGAAGAGCGCGACGTCTTGTTCATCGATGAAATCCACCGCCTGCCGGTGATCGTCGAGGAGTCGCTTTATCCGGCGCTGGAGGATTTCAAGTTCGACATCATCATCGGACAAGGACCTTCGGCGCGCTCGGTATCGATCCCGCTCAAGCCGTTCACCTTGATCGGCTCGACCACCCGCCAGGGCCTTTTGACCTCGCCGCTGCGCAGCCGCTTCGGCATCGTGCACCGTCTCGAGTTCTACACCACCTCTGAGCTCGAGCAGATCCTGGCTCGCAGCGCCGGGCTGCTCCAGACCGAGCTCGATCCGGAAGGGGCGACCGAGATCGCGCGCCGATCTCGCGGTACCCCGCGGATCGCCAACCGGCTGCTGCGCCGGGTGCGCGACTTCGCGCAGGTGCGCGCCGACGGCCGGATCAACGGCGCAGTCGCGACCTCGGCGCTCAAGCTGCTGGCGGTCGACGATCACGGCTTCGACGAGCTCGACCGCAAGATCCTCACCACCATCGTCCACAAGTTCGGCGGCGGACCGGTCGGCCTCAATACGGTGGCGGCGGCGATCGGAGAGGAGCCCGACACCATCGAAGACGTCTACGAGCCGTTCTTGCTCCAGGTCGGCTTCCTGGATCGGACGCCGCGCGGACGGGTCGCAACCATGCGGGCGCGCGAATACCTCGGCGTGCTCTCGCCCGCGGCGCGGGCGCGGCTGCGCGATTCGCAAGGCCAGCTCTGGTAGCTCGGCCGCGCCGTCCCGGCCGCCCCCTTCGTCATGGCGCGTTCCTACCCGTATCCCAGCTCGACCCGAATCCTGCTGCGCGCCGCGCGCGGTCTCCCGATCCGGGCACGGGTGCTCGATCGCGAGACCGGCTACCTGCTCGAGCTGGTCCGCGGCCGGCGCCGGCGGCTGGTCTACCAGCATATCCTGCCGCTCAACTCGCTGGCCGCGGCGCGCATCGCCGGCGACAAGGCGCATACCCGCGCCCTGCTGGCGCGCGCCGGTTTCAAGGTACCGGAAGGGCAGGTTTTCTTCCGCCGCGGCTTTTTTCGCAAGGTCGACTACGCCCGCGGCCGCGATCTGGCCGCCGCGCGGCGCTACGCGCGGCGTCTCGGCTATCCGGTCTACGTCAAGCCCAACTCGTTGAGCCAGGGAATCGGCGTGCGCCGGGTCCATGGCCCGGCCGAGCTCGACGCGGCGGCGCGCGCCATTTTCGAGCTGCCGACCGAACGCGAGTTCGCCTTCGTGGTCGAACGGCCGATCGCAGGCATCGAGCTGCGCCTGCTGGTGCTGGACGGCGAGCTCCTGCTCGCGCTGCGGCGCGATCCGCCGCAGGTGATCGGCGACGGGCGCCGGACGATGCAGGCGCTGATCGCGGCGTTTCGACGCCAGGGCCGAGCGCGCGCTCTGGTTCCACTCGATCGCAATCAGCTCGGCCGCTGTCTGCGCGCCCAAGATCTCACTCTGCGCAGCGTTCTGCGCCGCGGTCAACGCGCCGTGCTCGACGATACCGCCGCCAACCTCTCTCGCGGCGCCACCGCCAAGCTGCTCGAGCCCGCCGCGCTCGGCGCCGGAGCGACCCGCTGGGCCGGCGCGGTCGCCAAGCTGCTCGACTTACCCTATGCCGGGATCGACCTTAAGATCCCCTCTCTGAGCGCTCCGATGTCCGCCGCCACCCTGCTCGAGGTCAACTCCGCCCCTGGCCTGAGCCGGCTTTACGAGCTCGGGCACCGGCGCGCGGTTGTACGCATCGTTCAGCGCCTGCTGCGCGCCGCGCTGGAGCGCGGTCGATGAAAAAGCACGAGTTGCTCGCGGCCCTCCTGCTGCTGACCTTGCTGGCGCCGCTGTTTTTCTATCAGCTCGGCACCGCCAGCTTGTGGCATCCGGACGAGCCGCGCTTTGCCGCCTCGGCGCGCGCGATGCTGGAGCGCCATGACCTGATCACGCCGTGGTGGAATGGGCGGCCGCGCTTCGACAAGCCGATCCTGCTCTACTGGATGATCCTGATCTCGTATCGGCTGCTCGACGTCAGCGTCCTGGCGGCCCGGATCCCGGTGGCGATTCTGGCGCTGGCCACCCTGTGGGTGACCTACCGCATGGGCCGGCTGCTGGCCGGGCATCGCGCCGGCATCCTGGCGCTGCTGATCGCCGCCACCTCTTTTCGCTTCGTCGCCTGGCATCGGATCGCGCTAACCGATGCGCCGCTGTGCTTCGCGGTCGCGCTCGGCTGGCTCGCCGCCGCGCGCTGGCTGGAGCAGCCACAGCGCCGAGCGCCCGCTCTGCTGCTGGCGCTGGCGGCGGCGCTCGGCTTTCTGGCCAAAGGACCGGTGGCGCTGGCGCTGCTGGCTGCGCCGCCGCTGATCGCGATTGCGTTGGGGCGCCGCTGGCAGGAGCTGAAGAACTTTCCGTGGCTTGGCGCGGCCGCTGTGTTCGTGCTGATCGGTCTGCCCTGGTATGCACTGATGCTGTGGATCCATGGCCGAGCCTACTTCGACTACTTTTTCATCGGCGACAACCTGCAGCGCTACTTGGATCCATCCTTCCGGCCCCGGCCGATCACCTACTTCGTGCCGGTGCTGCTGAGCGATTCTCTGCCTTGGACCCTGCCGCTGCTCGCCGCCCTGGTGCTCCACCTCGGACGCTGGCGCCGGCTGCTGCAAAAGACCGAAGAGCCGCGCCTGCTGCTTCTGATTGCGGTCCTGTTCACCTTCGGATTCTTCTCGCTGGGGGCCTACAAGCTGCCGCACTATCTGCTGCCGCTGTTCCCGCCGGCCGCGGCGCTCACCGCCGACGCGATCCTGATCGGCACCCGGCTCAAGCGCCGTTGGCTCAAGCTGTGCTGGGATCTGACCGGACTGGCGCTGCTGGTCTTGGCCGCGGTCGCGGCGCTGCACTCTCATCTGGTGTTGGAAGCCAAGGATCCGCCGGCCTATCTGCCAGCGCTGGCGCTCCTGATCGGCGGCCTGGCGCTGCTGCTGCTGCGCCTGCGCCTGCGGGTGGCGGCGCCGTGGGCGCTGGCCTGCAGCGCGATCGTGTTCTACCTGGCGGTGATCGAGCGCATCCTGCCGGAATACGAGCGCACCAAGCCGGTGCCGGTGCTGGCGCATCGAATCCACCGGGAGCTCGCGGCCCGCGCGCACCGCAAGACCCCGCCCAATCCGAGGGTCATCCTATTCGAGCAGGAGCAGCCGGCGCTGATGTGGTACATCCATCGCCCGATCGAAGAGCTGCGCGGGATGGAGCTGCTGCTCGATCGGCTGCAGGCCAGACGGCTGACCTTCGTGATCACCGACGCCGAGGGCTTCGATCGGGTGCGCTCGCTGCACCCCGAGCTCGACCTGACCTTGCTGGAGCGCCGCACCCCCTACATGCCGCGGGCCGAAAACCTGCTGCGGCCCGAACGGGTCAAAGACCCCGGCCGCGATCTGGTGCTGTTCTCCAACCGGCCCTCGCGGCTCGGCGCCGCGGCGCGGCCGCCGCGCGCGCGAGCGCGCAAGTCACGAACCCAAGCCGAGGCGGCCGCAGCGACTATTCCACCCGCGCTCTCGTGGTCGTCAAGCTGATGAAGTTGAACGTCCCGGGCGCGGTGGTGGCGAACAGCAGCTCGTAGTCTCCGGCCAGCGTGAACACGCCGTCCGCGGGCAGCGCCACGTCCTCCAAGCTGAACCCCGCCGGCACGCCGAGATTGGAAAGTACCGGGCCGATCTGCTGCGTCCATTGCAGGGCCCCGTTGAGCGTGAACAGCGCTCCATCGGGCCGCAGGATGCCCAGATACAGATCGGCCGACCGAGCCGCTCCGGAGTTGTTGAGCCGCGCGGTCAGGCTCGGTGCGCTCCCCAACCCCACCACCGGAGGATCCGCGATCACGCGACCCGTGAGGTCCGTGATCGTCACCGGAACCGTATTCTCGACCGTGAAGGTCGGGTTGGTGGTCTGCCCGGTGGAGGCGTTGACCGAGCGAATGAAATAGGTCACCGGGATGCCGAGTGCAGCGGAAGCAGCCGGATTCTGGAACAGGCCCGAGTTCAGAGACAGAGTCAATGTCAACCGCGGTGCACCGGGAAACGAGCTGACCGAGGGATTCGCATCGCCTCCGGCATTGAAGATCACGCTGAGCCGGTCCGCGGCCACCTGAATCGGGATATCGAAGAACCCCTCGTACGATCCGTTGCCGTTGGTGTCGACGTACGCCTGACCTTGGCTGGTCCGAATCGCCATGCTCCCCGCCACCTCGGTGCTCAAACTGCCGATAGCGTCGCTCGCCGGCAGCCCCAAGAAAACAAAGCCCGGCGGCAGCGGAATCTCGACCGTGCCGACCTGCAGGTCGGCTCCCGAGACATTGCCGACCACCTCGACCGCCGCCATCTGATTCGGTCCCGACGGCAATAGGTCGATGTAGGAAACCAGGGGCGTGAACGTTTCTCCCTGACGGCTCAGAACCAAACCAAGCCGGGCCAGAGCTCCGTCGTCGTTCAGGATCTGCTCCAGGCGCGAAACCAGCTCCTGCCACTCGGTTCCAGGTTGCGGATCGAGGTTCCGGAAGAAGTCCAGGACCTCCCGGCGATCCACCTCGCTCCAAGCCGTCGCGCCGGTTTCGAGCCTCTGGTTCACCATGTTCAGCAATCGCTCCAACAGGTGTACGTGGCTTCGAAGCTCGGGCTTGGCGCGCAGCTCTTGGACCAGGTAGGGGCCGAGCTGGTAGTAAAGCTCCACCAGCTCTCGACCGGTGGGGTCCAGATTCAAGACTCGATCTCGAACTTCCCGCAGGGCCGAGGCGGTTTCATCTCTGAAAAAAAAGCAGAAGAAAGGCACCGGGCAATCCTCCAAGAAGAAGCAACCGCAGAGGCAGAGGTACGACAGGAAACCGCAGAATTCGGGAGGCGGGCAAAGATCGAAGCAATCGTCGCACGGACCGGCGGAGCTGGTCGACCCAAAGCAAAGTGAAAACACCAGTGCCAACAACGCCGTTTTTTGGAGCCACCCTCGGACATGGGACTTCATCATCGATCGCTCCCTCCGCGGTCTGTTTTTTGGGCATCGATTATGTCGAAGCATGATTGGCCCAGTCAACGATCTTGGGTCCGACGGCGGCTTGATCAGCGCAGGCGGCGCAGCGAGTGGGTCTTGATCACCAGCCAGACCGCTTGGCCGGGCTCGAGACCGAGCTCGCGGGCCGCCGCCGCGGTGAGCTTGGCGCGCCATTCGACCCCGCCGGCGTGGAGCCGGACCAGCAGCTCCGGTCCGACCGGCTCCAGCGCGGCAAGCTCGGCGCGAAACACGTTGCGCGCGGAAATTCCTTCCAACGGCCGGGTCGAAATCAGCACGTCCTCGGCCGGCACCGCGTAGGTCCCCCGGCGTCCCGGCGCGAGATCCGCGGCGGCTGAGACCGAGAGCGCGAGCCCGGAGCCGAGCTCCAGTCGGGCGATGCCGTCGGCGTCAGGCTCCCCGATCACGCCGTCGATCACGTTTTCGAAGCTGGCCAGCGGATCGAGCGCGGCGAGGCGCTCCGCCGCCAGCACCTGCCGCGCCGGACCGTGGGCTTCGACTCTTCCGCCGCGCAGCAGCAGCGCTTCGCGCGCCAGCGCCAGCGCCTCGCCGACGTGGTGGGTGACATAGAGAATCGGTGTGCGCGCGCGATCGCGGATCCGCAGCAGGTACGGCAGGATGCGCTCTTTGAGCTCGACGTCGACCGCGGCCAGCGGCTCGTCGAGCAACAGCAGGCGCGGCGCGCTGGCCAGCGCGCGCGCCAGCGCGACCCGCTGGCGCTCGCCGCCCGAGAGCGTCGTGGGATAACGCTGGAGCAGCGCGCCGATCTGCAGCATCTCGACCGCCTCGTCGAAGCGCGCCGCCGAGGTGCGGCCGCGCAGCGCGAAGCGCACGTTGCCGCGGACATCGAGATGCGGAAACAGCCCGGCATCCTGCGGCACGTATCCGATCCGGCGCCGCTCCGGCGGGAGCCGGATCCCGGCTTGGCTGTCGAGCAAGACCTCCCCGTCCACCGCGATCCGGCCGCCGGCCCGAGGCCGCAAGCCCGCGATCGCCTCCAGCAGGGAGGTCTTGCCGGATCCTGAAGGCCCCAGAATCGCGGCGCTGTCGCTCTCCAGCCGAGCCGCCACCTGGAGCACGAACCCCTCCAGCGGCAGCGTGATGTCGAGCTCGATCATCCCGCCAGGCGCCGCGCCCGGCGCCGGGTCAGCCACTCGGTGGCCCACACCGCCGCGAATGCAATCGCGACCGTCAGAGCGACCAGCGGCAGCGCGTCCGCGTCCCGCCCGAGCTGAACCCGGTGGAAGATCGCCAGTGCCAAAGTCTGGGTGCGGCCCGGAATGTTGCCCGCGATCAGTATGGTGGCGCCGAACTCGCCCAGCGCCCGCGAGAAAGCCAGCAAGGTGCCGGCGGCAATGCCGCGCCAAGCGAGCGGCAAGGTCACGCTCCAGAACACCGAGCGCGGCGTGCGTCCGAGCGTGCGCGCGATGCCGAGCAGGCGCGGATCGACCGATTCGAAGGCAGTCCGCGCCGAGCGCACCAACAGCGGAAACGACATCACCGCGCTGGCCAGCACCACCGCTTTCCAGGTGAACATCAGCTCGATCCCGAGCGCGCTCAGCAGCCGTCCGGCCGCGCGCTGGCGGCTGAGCAGCTCGAGCAACAGAAAGCCCACCGCGGTCGGGGGCAGCACCAGCGGCAGCGACAGCAGCGTTTCGATCAGCGGCTTGGCGCGGCTGCGGCTGCGCGCCAGCCGCCAGGCCGACCAGATGCCGAGCGGCAGGATCGCCAGGGTCGAGACCGCCGCGACTCGAAGCGTCAGCAGCAGGATTCCGAGATCGGCGGCGCTGGGCACGCGGCGGACCCTAACCTAGCGAGTCAAGGGTTTGCGAAATGGGGTGGCATGGGCGGCCGAAGGGCGCCCATGGGCGAGCTCTGCAGCGCCGGTGAGGTCGTCCATGGGCGCGCTGCGCGTGCCCATGCCACCCAATCACGCAAGTGTCGATCTGCATGCAATCAAAGCACAATGAAGCCGTGGCGCTCGAAGATCGCGCGCGCCGCGGCGCCGGTCAGATAGTCGAACAGCGCCGCCGCGGCCGGCCGCGCCGCCGCCAATCGAGCGAGCGGATAGACGATCGGCGGTCCCTGCGCGCGCGGCACCTGGTAGACCACGCGCACCCGTTCGGAGCGGGCGGCGTCGGTGCGGTAGACGATCGCGGCGGCCGCGCTTTCGCTTTCCACCGCGGCCAGCGCGGCGCGCACGTCGAGGGTCGGAATCACCTTGGAGCGCAGCGCGCCCCAGCGCCCGGTCGCTTCGAGCCAGTGGCGCGCGTAGATCCCGGCCGGCACCGCCTCCGGATCGGCCAGCGCCAGGCTCGCCGCGCCGCCCAGGGCCGCAGGCCATTCAGCGGCGCCCGGATCGCGCCGCGGCACGATCACCACCAGCTGGTTGGAGAGCAGCGGGCGCACCGCCTCCGCCCGCACCCGGCCCGCGGCCACCACCCGGTCCATCTGCTCGCGATCGGCCGACAGAAACAGATCGGCCGGCGCGCCGGCCAGGATCTGTCGCGCGAGGTCGTTGGAGCCGGCGAACGAAAACAGCACCCGGTGAGACGTCTCGCGTTCGAACTGCGCGCCGATTTCCTGCAAGGCGTCGGCGCTGCTGGATGCGGCGAACACCAGAATCTCCTCAGACCCTCGAGCCATCTACCCCGACCTACGCTTTACCCATGCGGGCGGTGTTCTCGCGCCCGGCGCCGCTCATGGGCGCGCTTCGCGTGCCCATGCCACCCCGCACGACCTGAGCAGGAAATGCTCGAGCGCTCTCGACCATTCCGGTCGGCCGCTACTGAACCGAGCGCGCGCGCAGGCTCAATACCAAAAGTCCCCCGGCCAACGCCGGGACCAGCAGATCCAGAAGGTAGATGCCGAAGGTGGCGTTGATCGCGGCGCTGGCCGCGATCCCGAACTCCGGAGCCAGCACCGCCGCCGCCCACTCGCGGGCGCCGAGGCCCCCGAGCGTGAATGGAAATAGATTGGCGAATAGCACCGCCGGATAAACCACCAACACCGCCGGCCAACCGACCGGCTGATGCGCCCGCAGCAGCAGAAAGTATTGACACAAGAGCAGACTATAGCCCGCCAGCGTCAGCGCCACCAGAAACAGCGCCTGGGTGCGGTCGAACAGTCGCACCGCGTCGATC
>DASWHO010000331.1:0-4828 GCA_036398155.1 Acidobacteriota bacterium
CTGGGCGGGGGCTTGCTGCTGGCGCGCGCCATGACCAAGCTGCTCTATGGCGTCGGCCCCACCGATCCGCTCACCTACGCACTGGTGTTGGCGCTGCTGACCGGGGTGGCGGTACTGGCGAGCTTCGTGCCGGCGCTGCGCGCCGCGCGCCTCGATCCCGCGCGCACTTTGCGCCAGCAGTAGGCGTCGCGACCCCACCATCGGCTCCCGCAGCAATCTTCATCCCCAGCGTGGACGGGATCAGCCATTCGCCCCGGGGGCGGGGCTTGTCCCCTCCCCAAGCTCTCCTTTTCGAAGCGTTTCGGCCGAGTCTCACGGAAGAGCTCAGCGCAGGCCGTCTTGGCCGACGATCTCCCGAACCGTGAGCCCTCCGACTCGGGGCAGCGGCCGGCCGCTGTCGGTTACCACGATCGCGACCACGATCTCGCCGGCCCGCGGCGCGTCGGGAATGCGCACCTCCATGGCGTCGAAGTGGCTGCGGACGAAGGCCGCGTCCTTGTGCCCCAGCGGAACGTCGATCGCGCTGCCGGCCGCGCCCATCTTCTTGGCCGACGGCACCAGCGCCGCCCCTTTTTCGACCGCGGCCCGCAGCGGCTTGCCGAGCCGCGGATGGAGAATCGCGGCGGCGTGCTCGAGCTCGCCGCCTTCGCCGACGATCGCGGCCTTGCCGTAGCTCTGCGCCTGGGGCGGCTCGATGCCCAACGCCGCCACCGCGCGCCGCCCCAGCAGCTCCCCGAGCTGTTCGCCGATCTGCAGCAGCGGCTCGAGGTCGTCCTGATAGCGGCCCGCGCATGGGTTCTCGATCACCGCCAGCGCGGCAGCCTTCCGGGTCGCGGGCTCCACCTCGCGCCCCATCTCCCGATGGGTCTCCTCCACCACCGTAACCAATTTGCGAATCTTCAGCGTTCCCATCTTCGGCCACCCTTTCTTGCCGCCCACCCGCCGCGCGCGCCGATCTTCGTTTATTATAGTCAGCCGAGCCTAGCCGGCTTTTCTCACAAGCCATCGTCGCGAGGCGGCGTAACGTGCGGTGGCTGCAAGGCATGCGCCGCCCGGCAGGCCAGGCGGGTCCACAGCCGCTGGTCCCGGCCGGCGCCGCGGCGATGGGTTCCGACTACTGGCGGCGCAGGAGCGTGCCGCCGCTGCCCGCCGCCCAGGCTTCGGTCGCCGACCGCGCTTTGACATCGTAGAGATCGGAGCTGGTCCCGCTCGGCTCCGGGCTCCAATGCTCGCCGCCGTCGCTGCTGCGCAGGATCGTGCCGCCGAATCCAACCGCCCAGCCGCTGGTGCCATCGGCGAACGAGACGCCCCAGAGATCCGCGCTGGTGCCCGACACCTGGCTGGTCCAACTCGCCCCGCCGTTGGAAGTGTGGAGGATCCTGCCGCCGTCTCCGACCACCCAGCCGCGCTCGGCGTCGTGAAAGAACACGGCCCGATATTGCCCGCTGGGAGCGAGGGTCGGATTCCAATGGATCCCGTCGCTGGTCTTGAACACGGTCGCGCCGGCCGCATAGCCGACCGTGCCACCGAGCATCTGAATGTCGTAGAGCGCGCCGAAAGTCCGCGGCGTGCGGCTCTGATCGCGCTGGGCCTCGATCGTGAAAATGTCGCTGTCCAGATGGCTCGGATGCGCCACCGAGGCAGCGCGGGCGCTGCTCCCATCGAGACCGCTGATTCCCCAGATCTGAAAGTTGGTCGCCAGAATCACGCGGGTCCAGGTCGCGCCGCCGTTGCTGGAAACGAAGCAGGCGGAGAGCGCCTCGGAGCCGTAGCCCGGATCCGGCAACTGATGCGGGCCGATGCTCGAGACCCAGATGTTCGCGGCCCCCGCCATCCGCAGTCCGACCAAGTGGTAGTCGCCCCAGTCGGGCGCGGGGCTGATGACGTGGGCCGAGGCCTCGCCCGACGGGTTGGTGGCGCTCCAGAAATCGGCCGCTTGCGGCACCCACGACAGGCCGCCGTCGCTGCTGTGAAGCAGGGCTTGGTTGGCCCCGGCGATCCAGCCCGAGTCCGCGACGAAATCCAGGCCGTAGAGCGTGTCGGAGCCGCCCAGCGCGTAGGCGCTCCAGCCCGGCCCGCTCGGAACGGCATTGATGGCGATCTGGAGCACGCGGCTGCTGCTGGCCGACTGGGCATCGCTGACCTGCGCGGTCAGGCTGAAGACTCCGCTGCCGGTCGAGCTGCCGTGGAACGTGGCGGTGGAGGAGTTGAACGCGATTCCCGGCGGCGGGTCGCCGACCAGCGACCAAGTGTACGGCGGCGTTCCGCCGGACGCGGCCAGCGCCGCCGAATAGGACAGCCCCACGGTGCTGGCCGGCAGCCGCCGAGTGGTGATCGAGAGCGGCGGCGGCCCCGAGCCGCAACCATACGGCGTGCCGCTGTCGCGATAGCCATCGTTGCAGATCACCGACCCGTCGCCGTCAGGACCGGCGCTGCAATGGACGCCGCCGTGACCGGCGCAGGCGGACGAAGCGGCGCAGCCGGTGGCGCAAACCTCGCGCACCTCGAAGCTTCCCGCCGCCACCGCGCCTCCGGCCGACACCTCGATCGCGAACGTCCCGGGCTGCGATCCGGCCACCACCGTCGCCTGGTTGCGATTGGGCTGCAGCAACCCGCCGGCAAACGGCATCGGGCCCCAGACGCAATCGAGGTCGCAGCCGGTGGCGGTGAAGGTCGCCGGCATCCCGGCTCCGATCACTTGGGTCGCCGGAACCAGATCAAGCTCCGGCGCCGGCTGCACGTCGATGAACAGCACGGCGCTGGCGCCGCCGGCGGTGGTTTCGAGCGTGAACACGAAGATGGCTTGGGTGCCGACCGGAAAGGCCACGCCGGGCACCACGATCGCGCCGGCGGCGGCGCTGAGCTCGGTCACGAAGGGCGCGAGCAGCGCGGTGACATCCTCACCGTTGAACGTGGCCAGAATCGCTCGAATCGAGCCCAAGCCGGAGGGAAAGGTCGCCTCGATCCGCACCGTCAGCGGCAGCGGGCTGCTAATGGCGGCCGGCGCGATTGTCACGGTGGGCGGGCCGGGGCTCAGCGTGACCGTATCGGTCGAGAGCGCTCCCTCGGCCTGGACGCCGGTTCCCAGCGTCAGGCCTACCAGCGCGCATCCCAGGCGCGCGGCCCATCCTTGCATCCACGGTGGCAGGCGCGGCACGGCAGCAGTTTACGAAAACCGCCCGGTCCGGCCCAGCCGGCCGAGCGCGAATCGGGATGGCGCGCCGCGGCAGCCCAGGCGCATTGCCACGCGCGTTCCCGCTGCCTCAGAATAAAGTCATGGCGCGACTACGACAGCGCGATCGCCTACGACGACGAGGACGTCGGCTACGTGCGCAGCTACAGCCTGGCCAGCCTGGGCCGCGAAGCGGAAGCGATCGAAGCCTTTCGCCAGCTCGAAGAAAGCCGTCCACCCGGGCTCGAATACCAGACCGCGATGGCCTGCCGCTTCGCCCTGGAGGGGGATCGCGAAGGGTGCGTGCGCGCCACCGAACGGCTGTTGTCATCGCGGTTCCACGATCCCGAGGGATTGTTCTTCCTGACGCTCTACTACGCGCGAGTCGGCGAAAACCAAGGCGCGCCGGAGGTGCTGCAGCGGGTCGTCGACGGCGGCTTCTTCTGCTCCACCACGATGGAGCGCAATCCGTGGTTTGCGCCGCTGCGCGAACAGACACGGTTTCGCGAGCTGGTCGCCCGCGCCACGGCGGCGCGCCGCTAGGCCGCGCAGGCCTACGAAGCAGCGGGGGGCCCGCGGCTGCTAGGCGTCAGCCTGGAGTCCGAGGGCGTGGAGCGCGGGTGAAGGCTGGCGTGGAGATATCCAACGCCGACAAGGTCTTCTTCCCTGCTGACGGGATCACCAAGGGCGATCTAGTCGATTACTACCGGCAGATCGCGGCCACCATGCTTCCCTACCTGCGCGGGCGGCCGGTGAGCATGCAGCGCTATCCGGACGGCATCGAGGGAAAGAGCTTCTACCACAAAAACACGCCGGATCACTTCCCCGATTGGATCGAGCGCGTGCGGGTCGAGAAGAAGGGCGGCACGGTCGATCACGTCGTTTGCCACAAGGCGGCGGATCTCGCCTATTTGGCCGCCCAAGGGTGCATCACGCCGCACATCTGGCTCAGCCGCAGCGGCCGGCTCCACCACCCGGATCTGATGGTGTTCGATTTCGATCCTTCGGGCGACGACTTCGCCGCGGTGCGTTTCGGGGCCCGCGCCGCCCGCGATCTGCTGCGGGAGCTGGCGCTGGAGGCTTACGTTCAAACCACCGGCTCCCGAGGGCTGCATGTGGTCGTGGCGCTGGCCGCGAAAGACGACTTCGACAGCGTGCGGGCGTTCGCGCGGGCCATCGCCCGGCGCCTCGCGCGGCGCGCACCGGAGCGGCTGACCACGGAGCCGCGCAAGAAGAAGCGCGGTGCGCGCGTGTTCATCGACACCGCGCGCAACGCCTACGCCCAGACGTTTGCCCCGCCCTACTCGGTGCGCCCGAAACCGGGCGCGCCGGTGGCCACGCCGATTGCGTGGGACGAACTAGGGCGCGTGACCCCGCAGAAGTACACCATCCGCAACATCTTTCGCCGCTTAGAGCGGCGCCACGATCCCTGGGCCGGCCTGTGGCGCCACGCACGCTCGCTGGACGAGCCGCGGCGCCGGCTCGACAGGCTGTAATCTATGGATGGTCGAGCTGAATCCTCGGCTGGCCCGGCGCATCTAAGTCGGAAGGGCGAGGTGCCCGGGTATTGATCTTGAGCCGCGGTTTCGGTCGAACCGAATCATGCCAGTCCACCTGGAAGACGAAGCCACGCTGGTGGCGCAAGCCCAGAGCGGT
>DASWHO010000332.1:0-1629 GCA_036398155.1 Acidobacteriota bacterium
TTTCCTGCAACGTCACGCGGGCCGCGCCCTCGACCCCGGCGCTACGGTGCGCGCGCTCAAGCTGCTCGAGCTGCAGCGGCATCTGATGCTGATGTACACCAGCTGCGGCTGGTTCTTCGACGAGCTCTCGGGGATCGAGACCGTGCAGGTGATTCAGTACGCCGGGCGGGCGGTCCAGCTCGCCGAGCAGCTGTTCCAAACCGCGATCGAGCCGGCGTTCCTGGAGCAGCTCGAGCGCGCCAAGAGCAACCTGCCCGAGCACGGCGACGGGGCCCAGATCTACGCCAAGTTCGTCAAGCCGGCGATGGTCGATCTGGAGAAAGTCGGGGCGCATTACGCGGTCAGCTCGCTGTTCGAGGGCTACGAGGAGCGCCCGCGCATCTACTGCTACCGGGTCGAGCGCCGGCAGCATCAGCTGCTCGAGACCGGGCGCGCCCGGTTGGTCTTGGGGCAGGCGCAGTTCACTTCCGAAATCACCCGCGAGTCATCCGATCTCAGCTTCGGCGTGCTTCACCTCGGCGACCACACGCTCAACTGCGGGGTCCGCGAGTATCAGGGCGAAGCGGCCTACCAGGGCTTGGTTCGCGAGGTCGCCGAGCGCTTCGCGAGCGCCGATTTCACCGCGATCATTCGCTTGTTCGACCAGCACTTCGGCGAATCGAACTATTCGCTGCGCTCGCTGTTTCGCGACCAGCAGCGCAAGGTCGTCCGGCAGGTGCTGGAGGCGAAACTCGAGGAGGCCGAGTCGACCTACCGCCAGATCTACGAGCAGCACGCGCCGCTGATGCGCTTTCTGGCCGATCTGGGGATGCCGCTGCCCGGCGTGTTCCGCATGACCGCCGAGTTCGTGCTCAACAGCAGCATGCGCCGCGCCCTCAGCGAGCCGAGCCTCGATCGCGAGCGCATCCGGGCGCTGCTCGAGACCGCGCAGCAGGAGCGGCTCGAGCTCGACCGCGCCGGTCTGGGCTACGCGTTGGAGCGCAACCTCGACCGGCGCATGGAGCAGCTCCGCGAGCGGCCCGAGGAGGTCGCGCGGCTGCAAGAGGTGGGCGAGCTGGTCGCCTGGATCCGTTCGCTGCCGTTCGAGATCAAGCTGCTGCAGGCGCAGAATCTGTATTTCGAGCTCTGGCGCCGGCTCGAGCCGGCCTACCGCGACCGCGGCGACGAGGCCGCGCAGACCTGGCGCCGGCATTTCGAATTCCTGGGCGAGCAGCTCTCCATGCGCCTCCAAGTGCCCGCCGCCCAGAGCGGCCGCACGGATGCTTCCCCGCCCCCCTGAATCAGGCTAATAGTTGCGCCCGATCGGGCGGGGACAAGCCCCGCCCCTACATTCCTCCAGATATGCATTCGGAACATGTACGGGAGGGGCTCCCGTCTGTGTGATGTAGGGGAGGGGCTCGTCCCCTCCCGTCTGTTGCAAGGCGCAGCGATTTGCCCATCGCTCGCCCGACCGGGCGGGGTCAAGCCCCGCCCCTACAATCTCTTTCAGCGTGGACCACCGGAGGGCGCCACCGGGCTCTGACAAAGCGTCAAAATCCTTCGCGCCAAGCTGGCAGAGGCAGCGCTCAAGCCTGGGCCTTGACCCCGACGGCGGGCTCCTCGGCTGGCATCATGATTGCTACTTCGGTG
>DASWHO010000333.1:0-3415 GCA_036398155.1 Acidobacteriota bacterium
TGGTTGCGGCCGCTGCTGGTGACCAGCTATGCGCCCGACTTCGAACGCCGCATCTTCCGCGCCCACGCCCGCGCTCGGATGTTGCTGCCGCTCTATCTGCTTCCGCTTTTGTTCTACTGGTTGATCGTGCTGCACCGCGCCGCCGCGCGCGCTCAGACGCCAAGATCGAGAAGCGTACCAGAACAAGGAGGGCTCGATGCCGCGAGATGAGTTCGATGTGCAATCGATTCTGAATCTACTGACCCAAAACCTCAAGGTGCTGACCGAGACTCAGCGGGTGGTCGGCGATCCGATCGAGATCGGAAGCGTGACCATCATCCCGCTGGTCATGATTCAGTTCGGTTACGGCGGCGGCGGCGGCGGCGGCGCCGGCACCGGCACCAGCGGCAGCCTGCGCTTGATGCCCTCCGGGCGCGGTTCGGGCGCGGGGGAGGGCGGCGGCGCCGGCGGCAACCTGCAACCGATCGGTTTGCTGGTGATCGACAAGGACGAGGTGCGCGTGTTCACCCTGCCGGTGAGCGGTCCGTACGGCACCCTCGACAAGCCGGCGCCTGGCGGGCGGGTGCTGGAGCTGGTGCCGGACCTGATCGCTAAGCTCAAGGACGCGGTGGACAAGAAAAAGAAGAGCTGATCGGTTACAGGATCTCGGCGTGCGCCAGGCCGCCGTCGATCGGAAGCACGGCTCCATGAACATAGGCCGCGCGATCCGAGACCAGGAACGTGACCACCGCTGCGATCTCCTGAGGAACGCCGAGGCGACCCAAGGGGATGCGGCGCTCGAGCGTGGCGCCGATGTCGGCCAGCACGGCCGCGGTCAGCTCGGTGCGCACGAAGCCCGGCGCGACGGCGTTGACCCGGATGCCCTTGCGCCCGAGCTCGAGGGCCGCGCTCCGGGTCAACGCTTCGAGGCCGGCCTTGGAGGCGGCGTAGAGACCTTGGCCGCGGCCGCTGCGCTGCGCCGCCAGCGAGGAGACATTGACGATCGCGCCGCGGCGCTGCAGGAGCATCGGGCGCGCGGCGGCGCGCAGCAGGCGAAACGCGGCCGCCAGATTGACCTCGAGCACGTCGGCCAGCTCCTGATCGCGCGCGCTGACCAGCAGGGAGTCGGCCGCGATCGCGGCGTTGTTGACCAGGATGTCGAGCCGGCCCCAGCGCTCGAGCGCGGCTTGGACCAGCCGTTCGGCGCTCGCGGGATCGCGCTGATCGGCCTGCAGGTAGGCGCACCGTCCGGAGCCGAGCTCGTCGCACAGGCGCGCGCCGAGCTCGGTCGAGCGGACGCTGCTGGCGAGCACCCGCGCTCCGGCGCCGGCCAGCTCGACCACGATGGCGCGCCCAATGCCGCGCGTCCCGCCCGTGACGATGGCGACGCGATCCGCCAGATCTTGGGGTTGGTTGCGGCTCACTCCGCCGCCCGCATGCTGCGGACGTGGTCGACCAGATCGGTCAGGGTCCGGACCGTGAGCAGCACCGCCGCGACCTCGCGACCGGTTTGTCCCGGTTTGAGGCCTTCGATGGTGGTGAACCGGTAGCGCTGCTGGAAGGCGGCGATGCCGGCCTCGGTCAGCTTGCCGTCGGCGAAATAGTTCGGGTCGCGAAACATGCTTTGGGCCACCAGCGCGTCGCGATCGATCTTGAGGCCGAACTCCTGCTCGATGCGAAACAGGATGTCGACGAAGTCGATCGACTCGGCATCCAGGTCGTCGGTCAGGGAGGCCTCCGGCACCGCCCGCTGCGGTTCGACGCCCAATACCTGGGCCAGGATCTGCTGGATCTTCGGGAGGGTCTGGTCGGCGTTCATGGTGCAGCTCCTTCAGGATTGGACGCGATCAAACAGCAGCGTCGCTCGAGCGAGCAGCTCGCCATCGGTTTCGGCTCTGGCGTCGATCAGCTCGGCGTCGCTGCGCCGTCCCACCCGCTCGAGCGTCAGGATAACACGATCGCCCGGCAATGCGGCACGGGAGAAAGTGAGCCGTTCGACCCGTCGCAGCGTGAGGCCCCCGCCGGCACCCAGCAGGACGGCGCCCGCCTGGTCGAAAAGATCCAGCAGCACCGCGCCCGGCACCAGCGGCAGGCCGGGGAAATGATCGCGAAACAGCTCGTTGGAGGCGGCCACGCAGCTGGCGGCCACGATCCGGCGGCCCGGCTGCAGCTCCAGCACCTCGTCGAGCGTAAGCACCGCGGGTCGGCTCAGAGCCGAAACAGCTCGTCGCCGAGCTCGGGGTTGAGCTCGAGCTCGGAGAACACGTAGCGCTCGTGGATCTGGCCGTCCTGATCGTAGGTGGTGATGGCGTACGGTAATTGGGTGGTCTGATCGATCCAGATCTCGGCCTTGGCGCAGTAATAGCGCCGCTGCGCGCCGGACCGAAAGGTGGTGATGAAGCCGGTCAGCTTGCGCCCTTGCTCGCTGCGCTCCCCCAGCATCTCGAGCCCCAGATCCCCGGCCTCGCGCCCGCGGGCGAAGTTCTCGCGCACCGTCTCGAGCGCGGCGCCGATGCCGGACTGGGTAATCGGATGGTGCTGATTCCTCATCGCGACCGTGCTGGTGGGATTGAGCCGGACCGTGGCCCCGCCCATCGCGGCTTCCTGCACCAGCATTCTGTCCTCGTTTTGGCCGGCCACGTAGACCGCGACGCGGCCCTGATGGACCCCGTCGAGCCATTCCATCCGCACCGCGAACGGTTTGCGGAACAGGTAGCGGATGCTCTGCTCGAGCTCGAGCTCGCCGCCGTGACGCTCCTGCTTGATCAGCATGCAGCGATAGGAGCGCATGGCGTCGAACGCCGCCGAGCCGGCGCTCAGCAGCTCCCAGGCTTGGGCCGCGGCTTGATCCGAGGCCCCAGCGTCCGGTGCGCCCTTCGGAGCGGGCGCGGCGGGGGCAGCGGCCGCGGCGCTCGCGCTCTCGACCGCGGCCGGCTCGAGTCCCTGGTCCAAGAGCTCGGCGACCTGTTCCTTGTTCTTGAGCAACGGCGCGCCGCCCAAGAGCTGCTTTTTCATCTGCAGGTCGCTTTTGTAGGTGGTCGCCAACTGGCTTTGCAGCAGCCCGGCCATGGCCAGCGGCCCCGCGGAGCCGAGCGAGCGCTCCAGGCTGGCCGCTTGGTCGGCGACTCCCAAAAGCAGCCGGACCTCGTCCATGCAGGCGCCGAGCGCCTCCGGGGTTTGCAGGCCGCCCAAGACCTCGGTCCAGAGCGCGTTGTAACGCGCATACACCCCGAAAGCCGCCACGTTGAGCCGCATCACGGTGGACTGGAGCAGACTCTGGGCCGCGGAGGTGTTTCCGGCGTCTCTCAGAGACGCCGCCCGGTCGAGCTCCGCGGCGATGGTCTTGAGCTCGGCGCTCAGGCTCTGCGGGATGATGGCGTGGAGCTCGGGCGCGGGGCCGCAGCACCACGCGGCCAGCGCGGCGATCGCGATCGAT
>DASWHO010000334.1:0-4949 GCA_036398155.1 Acidobacteriota bacterium
CCGGCGCGCTGGCCCGACGCGGCCGAGGCGCGCGGGATGCTGCTGTTCCAGCCGCTCGAGATCGGCCGGTTGCGGGTGGAGCAGCGCACCTGGGTGCCGGCGATGGTGCCATGGCGCGCGACTGAAGAGGGCTACGTCACCGATGAGGTGCGCCAGTGGTACGCTCGGTTCGCGCGCGGCCGGCCCGGCGTGCTGGTGGTCGAAGCGACCGGCATCCGCGACATCCCCAGCGGACCGCTGCTGCGGATCGGCCACGACCGTTTCGTTCCCGGCCTGCGCGAGCTGGTCGAGATCGTGCGGCGCGAAAGCGCCGGCCAGACCCGCTTCCTGATTCAGCTGATCGACTTTCTCGCCATCCGGCGCCGGCCCGAGAAAGAGAAATACTTCAGCCGCTTTCTCAAGCTGGAACCGCGCCACCGCGACGCGCTCGCCGCGCTGAGCGGCGATCCGAGCTGGCGCGAGCGCGACGAAACCGAGCTGCGGCGGCGGCTCGGCGCGGCCGGCGAGGCGGAGCTGGAACGCATCCTGAGCCCGCGCGAGCTCGAGGACTACCGCTTCGGCTATCGCGAACGAGTCACCGACATGCAGCTCGAAGCGATCCGCGAGCTGCCGCGCCGGCTCCCGCTCTGGTTCGCCGACGCCGCCGAGCGCGCCCGGCGCTGCGGCTTCGACGGAGTAGAATTGCACTATGCCCACGCCTACACCATGGCGTCGTTTCTGTCGCGGCTCAACACCCGGACTGACGGCTACGGCGGCGCGCGCGAGCAGCGGGTGCGCCTGCCGCTCGAGGTCTACCGCGCGGTCCGGGAACGGGTCGGCGACTATCTGGTCGGCGTGCGCTTTCTAGGCGACGAGGTCATCGCCGGCGGCAGCCGGCTCGAGGACGCGGTCTATTTCGGCGTCGAGTTCGCGCGCGCCGGCTTCGACTACCTCTCGATCTCCAAAGGCGGCAAATTCGAGGACGCCAAACAGCCCAAGGTCGGCTGGGCGGCCTACCCCTATACCGGCCCGAGCGGCTACGAGTGCATGCCGACCGTGATCTCCGACGCGCGCGGGCCGTTCGGCCGCAACCTGCCGCTGGCCGCCACGATCCGCGCCGCGCTGCGCGCCGCCGGATGCTCGACCCCGGTGGTGACCGCCGGCGGGATCCACAGCGCCGAACAGGCCGAACGGATCCTGCAGCGCGGCGAGGCCGACCTGATCGCGTCGGCGCGCCAGAGCCTGGCCGATCCCGACTGGTTTCGGAAAACCTTGCACGGGCACGGCGACCAGGTGCGGCGCTGCGTGTTCACCAACTACTGCGAAGGCCTCGACCAGCAGCACAAGCAGGTCACCTGCAAGCTCTGGGATCGGGTCGACCTCGAAGCGCCCGGGGTGCGCCGCACTTCCGACGCCAAGCGGCGGCTGTCGGCGCCGGACTGGGAGCCGCCGGATGACTGAGCCGCCTCGGCCCGGGTTCGATTCGTTCGAGCTGCGCGCCGCGCTCGGCAGCTTCGCAACCGGCGTCACGATCGTGACCACGGTGGACGCGGAGGGCCAGCCACGCGGCCTGACCGCCAACGCATTCTGCTCGGTGAGCCTGGAGCCGCCGCTGCTGCTGGTCTGCATCGGCAAAGGCGCGGACAGCCACCGCCACGTTCCGAGCGCCGGACGGTTCGCGGTGTCGGTGCTCTCCGACAGCCAAGAGCATATCTCGCGCCGGCTCGCGACCACCGACGCCGACAAGTTCCACGGCGTGCCGCTGCTCCGGAGCCGCTCCGGATTGCCGCTGATCGACGGCGCGCTGGCGCATTTCGAGTGCCGCCTGGTCCAGGCCCACGAAGGCGGCGACCACACGATCTACATCGGCGCGATCGAGCGCTTCGAGATCCACGGCGGCAAGCCGCTTCTGTTCTTCGGCGGCCGCTACCACCGGCTCGACCCCAAGACCGGCCCAGGGCCTATTCCTTGATCTCCGGCAGCACGATCCCGAAGCGGGTGGCATGGGCGGCCGAAGGGCGCCCATGGACGAGCTGTGCACACTGCTGAGGCCGTCCATGGGCTTGCTCCGCACGCCCATGCCACCCGATTCGGCAAGGCATCAGCTCTTTCCACTGGGTGCCGTGGGCAAGCTCGACTGGGTGCCGTGGGCAAGCTTCGCTGTGCCCACGGACAACGGAGCAAAAGTGTGATCGGCACTCTAGGGTCCGCTGTCGTCCCGTGGGCAAAGCAGAGCTTGCCCACGGCACCCATTGGGCCGGGCTTTCGGTCCTGATATGAGGCAGCACGATCCCGAATCGGGTGGCATGGGCGGCCGCAGGCCGGCCATGGACGAGCTCTGCATGACCGCTGAGCTCGTCCCTCGTCGTGTCGCATAAGGGAGCCAGCGTGTCCGATCGTCTCTCCGTCGCGCTGATCTGGCATCTGCATCAGCCGCTCTATCGCGAGCTCGCGAGCGGGCGCTGCCATCTGCCCTGGGTCCGACTCCACGGCGTTCGGGCCTATCACGACATGCCCGACCTGCTCGGCGCTTATCCGACCTTGAAGGCGACCTTCAATCTGGTCCCGGTGCTGCTCAGCCAGCTCGAGCTTTATGTCGAACACGGCGCCAGCGACGATTACCTCGAGCACGCGCGCATCCCGGCCGACGCGCTCGACCCCGATCAGCGCGTCTTTCTCCTGACCCATTTCTTCAAGTGCCAGCATGAGCGGATGTTGAAACCGCTGCCCGCTTACGCCCGGCTGCTCGAGCGCCGCGGACCCGATCTCGACCCGCAAAGTCTCCGCGCAGCGGCGCAGCGCTTCACGACCGCCGAGCTGCGCGACCTGCAGGTTCTGTTCAACTTGGTCTGGTTCGGACCCCGCGCCCTGCGGCGCTTCCCCGAGCTGGCCGAGCTGCGGCACAAAGGCGCGGGCTTCACCGAAGCCGACAAACAGCGCGTCCTGGTCTTGCAGCGCGAGGTGCTCGGGCGGGTCATCCCGCTCTATCGCCGCGCCGCGGACAGCGGCCAGGCCGAGCTCAGCAGCTCTCCGTTCTACCATCCGATTCTGCCGCTCTTGATCGACAGCGACTGCGCGGCGCGCGCGCGCCCCGATGCGCCGCTGCCGCTGCGCTTCGCCTACCCCTCCGATGCGGGCACGCAGGTCCGCCGCGCGCTCGAGTCGCACCGGCGGCGCTTCGGCCGCCGCGCCCGCGGCCTCTGGCCTTCCGAGGGCTCGGTCTCGCCCGAAGCGGCCGAGCTCTGCGCCGCCGCCGGAGTCGATTGGATCGCCAGCGACGAGGGCGTTTTGCAGCGCTCGCTCGAAGGGTACCAGCGCGACCGCGACCTGTATCGCCCGTGGCGCTTCGAGCCTCCGTCCGGCGCGGTTCATCTTTTCTTCCGCGACCACGAGCTCTCGGACCGGATCGGCTTTGTCTACGCCCGGCACCCCCCGATCGATGCCGCGGCTGACCTGATCGCGCGGTTGGAACACAAGGCCGACACGCTTGCGCCGGGCAGCCTGGTGGCCATCATCCTCGATGGCGAAAACCCCTGGGAGCACTACCTCGACGGCGGCGAGCCGTTCCTGCAGGCGCTTTACCAGGGCTTCGAGCGCAGCCGCAAGCTGCGCACCGTGACCCCGGCCGAGTTTCTTGCGGAACAGCCGCGCATCGACCCGCTGCCCGCGCTCCACTCGGGATCGTGGATCGACGCCGACTTCGGGGTCTGGATCGGTTCGCGGCACGAGAACCGCGCGTGGGAGCTGCTCGGGCGCGCGCGCCGCTGGTTGGAGCAGCAGGCGGAGGGCCTTCCCTCCGAACCGCGCTCGGCCGCCTTCGAGGCGCTCTACGCGGCGGAAGGCAGCGATTGGTTCTGGTGGTTCGGCGAGCGCTTCTCGAGCAGCGACGACGGCGAGTACGACCGCCTATTCCGCCAACATCTCGGCCAAGTCTATCGCGCCGCCGGCGCCCCCGTGCCCGAGGACCTCCGCCGCCCCGTGCAAGAGCCCTCCGCGGTCAGACCAGCCCCCACGGTAGGCCCCATGTCCCCCGCCGAGACGACGACCGAATCTATGCAACCCGAATGACTCCGCCCTTCACGGTGACCCTCTCCACCGTCGAGGCAGAGAGGGCATCAGTCGCCTTCGTAGCGACGGATGAGCCCGCCGCCGCCGGCGGCGGGGCCGGTCGTGATCAGGAAATTGCCGTCGTCGTTCAGGATGGTCCCGATACCCAGATCGTCCCCAATAGTCGCGTCGGCCGGCTGGCTGAGCTGGACAAAGAAGGTCTCGTCGGGCTCGAACTGCAGATCTCCGTCGATCGAGACCGAGGCGGTCTGCGCTGCCGTGCTCATCGCCGGGAAGATCAAGGTACCGCTCGCCGCCGTGTAGTCTTTGCCCGCGCTCGCCGTGCCGTCGAAAGTCATGAAGTCCACCTGCGCCGGCAGGCCGCTCGCCTCCGAGATGCTCACGGTGAACTCGGCCATGGAGGTGCCTGAATTGCCCTCGACAATCTGCACGTCACCGATCGCCAGGCTCGGCGGATCGTCGTCGTTGAAAATCGCCCCGACGGCCGTCGGGTCAGGGATATTGGCCATGCCCGAGCTGCTCAGATTCATCAAGAAGAATTCGTCGGCCTCGTAGAGAGTGTCCCCCAACACTGGTGCGGTCACAAACCCCAAGGTTTGGCCGGGTGGGATCGAAAGCATTCCACTGCTGGAAGTGTAGTCGCTCCCGGCCACCGCGGTCCCATCGGCGGTGCTGTAATTCAGCTCCAGCGGGTCCGGATCGGGAGGCTCGGAGAGCTGGATCAGGAAGGTCGCGCTAGTGGAACCGGCCTGGCCTTCGATAACCACATCGTCGTCAAGCACAACAGTGGGTCTGGGAAAGCGCCGCGCGAAAACGCCATAGGATGAGCCGTCCTGAGTGTAACTGCCCCAGGCCACCGCGAAACCACCCGACGGGTCATGCGAGATCATGGGCTGACGCTG
>DASWHO010000335.1:0-13664 GCA_036398155.1 Acidobacteriota bacterium
GCCGGCAGCGGCAGCTCGAGGACCTCGAGCTCGCCCGCCTCCAGCTCGCGCTCCACGGTGAGGCCCTTCGCGTCGTCGCGCATCTCCAGCTTGACTACACCGGTGGCATAGGGCCACTTCAAGAGGCTCGCCAAGAGCACCCCGGTGGCGCCGAAGTTGGAGTCGTCGGCCATCATGCCGGTCAAGATCAGATCCGGCTGCTCGGCCGCGGCGACGGCGTGGAACAGCCGCGCGCGGGTGAACGGACCGCTGCTCGCCAGCGCGGTGTCGTGCAGGTGAATGCCGCGGTCGGCGCCCATCCCCAGGCACTTGCGGATGTCGACCGCGCAGCGCTCCGGACCTTCGGTCAAAACCACGACTTCGGCGCCGCGCGCGTCCTTGATCCGCAGCGCCTCTTCGAGCGCGTAGAGATCGTACTCGTTGATCGCGTAGCTGCCGCCGTCCTCGACGCCGGTGCCGGCGGCGTTGATCTTGAGCCGCTCGCTGGTCGGAACCTGTTTGACGCACACCAGAATTTTCATGAGCGACTATCCTGTCGCAAGCTTGGACCGGAGTCCAGTCCTGCTCACTCGGCGTAGCCCAGCGCCTCGAGCCGGCGCCGTTCCTCCTCCAGCAGCGTCTGCGGCACCGACAGCGCCAGCGCTTCGCCCGCGGCCGCCATCTCCGCCTGCCAGCTCAGCAGCTCGCGCTCCAGCTCGGCGGCGCGCTGCGGCTCGGCGGAGCTCAAGTCGCGCCGCTCGCCCGGATCGTCAGCAAGATGAAACAAGCCGCTCGCGCCGCGCCCGTGGATCAGCTTCCAGGGTCCGCGGCGCAGGACCAGATGCTCGGAGAACCCTCCGACCGGCGCCCACCGCCGGAGAAAAGCGTACAGCGGGCGCGGCGCGGCCGGCTCCGGGGAGCCTTGCCACAGCGGCGCGAGATCGATGCCGGAGAGCCGCTCCGGCGCCGGCAAATCCAACAGCGCCAAGACCGTCGGAAACACATCCACCAGCGCCACCGGGCTCTCGATCCGCCGCCCGGCGGGAATCCCGGGCCCCGCCAGCACCAGCGGCACCCATAGCAGCTCCTGATACAGGCTGTTGGCATGGCTCATCAGGCCGTGCTCCAGAAACCCTTCGCCGTGATCCGAGGTCAGCACCACGATCGTCTCTTCCGGTTTCAAGAGCGGCGCGGCCTGGTCGAGGAAAGCGCTCAGCTCCCGGTCCCAGGCGTTGATCTGCGCGTCGTAGAGCGCGGAGTAAACGCCGACGCGCTCCTCGTCCTTCACCGCGATTTGGCGGTCGAGCTGGTCGCGCGGAACCGGGGTGCGGTCCAGATTCGGCTCCGCCAGATACGGCTGGGCGAGCTCCTTCGGCGGGCGGTAGGGCGCGTGAATATCCATCAGGTGCAGGTAGAGAAAGGTCGGCGCCGGGCGCGGCGCCGCCAGGCTGCTCAGCGGCAGCGCCGCCAGATCCGCGACCTCGAGCTGCTGGAGCTTCGCGCCGCGGCTGCGGCCGAAGGCTGCTTCCACCGCGAGCGCGCCGCCCGGCGGCGCGGTCACCAAACCCCAGGCCGTGACCCAGGCTTCGAGGTCCGCTCCTCGGGCGCTGGTCTGCGGCAAGCGCCCGGCAGTGTCGGAATAACTGAAAACCAAATAGCCGAACGACTCTTCCAGGCCGCGGATGCGCCCGCCCACCAAGTAAAGCCGGCCGGGCTCGAGCCCTTGGACCCGGCCCACCACCACTCGCTCACCCCCTTCGGGGCTGCGAAGGCGTTGAATCGGATCCAGGTCGGCGCGACGCATGCGGTTGTCCGGGCGCGCGGCCAGCGCCGGCCAGCCCAGCGCGTCGATCCGATCTTCGACCAACAGAGTGAGCGCGTGCAGATGCACGTTTTCGGCCGGCGCTAACGAGCCAGGATTGAGCGTCTTCTGAAAGCCCTGCAGCAGACCGGTCGACACCCGCACGTGGGGGTTGCCCGAAACCGCCAAGGTGCGGTAGCCGGCCTGCGCCAGCCGCTCGGCCAAAGTCAGCGCCGAAGGCGCCAGCGCGTCGCTGCGGCCCGACCGCAGCTGCGGGCTCTCGAGCACCTGATGCAGCGCCGGATACAGGCCGGTGAACAGCGAGGCCACCGCCGGCTTGGTCCACGGCGAATCGGTGGTGGCATCGAGAAACAGCACCCCGCGCCGCGCCAGCCGCTCGACCGCCGGGCTGGTGGGCCGGCGATAGCCGTAGGCGCTGAGCCGGTCGGCGCGCAGGGTGTCGACCAGGATCACCAGGAGATTGGGCCGGCGCGGATGGGGCGGGGCGGCGCCGCGCGCCGGAGCCGCCAGGCCGGCCAGGCTCAGCAGGATCAGCAGTCGAGCTCCGGCACAGGCCGGCCGCCGCGGGCAGAGCATCGCGCCATTCTAGCCTCCCGCCGGATCAACTTTCCAAAGCCGGCCGCCCATGCTAACCTCAGCCATAAGTTGATTTTATGCTGCTGAATCTGCCAGATCCTGTGCCCGCGCCGAAGTCCAAGAGCGCCGCGGATCGAGCGACCCTGCACGTGGTCAGCGAGATCGTCGATCACGGCCTGTGCGTGCGCTGCGGCATGTGCCTGCCGGCGTGCCCGTACGACATCCTCGGCCTGGATCGGCGCTTGTATCCCGAGATGCTCGACGAGAGCCGCTGCCCGCCGAACTGCGACGCCTGCCTGCGGGTCTGCCCCGGCCAGGAGGTCAACTATCCGCAGCTCTCGCAGGAGCTGTTCGGCACGGTGCCCGATCCGCTGAGCGTCGCCGGCGCCGCGCGGCGCCTGGTCGCCGCCTATTCGACCGACCCGGTGATCCGCGAAAGCGGCAGCAGCGGCGGCGTGGTCAGCCAGCTTCTGGTCTGGATGCTGGAGAAGGGTTATATCCAAGGCGCGCTGGTGGTCAAGAACGACTTTTCGACCAACGCCCAGTCGACTCCGTTCGTCGCCACCACCCGCGAAGAGATCCTGGGCTCGTGCGGCTCCAAGTACACCATCATCCCGGTCGACATGGCGTTCGATCAGGTGTTCAAGACCCCGGGCAAGGTGGCCATGGTCGGGGTCCCCTGCCACATCCACGCGGTGCGCAAGTACCAGAAAATCCGCAAATCGCTCAACGACAAGCTGCCGCTGATCATCGGCCTCGCCTGCCACATGGCGTTCGAGCCCGAGTGCCTCGAGGATCTGCTGGCCAAGAACAAGATCCCCGAGCGCGACGTGCGCAGCGTCTCGTTCCGCAGCGGCAAGTGGCCGGGCGGGATCCAGGCCACGGTCGCCGGCGGGCGCAAGCAGAACCTGCACAAGAGCGACGTCAAATCGGGCGCCTACAACTATCTGGCGCGGCTCTACTACCCGGAGCGCTGTTTGACCTGCACCGATTTCTCGGCCGAGCTCGCCGACCTGATGGTGTCGGACCCGTGGATGCGCAACGATGACGGCGATTACATGTTCAAAGACAGCCGCTCGCTGGTCTTGCTGCGCAGCGAGAAGGCCGAGCGGCTGTTCATGGAGGCGGTGGCGGACGGCGTGCTCGAGTACGTCGAGCTGCCGGTGAGCATGTTCGATGAGCAGTTCGGCGCTTTCGTGCGCCACAAGAAAGTCCACGCCCCGATGCGGGTCGAGGAGCTCAGGCGCAGCGGCCGGCGCCATCCGGAGTACTTCACCGCCTATCCCGAGCCGACTCCGGAGCAGCGCCGCGGGCTCGCGTTCGACAAGTTCTCGCGTATCTTGGGCAAGTCGCGCCTGGGGCAGAAGATCGGCGTCACTCTGGCCTTCTCTTGGCCCGGGGTCCTGTTCGGCAAGCTGCGCGAGATCCAGAAGAAGCGCAACTATCTCAAGCGGGTCCGCGCCCGCAAGGCTGCCCAGGCGAGCGCCTCCTGAGCGGCGCGCGCTCCCGTGCCCCAGAAAGCCGCGGAAGCGGTCCTCGCCGGCCTGATCGCACTGGCGCTGCTCGGCGCGCTCGCGATCGATCAAAAAGCCGCGGTCGGCGGCGGTTTCTTCGGCGACGAGAGCGTCTATTTCGGCGCCGCCCAATCGCTGGCCTACGACTTCGATCTGCGCTACAGCCGGGCGGATCTGGTGCGCATCAGCCGCGACTGGGAGGCCGGTCCCAGCGGCCTGGTGCTGCAGAAAAGCGGCGGCGCGCTGATCTACGCCAAGCCCTATCTCTACGCGCTGATCGCGGCCTTGCCCTGCCGGCTGTTCGGAGCCGGCGGCATCCTGGCGCTCAACATGCTGCTGCTCGGCGCGGTGGTAGTTTCGGCCTACCGCTACCTGTTGCGCTTCAACCCCCCGGCGGCGGCGCTGGCCTTCGCGCTCGGTTTCTTCGGCCTCTCGACCGCCTACCTCTACGCCTGGTGGATGCATCCCGAGGTGCTGCAGCTGGCGCTGGTGTTCTTCGCTCTGCGCTTCTACCTGGCGGCGCGTGAAGAGCATGCGGCCGCGCCGGTCCGGCTCGAGCTGCTGAGCGGCCTGCTGTTCGCGCTGGCGATATTCGCTAAGCCGACCAATGTCGCGTTCCTGCTGCTGCCGGCCTTCGATCTGATCCGCGGCCCGCGGCGCGGCGCCGGGCGCATCGGCGCCGGCGCGGTGCTCGGCCTCGCCGCGCTGGTGCTGGTCGGCTACGCGCTGACCGGCTCGCTGTGGGCCTACGGCGGCGAGCGCAAGCGCTTCGAAGCGGTGGTTCCGTTCCAGAGCGAGCGCTACACGTTCGACGCCTTCGGCACCCAGGTGGCGACCCAGGAGGCGCAGGAGCGCACCTGGGGCTGGCCGGTGCTGCCGCGCAACCTCGCATACTTTCTGGTCGGCCGCTTCACCGGCGTGCTGCCTTACGCGCCGCTGGTGCTCGCCGCGCTGCTGCTGTTTGGGCTGCGCCGCCCGCGCGAACCGCGCCGCGGCGTGCTGCTGATCGCTCTGACGCTCTACGCGCTCGGACTCTTGGTGCTGATTCCCGAGAACTATCACGGCGGCGGCGGCGCGATCGGCAACCGCTGGTTTCTCGGCCTGCTGCCGGGCTTTCTGTTTCTGGTCCGCGAGATTCGACCGCGCTGGCCGGCGGTCGTCTTCGGCGCGGCCGGCGCGGTCTTCCTCGCGCCGCTGCTGACCAACCCGCTGTTCGCGGCCGCGCGGCCCGGCCATCACGCCACCCGCGCCCCGTTCACCGCTCTGCCGCTCGAGCTGACCTTGACGGTCAACTGGCCGACCAACACCGACCCGACCCGCTACCGCCTACGCTTTCCGGATCATCTGGTCTACCTCGCCGACTACGACGCCTGGGCCGAGCCGGACGGCCGGCTCGCGCTGCGCGGCGCAGCCACCGCCGAGCTCGCCCTGCGCGGTCCGCAGCTCGGCGCTCAGCTCCTGGTCGAGGTCGAGAACGGCCCGGTCCGAAACCGCATCGAGCTCGAAGTGGACGGGCGCGGCGCGCGCTTCGAGCTCGAGCCCGGCGCGCGCGCGGCCGAGCTGATCAGCGGCCTCGAGCCGCTGGTGATCGGGAGCTCTCGGCTGCTGCTGCTGAAGGCCAGCACCAGCGCCGGCGGCATTCCGCGCTATCTCGGTGCGCCGGCGGGCGCCGAGCACCGCTACCTCGGCGCCTACCTGCGGCTCAGCGTCGCGCCGCAGCGGATCGTCGAGCGGCTCTACGCGCGCGGGCGCTGGAAGGACCTGGTCCGCGCCCTGGCCAAGCCGCCCGCGGCGCCCGATGCCTTCTATCTGGTCCGCGCCGCCCAGGCGCTGGAGCGCACCGGAGACCAGGCGGCGGCGAAACGTTACGCCGCCCGCGCCGACGAGCAGCTCCCCGGCCTGCTCAACGCGCTGCGCGCGGCGATCCCGGCGTCACTGGCGCCGGCCAATACGATCGTGGTCGAAGCGCAGGGATCGATCCGGAGCGCGGCGCGGGCGGCGCCGATTCCGCTGGCGGCGGACCGCAGCAGCGCCGGTTTGCTGCTGCTGCGCGAGCTGCCGCCGGGCGCCTATCGCCTCGATCTCGCCTTCGCCGGCATCGCGCCCGGCAGCGCACTGCAAGTGGCCGGGTATCTGGCCGGCGCCGAGCAGCCTTCCGCCGCGCTCGGCGCCCGGCTTGGCGACGCGGGGACCGCTCGGTTCACGTTGACCAGCCGCGGCGAAGCGCGCTGGGTGCTGTCGCTCAAGGGCTCCGACTGGAGCGCGACCGCGGCCCTCAACGCGCTGCGTCTGACCCCGATCCTGCGGGAGCCGACCCCGCCATGAGCCGCCGCTTCGGCACCAGCCGGCTCGAATGCGTCGAGGGCGACATCACCCGGCAGGACACCGGCGCGATCGTCAACGCCGCCAACCGCTCGCTGCTCGGCGGCGGCGGGGTCGACGGGGCGATTCATCGCGCCGGCGGACCGGAGATTCTGGCGGCCTGCCGCGCGCTGCGGGCGAGCGCCGAATACAAGGGCGGACTGCCCACCGGCGAGGCCGTAATCACGCCGGCCGGCCGGCTCGCCGCGCGCTACGTGATCCATACGGTCGGACCGATCTGGCACGGCGGCAGCGGCGGCGAAGCCGAGCAGCTCGCGTCCTGCTACCGCAGCAGCCTGAGGGTGGCCGAAGCCCACGGACTGCAATCGATCGCCTTCCCGTCGATCTCGACTGGCGCCTACGGCTATCCGCTCGACCAAGCGGCCGCCGTCGCGCTCAGCGCGGTGCGCGGGCACTTGGCGGCCGGCTCGCCGCTGGTCCTGGTCCGCTTCGTCCTGTTCGGCGCGGCCGCGCTGCAAGTCTACGAAACGGCTCTCGAGCAACTACACCCGCAGCCCTCGTAAAGGGTGGCATAGGTGCCGAAGGCCGCCAAAGCGGGTGGCATGGGTGGCCGAAGGCCGCCCATGGACGAGCTTGGAATGTAGCCGAATAACTCCAATCAGCCACCCGGAACTCTTGCGCCATCTCGTCCATGGGCTTGCTTCGCACCGCCCATGCCACCCGGTGCCCACCTTGCCTACCTTTGCTGCGCTACTCCAACAGTGGGGCGAGATGCTCGCGAACCTCGCGGGCGCGCCTTTTTTCGGCTGCGACCCGCGGCGCCAGCTCGGCGCGTAAGCGCTCTCGGGCGGCCCAGGCCGCTTCCAGCGCGCCGATCAGCACCGCCTCGTCGAGCCCATCGAACTCGACTCCGGTCAGCCCCAGGCTGGCGAGGAAACCTCGATTCTTGGGCGTGGCGATCAGGCCCAGGATCGGAGTGCCGGCGGCGGCGGCCAGAATCAGCGAGTGGGTCCGCATCCCGACGTGGAGCTCGGCCTCGGACAAGAGCTGGGCCAGCTCGCGGTGATGCAGCTCGCGGTTCGAAACCCAAAGCAGCTCGGGAGTCGGGCCGAGCGCCTGGACCAACTCTCGCGTAATGCTGGTATCCATCCGCACCGTCTGCACCAGCAGCACCTTGAGCCCCATCCGCTCGATCGCGTGGCGCAGCGCCGCCGCGGCGATCGCCACGAACCGGGCGCGCGAGAAACGCGCGCCGTAGCCCTTGAAGTAGACGTTCAAGTAAGCGTTGACGTTGAAGCTCAGCAGCGGCCGCGGGCTGCTGAAAAAGGGCCGCTCGCGGCGCAGGCGCCGCAGCCCGGCGCGCTCCTCGCGCGGGACGCCCAGCGCGCAGTCCGCGCCGAAGATCGGCTCCGGGGCGCCGGGCACCAGGCGCCGCAGCAGCGCGCCGCTCTCCCGATCGCGCAAGATCATGCGCGCGCAGCTCGACAGCACCCGCCCCAGCGCCCGCTCGCCGCGCGGCGTGAGCACCGGACCCAAGGACGCATTGTAGGTGGCCACCGGAATGCCGCGGCGCCGCGCCCAAGGCAGCACCAGCTGCAGGGTGGAGAGAAAGTTGTGAAACGGATCGAAGAAATCCAGATCGTAGAGGATCGCGTCGGTGATCAGGATCAGATCGGCCGACAAGGCGGCTCGGAAGGTCGGCAGGCCGAAGATCTTGATCGCCCCGCGCCACGGCCGCAGCGAGATCGGCACCAGCCGCTCGGGATCGTAGCTGCGGCGCAGGAATCCCGGGGCAAACGTCGGCACCGTGAAGCGGGCTGCGGGAAAACGCGGCCGCAAGTCGGCGAGCAGCCCGTCGAGGATGGCGGCATCGCCGGCGTTGCGGCCCGAATAGCTGCCCAGCACGCAGATGGTCTTGGGTCGGGTCATGGCCCGCGCTTGAGGCGGCGCGGGCGCTAGAATACTATCCGCAAAGGATCTCTCCCACCGTGGCCTCCCACCGCTCCATCGGTCTGTGCGCCGCCCTGCTCGCGAGCGCCCTGCTGGCGCGCCGCGCCGGCGCCGGCGACCTGACCTTCCACCTCGAATACGAGCTCTACCACGACGGCGACACCATGAATCTTCAGGTCGGCCTCAACCGCGCCATGCCGGCGGCGGACGTCTACCTGGTCCTGGTGTTTCCCAACGGCGGGGTGGTTTCGGTGGTCGAGAGCGTGGAGTCGCCCGGCACGGTGGCGGTGCTCGAGGGCTACCACCCGATCGGCACCGAAATCGTCCTGCAGCCGTTCGCGCCGGTCCCCGCATTCAGCTACTTTTTCACCGGGCAGGAACCGTCCGGCGACTACCGCTGGAACGTCCTGTTCATCCGACCCGGCGGCGACCCCGCGAGCCCGTCGGATCGGATCCTGGCCGAAGGCATCGGCTTCGATGTCCAGGGCGACCCGCCGCCGGGGATCGGTCCGTTTGCGGTGAGCCACGTCGACGAGGACATCCGCTGCCTGGGCGTCAACGCTTACACCCGGCCGCGCCATGCCTACGGTCCGCCGGACGCGGTTTTTCTGGGCCAGCTCGACCAGTTCGAGGGCATCGTCTCGTTGGGCCTCGACGGCTGGGTGATCTGGACCATGGGGGTCGAGATCCTCGACGGCCCGGGCGACGACGTGCGCATCTGGCAGACCGTGGCCATGGAGCGGCTCGAGGTCCGGGTCGCGTCCGACCCCGGCGGGCCGTTCGTCTCGCTCGGCAACCAGCGCTGTGGACGGAAGGCGTCTTACTTCAGCAGCTACTGCGATTTCGATTTGGCTCCAGCCGGGGTGGACCGCGCTCGCTACGTGTATGTTCTGGACCGCTCGCTGATCGACACTCCGGACGCCGAATGCGATGCCACCGCGGGAGCCGACATCGACGCAGTCGAAGCCATTCATTTCTAGTGCCCGGCGGCGGATAGGGCGCCGTCTGCTTCGTTGGGCTCACTCGGGCTCCTCCAGCGTACCTTTCAGTACGCTTCCGTCGCCCTCCCTTCGCCCGCCTTGCATCCGACGCCCTCTCCATCGCCCACTGGGCCGTACCGACGCCACTGCCAAACTCGACCAGAAGCCGTGTGCCCGGCGGGGAACGCCCGACCGGGCGGGGACGAGCCCCGCCCCTACATCCCATGCACGCGAGCACGCACCGCGATTGGACGTCGGTCAAGAGAAAACGGGCGGCTGCCGCGGTCTGCGGCGAGCCGCCCGTCGAGAGCGCCCGATTGGATCCTAAGGGACGGTGAGATAGGGCCAGACCGTGCTCTGACCGCCGAACAGATCGCGCGCCACCAGCTCCAGCGGCACGCGGCCCGAGACGGTCACCGGCGGCAGGCCGTTGGCGGTGAAGGTGAAGTATCCATCACCGCCTTGGAAGTCCCCTTGGGCGCCGTTGTCCAACAGGACCACCGGCCCCGGCAGCGCCACGCCCGCGAACATGGTCTCCACCTGGGTCACCTGAGCCCCGTCGGCCCGGGCCACGATCCGGAACACCCCGCCCTGGGTGGCCGAGATGTTGGTATCCATGTAGCCGGCCAGCAGGATGCGCGGCGTCGCCCCGGATTGAATCCCCATCTGCTCCAGCGCGGCATCGAGCTGGTCGCGAATCAGCTCGACCGTGGGGTACTCGCTGGGCTCCAGGCGCCGCTGCGCGCCAACGTTGAAATAGGGCCACGGATCGCTGACGCTGCCTTGGCTGTCGATCGCCCGCATCCCGATCAGGTAGCGCCCCGGCGGCAGATTGAGGCCGCCGCTCTGCTGCAAGGTCCAGACTCCGTCGCCGGTGATCGCGTCACCGCCGCTGCCGCTATCGTTGAGGAAGATGTTGGTCGGCGCGTCGTTGATCAGGAGCTCGACCCGACTGACGTCGTTTTCGGGATCCGCTACCACCGCGATGGCCTGGAATAAACTGTTGCTGCTGGCGCCCCAGCCGGCCATTGCGATCACCGGCGGCTTGCTGCTGCAGAAGCCGGCCGGCACATTGATGTCGCGGACGAAGATCTCGTAGTTGCCGCTGCGATCGTCTTCCCAGGCCGCCCAGGCGCCGCCGCACGGCGCATCATCGACCGCCGGATAGGTGAACTTGCCGCCCTGGTGGCTATTCGCGTTGCCCAGCGCCTGCACCGTGCCGACCAGCCGATCGTCCGGACCGATGATCTGGTAGAAGGAGCGATCGCGGCCGCCGCTCCAAGTAAAATAGGTCACGTTGTTGCGATCGACCGCCAAGGAGGGGCCGACCCCGTCGTGGTTCTCGCTGGCCACGAACTGGCTGCCGAACTGCAGTATGGAGTATTGACCGCCGCGGCGCACGATGTAGCGCAGATTGTCCCCCTCACGACCCGATTGCAGTCCGGCGATCTTGGCGACCGAGCCGTCGAAGGCATCGGTATCGACGTCGGAGAAGTCGCTGGCCCCGTCGCCGGCCGCAGTCTCGATCCCGGTGAGCAGCCCGACCGCGGAAACGTTGCGGTAGAACAGCGCCCCGGAGGTACGCAAGGTGAAGTGGACCGAACCGTCCGAGCCGACTGCGACCCCACCGGCGTCTTCCTTGGAGCTGCTGCTGGCGCCGATCAGAAACCGGTCGCTCACGATACCGCCGAGGGCGATCCGCACATAGGGCCGCCGGTCCTCGTAGTAAAGGTAGGCCACGTTGGTGTTCTGGTCGACCGCGATGGCGGGTTTGCGGATCCCGGGACAGTCGCCGCAGGTCTGCCGAATCGTGGTGGTCGGACCTTGAACCGATCCCTGCAGGAACGTGTAGCGCAGCTCGCGATCGGTACGGTCGGCCCACAAGAAGTGCGGGTTGCCGAGATTGTCGAGCGCGATGTGCGGATTGCCGTTGACCGCGTCTCCGCTGTCGCCCACCACCCGCTGCTCGAGCGTTCCGAGCGAGGGGTTGACCCGCGCGTAAACCACCGCGGTGCCGGACATGTAGGCCAGGTGGAGGTTTCCGGCGCCATCCACCGCGATGTCCGGATTGCGTCCGCTGGCCAGGGCACGCTCGTCTGCGCGGACCGAAACCGCCGCGAGAAACATCCCGACCCAAGCTGTGGCCAAAGCCAGGCGCCGAACTGAACCATGGTTCCGCTGCATGCACTTCTCCCTTGTTTCGAGGACTGATCCTTGCGCCCCCGGATTGGTGTTCATGTCGAACCGGGCTTCTGTGCCCGGCCGGCTACCGTTTGGATGGTCCCTTTCTCATGGACATCCCAGGCCGCCCCTTCCACGAATGCTGCCGCTTCCAAAAGGTCATATCCTGCTTGAACTCCTAGATCTTAATTTGGCACAATTCAAAGGAATTTGTCAACCTATACTGTCGGATTTGGCGGCCCAGGTCCACGCCGATCGCGGACCACTCGGGCCGGAACCCCCAGCGCGACGGCAAAGGCTGGAATATCGCCGGTGACGACCGATCCGGCGCCTATGACCGCTCCGTTGCCAATTTGAACTCCGTCGTGCACCACCACCCCGGCCCCGATCCAGACGTCGTCACCGATCTTGACCCCGCCGCGGCTCTCAAACCCTTGCTCGACGATCGGGATGTCGGTGCGATCGATCCGATGCTGGCCTCCACCAATATAGGTGAAGGCCGCGATCTGTGCCACCCGGCCGATCCGGACTTCGCTGGTGGAGGCTATGCGGCAGCTGGCGCTGACGGAAGTGCGCTCGCCCACATGGATGGTGCCGCGGCGCGTGGTCAAGACCGAATGGCGGCCGATAAACACCTTATCCATCAACCAGATAGCGGTTCCGTCGCCGCCGCGGGCCGAGAGCTGGCAACCATCGTCGATCATGACGCCGCGCCCCAGGAACACCCGGCCGGGTTGGCGCAGATTCACATCGGTACCCAGCGTGGTTCCGGAGCCGAACCGGTCGAACAAAACCGGATAAAGGGCGCGCCGAAGGCCGAGCCCCAGCAAACCTGGTATCGGGCTCAGAAGCGTCACCAGCAGCTCCTGCAACAGGAACCGCCCCCAGCCGGCTTCGGCCCCGGCCACCACCTCGCGGTAGCGCCGCAGACCGCCGGAGCCCTCGGTCTGCTCGCCGTAGCCGAGGGCCGAGATCGAATCAGGCCTTGGCTTGGAGCTGTCCGGCATCCTGCCGCACCCCGCTGGCTAGATAGAGCAATCCGCCGATCAATCCGAAACCCAGACTCTTGAGCCGCATCAGCAGGGCCACCGAGAGCGCCGCCGGCGCGGCCACGCCGAAGCCGCCCAAGGTGAAGACGTAGGCCCACTCCATCATTCCCACGCCCCCCAGCGATACCGGAACCATGGCCACCACCAGCACCAGCGGGGCAATGGCGAGGCACGGCAGCAGCCCCAGCTCCTGGCGAAAGGCCAGGCAGGTCACGTAGACGTTGAGCGCGGCGAGCAGATAGAAGGCCAGCGACCAGAGCAGCGCCGCCGCCAGCACCCGCGGGGAGCGCCGAAACATGGCCAACGACTGGCGCATGCGCTCGCCCAGCGCGGCCAGCCGCCGTTCGAGCGCGCCCGGCAGCAGCGGGCCCAGGATCCGCAGCAGCGCCGGAACCAGCAAGATCATCAAGGCCGCGCCCAGAATGCCGACCACGATCACCAGCGCCGATACCAGGCGGCGATCGCCGAGCTCGCCCCAGTACAGCGCCAGCCCCGCGGCCGCGGTCAGCACCAGCGCAATCAAGCCCGTGACCCGCTCCACCACCACGGTGACCGCCGCCTCGAGCGGCCGGCCGGTGGCCCGTCCGAGCTGGACCACCCGCACCACGTCCCCGCCGACGTTGGTGGGCAGGAAGTTGTTGAAGAAGCTCCCGACCATGTAGAAGTGAAACAGCCTCCAGCCCGCGACTTGGTCGCCCAAACCGCGGACCAGGATCCGCCACTTCTCGCTGCTGGCCCAGATCAGAACCGGCGCGAGCAGGATCGAGAGCACCAGAAAACCCGGATGATAGTCGCGCAAGGCCTGGGCGAGGGCGCCCAAGTCGACCCGCGCCAGCAGCAGGCCGATCAAGAGCACGCTGACCAGCGCCTTGACCAGAAGCAGGACCGATCGCTTCATGGCGCTCCAGGCTCAACCGGTTTGGAAGCGCGCAGCATCGTGGCGGCTGGAAGACCACCGAACTTGGTCAAATCGAGCTTGCGTTCCGGTACCAGTCCGGCGCGGCGCACCAGAGCTTCGAGCCGGCCCGCGGAGCGCGGAAAGAGCGGCCCCGGGATGCGGAGCGGGCGGGGAACGGAAGCCGGAAGTCGGCTGCGCAGGTAGGCCAAAGGATCGAAACGCACCGCCTGGACCACCGCCACGCCGCCGGGCCCCAGAACACGCCGAATCTCGGCCAGAATCTCCAAGACCCGCGGGTCGCGAAAATAGGACAGGATGCCGACGCACAGGACGCCGCCGGCCGATTCGGAACACCAGGGCAAGCGGCTCACCTCGCCCTGAGTCAGGGCGCGC
>DASWHO010000336.1:0-4045 GCA_036398155.1 Acidobacteriota bacterium
GGCAAGCCGTGGAACAAGAGGCATGGCAGCCCCTCGTGATCGTAGGTCACGCCGGCGCACTGGATGGTGCCGTCCGGCAAGAGCAGCAGGCTGCCGGCCGCGGCCGCGCCATCCTGCTCGAGCGCGCGCAACAGCGGCGGCCACCAGCCCGGGGTTAGGAAAGCGTCGTTGTTGAGGAAGAACAGCTTGGCGCCGCGCGCTTCGCGGGCGCCGCGATTGCAGGACGCCGCAAAGCCCTGATTCTGGCTCAATCGCACGATCCGGAGCCTGGGATCGGCGCCCAGTGCCAGCGCCAGCGGCGGCTGACTGCCGTCATCGACGATCAGAACTTCGAACGCGCCGGGCGAGAGGGCCAGCGCTAGGCCGGCGCAGGCGGCGGTCAGGTGCGGCAGGCCGTAGGCCGGGATGATCAAGCTGACGTTGACCGGCGCCATGCGCCGCAACGATAGCGCCGCGGCGCGGACGCGGTCCAGGCGCGGCGCCGCTTTAAGCGGCCTTCGAGCCCTGAGCCAGGTCCACGACGGGATGACAGACGGCGGCCCGCTGGCTAAGCTTGGAGGCGTTCTCCGGCCCGCCCCGCGACCATCGATCGATGCTGGCCCCCCCCATCTTTCAGATCCAGAGCGAGCTCGATCGGCTGCTCGAATGGGTGCGCGGCCGGCGCCTGTTGATCGAGATCGGCACTGCCCTGGGCGGCACCCTGTTTCGCTTTCTCGAGGCGGCGGCCGACGATGCGGTGGTGATCAGCATCGACAAGCCGGGCGGCGCGTTCGGCGGTGAGCTGGGCCAGCCGGCGGAGGCCGAGATGCAGAGCTGGAAACGGCCGGGCCAGCAGCTTCACGTGCTGCGCCGCGACAGCTCCGAGTGCGTCGAGCCGGTGCGGCGCATCTTGGACGGGCGCCGTGCCGACCTGATTTTCTTCGACGGGGATCACAGCTACGAGGCGATCGAGGCCGATTACCGCAATTACCAGCGCTTCGGGAAGGTGCTGGCGTTTCACGATATCGCCGAGCATCACGATCCGCGGATCGGGGTCAAGCGGTTCTGGGACCAGATCAAGCAGGACTACGACCACCGTGAGTTCGTCGCCGATCCCGCTCAAGGCTGGGCCGGCATCGGCCTGCTGATTCGACCGCGTGCCGGCCGCCGCGCCGCGCCATGAGCGCGGACCGGTCGGGGCCGAACGGTTCCGAGGGCGGCGCCGCGGCGGCCGGCGGCGCCAAGCGCTGGCTGTTTCGGCTGCTGGCGATCGGCCTCGGCCTGGCGGCCGCCCTGCTGGTCGCGGAAACGGCGGTGCGGCTCTACTTGAGCATGCGTCCCAACGACATCGAGGCGCTGCGGCAGTTCGAGCGCCAGAAGCGAACCGCGGCCGCGCTGCAGATCGCGGACTTCGTGCGGCTCAGCTCGAACCATCGCCTGGGGTTCGAGCTGATACCGCGCAGTGAGGGCGAGTTCCGCGGCGCGCGGATCCGGATCAACGACGCCGGTTTCTTCGACCGCGAGCGCTCTCAGGCCAAGCCGCCGCGGGTGTATCGCATCGCCGCGCTGGGCGATTCGATCTTGTTCGGCTGGGGCGTGCCGATCGAGCTGCGCGGCACCAGTCTGCTGGAGCGCTTCTTGAATCGGACCGCGGCCGCGGACTGGCGCTACGAGGTGCTCAACTTTGCGGTACCCGGCTACAACACCATGATCGAGGCCGAGCTACTGCGCAGCCGTGTGCTCGCTTACCAGCCCGATGCGGTGCTGCTGAGCTTCTGCTACGACAACGATTATCAGCTGCCCAGCTTCATCGCTCGGCCGCTGCCGCTCAGAACGCTGAATCACTCCTATCTGCTCGACCTGCTCGACGCCGGGCGCCGCGGCAGCGCGCGGGAGGCGCTGCGGGCCGGCCTCCTGACGACCGATCCGAACCGTGTTCCGCCGGAGTACCGGCCGCTGGTCGGCTGGCCGCGGACCTACGAAGCACTGGAGGAGATCCGCGCGCTGGCGGCGGCGCGCGGCCTGCCGGCTTTCTTTGTGCTGGATTACTATTGGCTGGAGCGCTGGAACGGCGGCAAGATCGCCCACAACGACGACCTGGCGCGGCTCTATCGCAAAGTGGAGCAGCTCGACTACCAGATCGTCGATGCGGCCGCCGAGCTGCTCGATTATCTCGGCCGGCATCAATATCATTCGATCGCGCTCTGGCTCCATCGCCGCGACGTCCATCCCAATCCGATCAAGCACGCGATCGTGGCCAAGGCCATCTACCGGCGGCTGGTCGAGAGCGGCGACCTGCCCGATGGACGGATGCGCCGCGCCCGCCTGCGACAGGATCTCGAGCTCTGGGATCAGCTGATCGCTCGGACCCTTCAGCGGCGGCTTGGTGAGGGCGAGCTGCAAACCCAATGGGAGCCGCCGGCCCCGGCGCCGGGTGTCTGGCGCACCGAGGTGGGGCTCGACCGCAACCGCCAGCCCGAGCACCTCGGCATGGGCTGGTGCGAACCGGAGGAGGAGGGGGCCTGGATCTGCGGGGATCCGGCGGCGCTGCACTTCCGCCTCGATCGGCGCACGCCCTTGGTCGTGCGGCTGAAGGCTCAGCCGGCCAGCTCGAGACAGCATGCAACGCAGACGGTGGTGGCACGGCTCAACGGACGAGAGCAGCAGACCGCGGAGCTGCCGGGTCAGAGCCAGACCGAGCTGGTATTCTCCTTCGCGGAACATGCCGCGCAGCCGGGTCTCAACCGACTGCGGCTGTCCGCGGAATGGGCCGCGTGGTCGCCGCGCCGGGACGGGCATCCCCAGCAACTGCGATCGCTCCAGGTCTCCGAGGTGAGCTTCTCACAGCCGGTGGCGCCGCCCTAGCTGTCGATCCTCCCCGATTCGCGAACCGGTGGCGGCCGATACGAAGGGCGCAACCTCTGGCCAGCTAGTTGGACAGCGGCAGGCGGTCCAACCAAGCCGCGATGTGCTCGGCGACCAAGCGGTTGCCGCGTTCGTTGAAATGGGTGTCGCGCGGCAGGTAGACGTCGGGCTCGCCCTCGAGTTTCGGCTTGAGGTCGAGATAGTCGATACCGCGGCGTTTCAGGAATGCTCGCAGCCGGCTCTGCAACAAATCCAGATCGACCGACTCGCGCGTCACGCCGCTGTGCTGCAGCACCTCTTCGAGCAAAGCCGGATTGATCTGATACTCATCCGGAATGATCAGCACCCCGAACGGAACCCGTGCGGCGCGGCAGAGCTGATCGATCCGCCGCAGCGTGCTCAGCGCTCGCTCCCAGCTGGGCTCGTAGCTGGCGGCCAGGGCGGGGCAGGAGAGCAAAAGTCGTTGATGCTCGACCTGAAGGTGGGTTTCGCGCGACAGATTGTGCCCCTTTTCCGGCGGCGCCGGCGCCGGCGGCGGCCAGAGCAGCGCGGCGTTGGGCGCGGCCTCATGTGACTTGCGGTACCATTCCCGGGCCAGCCGCCAACTGCGGTGAACGAACAAATAGAGCGCGTAGCCCTGCGGCCGCAGATGGTCGAGATCGGGCAGCGGCCGCCAGTCGGTGACGTCGTTGCCGACGAAGAACGACACCAGAATGATGTCGGGCGCGAACCGCAGCGCTTCCGAGCGGATGATTTCGTAATAGTCGCGGGGTCCGGTGCCGTTGATGCCGAAGTTGTAGACTTCGATGTTGGGCCGCAGCCGTTCGATCCAGCTGGCGAAGTTCTGGTCCTGGCGCACCGCGCCGACCGCGAACGAATCGCCGACGATCGCAATCCGGCGGATGCCTTCGCGGTGGCGCAGCTCGAACTCGCGGCTCGGATAGCCGTAGCTGTTGGTGTGCAGGCGGCCGTACAGATGCGGCTTCAAACGGTAGGCGTCGAGGCTTTCGCGCACCAGCAGCGAATGGCCCGCGAGCGCCGCGTAGGCGCGCAGCGCCAGCTCGCCCAAGACCAGCCCGAACGCCACGTTGGTCAGTACGATTTCCAGCCAACCGGAACCGCCGCGAGCGGCTTGGCGCCGAGCCGCGCGGGACCACGACGCAACCAGGAGCGCCGACCATGCGAGCGCCAAAGCGGCCCA
>DASWHO010000337.1:0-11608 GCA_036398155.1 Acidobacteriota bacterium
CTGCTGCCCGAGGACCTGTTCGCCCTGATGGAGCAGCTCAAGATCATCGCCACCGCGGTCGGGCGGCGCCTGGCCTGAGCGCTCGACCTTGATGCAGGGCGAAACCAGGCTCCAGTTCTTGTTTCTGACAGAAGCACAAGATGTCGGTCGGATGTAGAGGCGCGAATGGGTGGCATGGGTGGCCGCAGGCCGCCCATGGACGACCTCGGTCCTGGCGCATAGCTCGACCATGGGCGCCCTTCGGCCGCCCATGCCACCCCAGTGGCGATCCAAAGCGATGATCTATGGCCGAGTCGTTGAGCGGACATTCGGGGAGTAAGTTCAACGGGCCGCCGGGGTCGGTGGCGATCGTCGGCGTCGGTTTGATCGGCGGCTCGCTGGGGCTGGCGCTGCGCCGCACCTGGCCGCACTGCCGGATTCTCGGTGTCGATCGCCCCCGAGTCCTCGCTCGGGCACGCGCTCGGGGCGCGATCGATGCCGCCGCTACGCTGCCGGCGGCGGCGCGCTCCGAGCTGGTGGTGCTCGCCGCGCCGGTGCTCGCGATCATCCGGCTGCTCGATAAGCTCGGAGCGTGCTTGGGTCCGACCACGGTGGTGACCGATGCCGGCTCGACCAAGCAAGCGGTGATGCAGGCGGCGCGCCGGCGCCTGCCGCGCGATCGCTTCATCGGCGGCCATCCGCTGGCCGGGCGCGAGCTCGGCGGTATCGAGGCCGCCGACGGCGGACTGTTTCGCGGTGCCGGTTGGGCTCTGGTCGCTCCCCGCGGCTCGGCACCGGCCCTGGCCCGGGTTCGGACCCTGGTTCGGGCCTGCGGCGCGCGCCCGCTGCTGTGCACCGCGGCGCAGCACGACCGCGCGCTGGCGCGGGTCTCGCAGCTGCCGCAGCTCGCTGCCAGCGCCCTGATGGCGCAGGCCGCCGCGCCTGCCGCGCTGGCTTTCGCCGGGAGCGGCCTGCGCGATACCACCCGGCTCGCGGCCAGCCCCTATTCGATCTGGGCCGATATCCTGGCGACCAACCGGCGCGAGCTGGAGCGCGTGGTGCGCGGCTTGAGCCAAGATCTGCGGCGCATGGTGCGCTCGCCCGCTCACGCCCGCCGCGTCTTCCAAACCGCGCAGCGCGGGCGCCGGCGTCTGCTCGATGCGCGGCGCGGCGCCGCGCGCGGATCGAATCGGATGCGGCGCCGGCCATGAGCGAGCCGACCGTGCTCGGCGCGGTGATGACCGGGGGCCAGAGCCGCCGCTTCGGCCGCAACAAGGCGCTGGCCGAGTTCGGCGATCGCACGGTGATCGAGCGGGTGGTGGCGGCGCTCGCGCCGGCGGTGGAGCGCATCGTGCTGGTCGGAAGCGATCCTGAACCGTATCGATTCCTGGGTCTTCCGATTCACGGCGATCTGCGCCCCGATTGCGGCGCGCTCGGCGGCATCCATACCGCGGTCGCGGTGGCCGGAGAGCGGCCGGTGGTGGTGGCGTCCTGCGACCTGCCGCTGGTGGAGACGCCTTTGTTTCTGCGCCTGGCCGAGCTCGCGTCCGCGACTGATGCAGCCGACGCGGTCGTGCCTTGCGGCCGCACCGGTCTGCAGCCGCTGTGCGCCGCCTACGGGCCGGCCTGCAAATCCGCGATCGAGGCCCAGCTCGATCGCGGCCGGCTCAAGGTCGCCGAGTTTTTCGGCTCGGTCCGGTTGCGGCTGCTGCGCGCCGAGGAGCTGGAGGCGCTCGGCGACGAGGAGCGGATGTTCTTCAACATCAATACGCCCGAGGAGTACCGGCGCGCGCTGGAGCTCGCCGGCCTCGCCGGAGATGCGGGCTGAGCCATGATCGCGACGCTCAAACCGGCGCGCCGGGTGCGGGGCGCCGCGCGGGTGCCGGGCGACAAGTCGATCTCGCATCGGGCGTTTCTACTGGCGGCGCTGGCGGATGGAGCGGTGGAGGTGCGCGGGGCCGGCCGGGGAGAGGACGTGCGCTCGACCTTGCGCTGCGTGGCCGAGCTGGGCGCCGCGGTTTCCGAACCCGCCGGCGCCGACTGCATCCGGGTGCAGGGAAGGAGTCTGCGCGGTCTGAGCCCACCGCGCGCGCCGCTCGATTGCGGCAACTCCGGGACCACCTTGCGGCTGTTGGCGGGGATCTTGGCCGGGCACTCCTTCGCCGCCACCCTCACCGGTGACGCTTCGTTGTCGGCGCGGCCGATGGAACGGGTGGCGGCGCCGCTGCGCGCCATGGGGGCGCGGGTCGAGCTCAGCGCGCGCGGGACCGCGCCGCTCTGGGTCGAGGGCGGAGCGCTGCGCGGCATCGATTACTCCATGCCGGTCGCGAGCGCCCAGGTCAAAAGCTGCATCCTGCTGGCCGCGCTTTACGCCGAAGGCGCCAGCGCCGTCCGCGAGCCGGTTCCGACCCGCGATCACACCGAGCGGCTGCTGGGCGCCGCCGGGGTGAGCTTGAAACGCGAGCGCGGCGCGATCGTGATCACGCCGGCGACGCGGCTGAGCCTCGATCGGATCGAGGTGCCCGGCGATTTCTCTTCGGCCGCTTTCCTGCTCGCCGCCGCCGCGCTGCTGCCGGGCAGCGAGATCGAGCTGCGCGCGGTCGGCCTCAATCCGAGCCGAACCGCGTTTCTCGACCTGCTGCACGACATGGGCGCCGCGGTCGAGCACCAGATCGAGAGCGAATCCGGCGCTGAACCGCGCGGCGCTGTTCGGGTGCGCGGCGCGGAGCTGCGCGCGGTTTCGCTGGGTCCGGAGCGCGCCGCGGCGCTGATCGACGAGCTCCCGCTGGTCGCGGCGCTGGCGGCGCGAGCCGAGGGCATCAGCGAGCTGCGCGGCGCGGCCGAGCTGCGCCACAAGGAGTCGGACCGGCTCGCCGCAATGGCACAAGGGCTGCGGGCGCTGGGCGCGCAAGTCGAGGAGCTGCCGGACGGCTGGGTGATTCAGGGACCGGCCGCGCTGTGCGGCGCCGAGCTCCAGAGCCGCGGCGACCACCGGGTAGCGATGGCGCTCGCGGTGCTGGCGCTGGCGGCGCGCGGCCCGAGCCGGATTCACGCCGCGGAGTGCGTCGCGGTATCCTTTCCAGGCTTCTTCGAAACCCTCGAAAGCTTGGTCGAGTGCTAGCCTGGTGTCACACCTCCGTTATCTGACCGCCGGTGAATCCCACGGCGAAGCCCTGCTCGGCATTCTCGAAGGCGTGCCGGCGGGGCTGCCGCTCAGCGAGCGCGACCTGCGCGCCGAGCTCAAGCGCCGCCAGGGCGGCTACGGCCGCGGCGGGCGCCAGAAGATCGAGCGCGACCGGGCCAAGATCCTCTGCGGCGTGCGCTATGGGGAAACGCTAGGCTCACCGATCGGCCTGCTGCTGCGCAACCGCGACTGGAAGAATTGGAAGACCAAGATGGCGCGCGAGCCGCGCGCCGAGCGCAGCGCCGCGGTCACCGTGCCGCGGCCCGGCCACGTCGATTACGCCGGACTGATCAAGTACCGCCGCCGCGACATCCGCGATCTGCTCGAGCGCGCCAGCGCCCGCGAGACCGCGATGCGGGTCGCGCTCGGCACGATCGCGCGCCGGCTGCTCGAGGCGCTGGGGATTCGGATCGGGAGCCACATCGTCCGGATCGGGGCGGTCGAGGCGCCGCCGCTGCCCGCCGAGCTGGCGGCCGGCGAGCTCAACCGGCGGGCCGACCGCTCGCCGGTGCGCTGTCTCGATCCGGCGACGTCGCGCGCCATGGTCGCGGCGATCGACGCGGCCCGAGCCGCGCGCAACAGCTTGGGGGGCATCTACGAAGTGGCGGTCGACGGGCTCCCCGCGGGGCTGGGCTCGCACGTGCACTGGGACCGCAAGCTCGACGGGCGGCTGGCCCAGGCGTTGATGTCGATCCCGGCGACCAAAGCAGTCGAGATCGGCGCCGGGTTCGCTCAGGCGGCGCTGCTCGGCTCCGAGGTCCACGACGAGTTCCTGCCCGGCGCCGGCCGGCGCCCGCGGCGGCCGACCAACCGCGCCGGAGGCCTGGAGGCCGGGATCACCAACGGCGAGCGCCTGCTCGTGCGCGGCGGCATGAAGCCGATCGCGACCTTGATGCGGCCGCTGCGCTCGGTGGATCTGGCCAGCGGCAAGCCAGCCGCGGCCTTTCGTGAGCGCGCCGACGTCTGCGCGGTGCCGGCTGCGGGCGTGATCGCCGAGGCGGTGGTGGCGCTGGTGCTGGCGGATGCGGTGCTCGAGAAGTTCGGCGGCGATTCGATGGCCGAGCTGGGTGAAGCGTGGCAGCGTCATTGGGACTACTGGACCGGCAAGAAAAGCGCGCTAGGATAGGGGTCATGTTCCCGGGTCCCGTCTGGCAGAGAGCTGTGCGCTGCTGCAGCACCTTGCTTTGGGCGGCGCTCGCGGCCGCTGCGCTCGAGGCGCGGCCGGTCTCGGAAACCGCGGCCGCGGAGGACGGCGCCGCGCTGGTGCCGGTGACCGCGGCGGACATTCTCGATGTGGTCCGGCGCAGCGAAAGCCAGGCGGTGCTGGTCAACATCTGGGCCACCTGGTGCCAGCCCTGCGTCGAGGAGCTGCCCGAGCTGCTGGCGCTGCGGCGCGACTTCCGCGATCGCGGCTTCGAGCTGCTGCTGGTCTCGGCCGATTTCGATTCCGAGCTGCCCCAGGTGCGCGCCTTCCTCGCGGGTCAAGGGATCGATTTTCCGACCTACTTCAAGAGCGAGAAGGACCAGGCGTTCATCAACGCGCTGTCGCGCGACTGGAGCGGCGCGCTGCCGGCCTCGTTTCTGTACGGCCCGGCGGGGGAGCTGCGGCAGTTCTGGCAGGGCCAAACCACGCGCGCGGATCTGGAGCAGCCGATTCGTGAGCTTTTGAGAGTGAACCAAAACGGTTCCGGAAAGGAGTAAGCAAATGCTGCATCGTTTCGGGGTTGCGCTGGCGCTGTTCGCGTTGGCGGCGGGTTCGGGGTGGTTGTCGGCCCAGGAGCCGCTCGCGCTCGGCGCCGCGGCGCCCAAGACCGAGGTCAAGATGAAGAACATCGACGGCCGCGAGCTGTCGATCGCGGACGCCGCAGGTGAAAAAGGTACGCTGGTGATGTTTTCGTGCAACGCCTGTCCGTGGGTCAAGGCGTGGGAGGATCGGATCGCCGCGCTCGGCAACCGCTACCAGAAAAAAGGCGTCGGCGTGATCGTGATCAACCCGAACGATCCTGAGGTCCAGGCCGAGGATAGCTATGCGGTGATGCAGGAGCGCGCCAAGCAGCGCGGCTTCGAATTTCCGTACGTGGTCGATGCGACCTCGGACGTGGCGCGCGCCTTCGGCGCGACCCGGACTCCGGAAGCGTTCCTATTCGACGCCGCCGGCAAGCTGATCTATCACGGCGCGATCGACGACAACGCCAAGCAGCCCGACCAGGTCGAGGAGCCTTACCTGAAGAACGCGCTGGAGGCTTTGATCGGCGGCCAAGCGATCGCGGTTCGCGAGACCAAGTCGATCGGCTGCACGATCAAATTCCGCACCTGACTTCGGTTAGGAGCCTGCCGCATCCCCGAATCGGGTGGCATGGGCGGCCGGAGGGCGCCCATGGACGAGATTCGAGTCAGGCGTGAGGTCGTCCATGGGCGCGCTGCGCGTGCCCATGCCACCCGCTGCACGCCGCGGCACAGGATGGACCCGCTGTGGTCCTGCAAAACGGAGCACCTTTAATTTAAGTTTAAGCGAGGGCTTCGCCTTCGAGCGAGGCGATCACCGCGGCGCAGGAAGCGTCGCCAGTGACGTTGACCACCGTGCGGCACATGTCGAGCAGTCGGTCGACGCCCAAAATCAACGCGATCCCCTCGAGCGGCACCCCGATGGTCTTGAGCACCAGGGCCAAGGTGATCATGCCGACGCCCGGAACGCCAGCGGCGCCGATCGAAGCGAGCGTGGCGGTGAGCACGATCAGGCCTTGCTGGCCGAGGGTGAGGCCGAGGCCGAACACTTCGGCGATGAACACCGCCGCCACCCCCTGATACAGCGCGGTGCCGTCCATGTTGATGGTCGCGCCGAGCGGCAGCACGAATCCCGAGACGCTCTTGGAGACGCCCAGATTGTTTTCCACGCACTCCATCGTCACCGGCAGGGTCGCGGAACTGGAGCTCGAGCTGAACGCGATCAGCTGGGCCGGGCGGATGCCGCGGAAGAAGCGCCCGACGGAGAGGCGGGTGAACAGCTTGAGCAGCGCCGGATAGATGAGCCCGGCATGCAGGATCAAACCGGCAATCACCACCACCGAATAGCGCGCCAAGGTGCCGAGGATGCCGAGGCCGAATTCGGCGATCATCGAAGCGATCAGAGCGAAGACCCCGTACGGAGCCAGCTCCATGATCAACAGCACCAGCTTGAGCATGGCTTCGTTGAGGCCGTTGAAGAACGCCAACACCGGTTCGGCCTGCGGCCGCGGCAGCATGGTCAGCACCACGCCGAGCGCCAGCGCGAAGAAGATCACCTGCAGCATCTCGGCTTCCGCCAGCGCCCGCACCGGATTGGTCGGAATGATATCGAGCAGCACATCGACGACCCCGGGCTTTTGCAGGGCCTGCTCGATGCGCTGGGAGGCATCGCCGCGATAGCTGCTGAGCAGTTGTTCCTTGGTCTCCGGCGACAGGCCTTGGCCCGGGTGGATCAGGTTGGCCAGCAGCAGCCCGATGGTGACCGCCACTGCGGTGGTGAGCAGGTAGTAAGCGAAGGTCCTCAGCCCCATGCGCCCGAGCCGCCGGACATCGCTCAGCGTGCCGGTGCCGATCACCAGCGAAGCGAACACCAAGGGCACCACCACCATGCTGATCAGTCGGATGAAGGCGGTGCCGAACGGCTTGAAGTACGCGGCCATGAACGGCGCCCAGCCGAGCTGATTGCCCACCAGCCCGATCAGGATGCCGGCCGCGAAGCCGATCAGAATCCTGGTGTAGAGCGCGAGTCCAGGCCGGCGCATGTCCCGCCGAATCTAGTTCCCTCGGATCGCTTCTGCAAGGGCATGATCGGACTCGCGCCGTTGATCTCGGATGTGCTCGCACCGACCGATGGCTGGCTCCCGGATCCGCGCTGTGGTAAACAGCACAGGCGGTGTCTGCTCTGATCCTGGCCGTCGTCCTGTCGACCGGCATACCGGTAGCGAACCCAGCGCTGCCGCGGGCATCGCCGCGGATCGCCAACTACACCATCGACGTTCGGCTGCTGCCGCAGCGCAAGCGTCTCGAGGGCACCTTGATCCTGGAGTGGCGCAACAGCGCCGAACAGGCGCTCTCGGAGTTTCCGCTGCACCTGTATTGGAACGCATTCAAGCACAACCTCACCGAGGTCAGCCGCGGAGAGAAACGGCGTCCAGAAGCTCGCATCCCACCGGCCGCGCGCGAGCGCGCCTGGGCCTACCAGCATCTGCGCTCGATCACCATGCTGGAGCTCGATGGGGAAGTCGACCTGCTCCCGACCCTGAAGGTCCTGCACCCGGACGTTCCCAACCTCGAGGATCAAACCGTGGTGCAGATCCGAACCCCGCGACCGGTCGAGCCCGGCGCCACGCTCAAACTTCGGATCGAGTGGGTGGCGCGGATTCCCCACGGTGCGATCCCGAGGTCCGGCTGGGTCCACGACTATTTTTTCATGGCTCAGTGGTTTCCGAAGCTCGGCGTGCACTGGCACGGGGCTTGGAACTGCCACACCTTCCACCCAACCACCGAGTTCTTCGCCGACTTTGGGGTCTACCGCGTGCGGGTCACGACGCCCGCCGCCTATGTGGTCGGCGCGACCGGTGCCCTGCGCTGGGAACAGCCCAACCAGGACGGCAGCGTGACCCGCGAATTCTATCAGGAAGATGTGCACGACTTCGCTTGGGCCGCGAGCCCGCAGTTCCGGGTCTATCGGGATCGATTCAGCAGCTCGGGGCTCCATCCGGTGGCGCTCACCCTTTTGCTGCAGCCCGAGCACACCTACCTGGCGCGGCGCTATCTGGACGCCACCAAACACACGCTGCGCCACTACGGCCGCTGGTACGGCGAGTATCCGTACGCTCAGCTTACCGTGGTCGATCCAGCATATGGCTCGGGCTCGGGCGGCATGGAGTACCCAACGCTCTTTACCGGCGGCGCTTCGATCTTCGATCCACCGGAGTTGCAGAAACCGGAGGGGGTCACGGTTCACGAGTGCGGCCACCAGTTCTGGTACGGCCTGGTGGCCAACAATGAATTCGAGGAAGCTTGGCTCGACGAGGGCTTCAACACCTATTCGACTGCCAAAGTGCTCGACCTGGTCTACGGCCCGGTCGCTTGGGCCGAAACCAGCTTCGGCCTGCAGTACTCGATCGGCCGTACCGGGATTCCGATCGTGGCTCCCGGGGTCTGGATCGAACGGGGCGAGGACCGGGTCGCGAGCCTGCGGCAGAAGGGAACCGTCGATCGGATGGCGCGGCGCGCATGGGAGTATCGCAACCGGGATGCCTATGGTCTAAATGCTTACAGCAAGCCGGCGCTGGTGCTGCAGACGCTCGAGCGGCTGCTGGGCGACGAGGTTATGAACCGGGTGATGCGCACCTTCCACCACCGCTGGCGCTTCGGCCATCCAACCACCGAGGATTTCATCACCTCGGTCGAGCAGGTCAGCGGAGCCTCGTGGCGTTGGTTTTTCGAACAGACTTTTTTTTCCAGCGAGATCTGCGACTACGCGATCGAACGAGTCCGCAACCTGCCGCGCCGCAGCTTCGAAGGATACCGAGATCGTCCCGGGCGCGAACCGGTTTTGATTCGGCCGCCAGCGGATGCGGCTGAGACCGGCGCTTTCGAATCTGAAGTTCTGGCGGTCCGCAAAGGCGGCGTGCGGCTGCCGGTCGAGGTGCTGGTCGAGTTCGAGGACGGCCAGCAGCTCACCGAGCGGTGGGACGGCCAAGAGCGCTGGATTCGCTACCGCTACCAGCGACCGGCCCGGATTCGCCGCGCTGTCGTCGATCCGAACCATGCTCTGATGATCGACATCGACTATGCCAACAACAGCTGGATCGCCGACCGCAGTGTCGCGCCGCTAGCCGGGCTGAAAGCCGCAGGCCGCTGGCTGCGCTGGATGCAGGACCTACTCGAGCTCTATGCCGCCTTTAGCTGATCGCTTTGGCGCCGCGTGGGCGCTATGGCTGGCCTGCTGGGGAGGCGGAATGCGTTCGGCGGGCCGATGCTGGCGGGTGATCGTGTTGGTCCTGGGTTGGAACCTGGCTCTGGGCCTGATGGTGGCGCTGCCGCTGGCCCAGCAGATCGAAAACGACCTGGGCTCCAGCGAGGCTGCGTTGCGGATGCGGGACGGGTTCGACTATCCGTGGTGGAGCGCTTTCGAACAGCGCCAATCGGGCAGCTTCAAAACCTATGCTCCGAATATCCTGGGCTTTGGCTTCGCGGTCAGGAATCTCGATCTGCTGCTAGGTGGGCGTCTGTTCGGACGGCTGCTTTTGCCCGGCACCATCGAGCTCGCCGAGCCGGCCGCAGATCCTTCCGCTCCACAGCCACTGGATCCGCTCCTGACCGGCTTGGGGGTTCTTTACCTCGTGACCCAAACCTTTCTGTACGGTGGAATCCTGACCTGCCTGGCCGGCACCCCGAGCCGCCGAAGCCTGGCCAGCTTTGCGAGCGCCTGCGGGCGCTTTTTCGGACCCTGCCTGCGGCTTGCCTTGGTCGCCGGTGTGGCCTATCTGATGATCTTCACACTCAATCGGTGGCTCGGGCCGTGGATCGATCAGCAAGCCCTCGAAGCCAGCAGCGGCCGCGCGGCCCATGCCTGGGTCTTCGGCCGCTTGGGCGCACTGCTGCTTGCCATCGCGCTGGTGCATTTGACGGCCGGTTATGCCCGGGTTGGACTGGTCGTGGGCGGGCGTCGCAGCGCTGTAATAGCTTTCGGCGCGGCGCTGCGGTGTTGCCTGCGGCGGCCGGCCCTCACCTTGGGACACTACCTGAGCGTCGTTCTGGTGAGTGGGATCGTTCTGATCCTGTACGTCTTGGCCGACGGCGGCTTCGAAGCTCGCGGCCTGCTTGGGCTGCTCTGGGTGTTCGTCCTGGCGCAGGCCTGGATGGCGATTCGCATCGGTCTGCGCTTCGCCCTCGCCGGCGGCCAGATCCAAATCAGCCGGGCGATGCACGTCAGCCGTACGCCTCCCTGAAAGCCGGCGCCAGTTCCGCCGCCGGGCTGGGGCGTTTCTTCGTTGGTTGACGCTCCAGTAGCATGGCATAGTGGGCGGTGGAGATGCCGTCAGCTGCGAGGCGCGCGACAGGGGGTGCGGGGGAGCCCCCGCTCACGATGCAGGCGACGGAAGCGAGATACGGGGACAGGTAACGAATTTCCTGGACCGCTGAGTCTGCAGTTTGGTCTTGCCGGAAATTCGTACCAGTCCCCGTATCTCGGAGGAGCCCGAGCGAGCGCAACGAAGCAGATGGCGGCAGATCCGCCGCCGGGCTACTGGCCGGACAGGCCGCGCACCACCACCTCGACCAACCCGCGGATCTGCTCGGCGCTGAGCTTGTCGCCCCACTTGGGCATGTTGCCGGTTCCGTTGGTGATCGATTCGATCAGCTGCTCGTCGGTCACCGATTTCTGCCACTCCGGATCGGTGTGGTTGCGGGCTTTGAGCATCTTGCCGGCCGGGGTCTGTCCCTTGCCATCTTCACCGTGGCAAGGAGCGCACTGTTTCTTGTAGAGCGCTTGCAGCTGCTGGCGTTCGGCTTCGGAGTACTCCTTGGCCTGGCCCGCGCTGCAGCCTAGGCTCAGGGTGAGCAGGGTGCACAGAACGATTCTGGTAGCCATCGAAGTCGATCTCCTTTCGCGGTCAACGGGCTCCATGCGACTATTACCCTAGCAGTCGATCCCGCTTCATTCCAGCGCGCGGCGGCGATCGTTTGAGCTGCGGGCTCGCGGTGCTACTATCGGCCCTGCCGATGCCAACCCGCTTCATGGTCCGGGTCGAGACCAGCTTCGAAGCCGCTCATGCCCTGCGGCAGTACCGCGGCGCGTCCGAGCCGCTCCACGGCCACAGCTGGCGAGTGGTGGTGATGGCGGGCAGCGAACAGCTCGATCGCGACGGCTTGGCGGTCGACTTCGTCAGCCTGCAAGCGGCCTTGGCCGAGCTGGTGGCGCCGCTGCGCCACCGCAATCTCAACGAGATCGCGCCGTTCGACCGGCTCAACCCCAGCGCCGAAAACCTGGCGCTCTGGCTGGCCCAGGGGCTGGAGCAGAACCAGGCCGCCGGCGCGGGCCGGTTGGTTGCGGTCGAAGTTTGGGAAGGGCCGGGCTGCGCCGCGACCTATTACCTGCCGGGCTAGAAACCTGTGTATGTGGAACCTGCGATTTCAGTCAAGTTTGGCTCAGCGGCCCAGCGGGGCCCGTACAGCTCATCGGGCGGCGGAGAGGGTGTCGGCTGCTAGGCGGGCGAGGCGAGGCCGACGGAAGCGTACTGAAAGGTACGCTGGAGGAGGCCGAGTGAGCCCAACGACGCAGACGGCGCCCTATCCGCCGCCGGGCTAGGACATGGATACCAACCTGCTCAAGATCCCGATGCAGAAAGTGGCGGTGCGACTGCACTACGCAGGCGGCGAAGCGCTCAGCGGCGAGATCTATCTGAGCCAGCACTCCTCGATCCACCTCGG
>DASWHO010000338.1:0-4490 GCA_036398155.1 Acidobacteriota bacterium
GTGCCGCCCAGCAGCGCCCACCAGCTCCAGCGCTCGCCGCGGCGATAAGGACCGACCACGATCCAGATCAGCAAGGTGGCGTAGGCCGCCGCGTAGGCCGCCGCCGTGCCGCGCCGGGCCCGCAGGGCGATCGCGACATCGGGGTACTCTTCCGCCAATTTGTCCAGCCGCATCGAGCCGATTTGGTCTTGACCCCAACCCGATCCGTACATGAAACCGGTTGAGGCCAGTGAGCCGAAGGCGATCAGCCCCCCGACCAGAAGCAGGAGAATCCAACTTGCCGTGCGCATCACGCACCTCCTATGGATGAATGGCGATCCGCGTTAGGCGCTCGATTCGGACCCGCCACCGCTTCCGTATCAACGCGCCACCAAGAGCAAATCCGGCGACTCCAGCGGTTGGTACGGCTGGCCGTCGAACCCCCCAAAGGCGCGCAGATCTTGAAAGCCAGCCCGGCTGAGAATAGCGCTAAGCTCGTCGCGGCGCCAGCCGTGCAGCGCCACCCGGCGGCTGGCCAGCAGCTCGACCGGCGGATCGTGGTCGGGACGGTAGCGCAAGGTGGTGGGCGCGAACATCACGCTGCCGTCGGGCCGCGGATCCATCAGCCGCAGGAAAACCAGCTCGCCGTCAGCGTCGGGGCGGAAGTTGAGCGGCAGCGCGCGCTCGCGCCGGCTCAAGATCTTGTCGTAATTGAGGATCTGGAGCAGCAGCAAGCCGCCCGGCAGCAAACGGCGGCGCAGGCCGCCGGCCAGCCGCTCCAGGTCGGCTTCACGCTGCAGGTGCGGCAGGGTGTTGCCGAGGCAGATCGCGGCCCCGAAGTCGCCTTCCACCAGCCGGTCGATCTCGCGAAGGTCGCCGAGCACGAAACGCAGGTTGTCCGGCAGAGCTTGCTCACAGGCCTTCGCGAGCATCGACTCGGAGCCGTCGACTCCGACCACGTCGTAACCCTGAGCGGCCAGGAAGCGGGCGTGTTCTCCGGTGCCGCAGCCCAGATCGAGGATCCGCCGCGAGGGGGCGCTGGCGAGCTGGCCCTCGAGGAAGGGCGCTTCGCGCTTGATCCGCTCCGGCCAGGCGATCAGGCGCCGGTAGTCGAGACGGGAATAGGCGTCCTCCATGGGCGGGATCGCGGACACTGTACATTTCGGCCCCGGCCGATACCACCGCAGCTAGGTGCCGTTGCTCCGGACCCGCCGGCGCCGACCGGTTGGCGCGGACCGGGCTGCACCGGAGTCACCTGACGCGAGCGGCGCCGGGTGATCCTCGATTCGATGGCTCCAGTCGTCCTTGAGCAGGCGCGACAGGGCGCGGTCGCGCAGAACCCGGCCCCCGGTTTGGCAGCGCGGACAATAGTTGGCCTCGTTTTCAGCATAGACGATGCGCTGAACCAGCGTACCGCAGGCCGGACACGGCCGGCGGTAGCGCCCGTGCACCGCCATCCCATCGCGGAACGCAGTGACCTTCTCGGGAAATGCGCCGCCGGCTTGGCACCACAGCCTTTCGGTCCATTCGCGCAAGCAGGCTTGGGTCGCATAGTAGAGTCGGCCGACCTGGTCGGGGTCGAGTCGAGCACACAGCAGAAACGGGGACAAGCGGGCGCGGTACAGGATCTCGTCGGAGTACGCGTTGCCGATGCCGCTGAAGATCTTTGGATCGGTCAGGGCGCGCTTGAGCGTGTGACGGCTGCCCGATAGCGCAGCCTGAAAGCCCGGCAGATCCGCTTCCAGCGGTTCGAGGCCGCCGGGATCGTGCGCCGCCAAGGCCGCGGCGCCTCGAACCAGCGCCAGAGACGCGCGCCGCTTGGAGCCCGCTTCGGTGAGCACCAAGGTGCCGGAGCTGAACAAGAACGCCGCGAGGCACATTTCGGGGACAGTTTACTTAACCCCGGTTTCGGGGACAGTTTACTTAATACGGATTGGAGGGACAGTTCTTCGTTGACAATCGATGGACGAGCGAACTCCGACATCGAAAGTGTCCCCGAAACTGGGGTTAAGTAAACTGTCCCCGTTTCAGGTTGAGGACGACTTTGAACCAGAAATTGGGTTGATGGACGATCTGAATCGGAACGCCCCGGAGCTCCCCCGCGGTGCCCAGCAGCAGCTCAAACGAAGTGGTTTGGTCGGAATCGCTGCGGCGGATCCGAAACCGCGCTTTGAGCAGGTTCTCGTAATCGGCACGCAGGGCGTGGTCGCTGCCGTGGAGCTTGACCTTGATGGTTTCGCGCTCGATCGGCTTCACGCGCTCCAGCGTAGCGGTGTAGCGCCGCGCATTGTAAATGTAGCAGCGCGACTGCGGCGCGCGCGCACCTTCGAGCGCCGCGTCGATCAACTCCGCAAGGGTGGCGAGAAAACCCAGATTGCCCTGGCATCCGTCGTCGCTGCGGCGCTCGAGGCGGCGCAGTTTTCCGCCGGAGAAGCGCGTGAAGACCATCTTCTGAGCCACCTCCAATTCATGGAGGTTGAAGTCGCGGTCGGAATAGAACGGCAACACCTCCGCCAGCGCCACGTTCGGGTCGACCCGGCTTAAGATGGCCTGAAACAGATGGCGCCCCTGGTCCTGCTCCGCGGCCAGCTCCGACTCCATCTCGGCGACCGATTCGCCCTCGGACTTTTTCATGAAGCCGATGAACCCGCTGGCAGGCGCGGGGCCGCCAGTTTCCGGCCGGCGCACCACCTCGGTGCCGGCCCCCCAGCGGTTGATCCGCCGCGGCGCTTTCTCGGGATCGGAACCAAACAGAACTTCAATCATCTCGTGATTGGGATTCGATCGGTCGACGCTGCGGCGAATGTACCCGCCGCCCACATCGTCGCGCCCGATCCAAAAGAATAGAAACCGGACCTTCACGGTCATCACATAGTCATACTGATAGAGCGCTTCCGCCGGTTGGTTGATCCATGCGAGCGCCTCCTTCAACTTGGCCCGCTCGAACTCCGGCTCGGCGGGCGCGGCCGGCGCGGCGCTGAGCCCACTCACCAGCAATGCCCAGGCCGCCAAGCCACACCCGGCCCAGCGCCTTGGCCTCTCGCTCGCGCGCGCCCTCATGCGCTGAGTAGCCTAGCGCTCGGGCGACGCCGATCTAGGGCGCCGGCCGCGCGCCGCGAGCTCGCCGCCGGCGAGCACGATCATGGCCGCGATGAAACCCCAGAGCAGAAGCGTCACCGAGATGAAGAACGGCCCGTAGGCGCGCCGGAAGTCGAGCAGCGGCCAGACCGTGACATAGCTGACCTTGGCCAACTCGATGGTGATGCCGATCACCACCGCGACCGGGAGCACCTCGCGGATCCGCACCTTACCGTTCGGCAGGATCCAATACACCAGCAAAAAAGTGATGATTGAAATCGGAAAGGCGGCCAGCTTGAGCGCCACCAGGGTCAAAGTCTGCGGCACCCGGATGTAGGGCGCGATGAACTCCTGCAGAACCTGGGCGCTGGCCGAGGTCAACACCGTCGCCGCCAGCGCCAGCACCCCGCAGCTCAGCGCCAAACAGAAGCTGATCAACTGGCTGCGCACGTAGTTGCGGTCGGCTTTGAAGCCCCACAAGCGATTGAACGCCACCTCCAGTGGGATGAAGATCCCGTTGCTGCTGAGCACCAGCAGCACCAGCGACAGCGCTTCCACCTTGCGCGAGCGCACCGCCACCAACAGGTTGCGCTCGACGAAATCGAACAGACCGGGGTCGTCGGGCAGCAGGTCCCGGAGCCCGATCAGAATCACGTCGACGCCCTCGTGCCACTGAAGCAGATTGCGGGTGATCGACAGAATCAAAACCATGAAGGGGAAAAACGACAGCAATACGTTCGCCGCGATGGAAAAGGCGTACACATGGCTTTCGATGCTAAACAGGTAACTCAGACTGGGCAGAAACCGCTTGGCGCGGCGCGCGCGCTTGGGCTTCGGCGCTGCCGGTGCAGCCGGCTCCTGTGCCGCGTCGCCGGCCGCGCCGCGCGCCTCGGAACGATCCGAATCTCGAGCTGACGAAAGAGGATCCAAGCGCCGGCGCCTCCCGGCATTCGACAATGCCGCAGATCCAAACCGCGATCAAGGGCGCGACCTAAGCCAAGGCTTTCTTCAGCAGCGCGATTTGGCCGGCATGATAAAGGTCATGTTGGATCAGGCCGTGCAACATGGCGTACGCCGAATAGCTCTCGCCGCGCACGGTCTCGGTCAAGCGCTGATCCGTCAGCCCCTCGACCGCGGCCAGTAGCCGCTGGTGCCCGCGCTCCAGAGCTTCGAGCGCTTCGCGCCAGCTGGCCTCGCCGCGATCATGAAGCTGCGGCCAATCGCGATCGGCGGCCAGCTCGGAGATCTGCTCGCCGCCGAGGCGCCGGCGCACGACGTCTTCCCATACCGCGATGTGCAGCACCAGCTCCCAGATCGTGTGAGCGGCGCCGAGCGGCCGCTGCGCGGCCTGCCGCGCCGAGACCCCGTCCAGCAGCTCTCGGAGCGACGGGCCGTGCCAGGCCTCTCCTTGGAACGCGCGCCGCATCTGATCG
>DASWHO010000339.1:0-1640 GCA_036398155.1 Acidobacteriota bacterium
CGCAAGCCCCATGCGCGCGACCCATCCCTTCTGCCGCGCTGGCTCCTAGTGGCCGGTTGCAGGCGTATGTCCAATCTTGGCGCCGCTTGGGTCGAGGAGGGCGGTATTGGCCTCACAAGGGGACAATTGGGGCCCTGGCTATGGCTCGGGCGAAGCGGTGTAAGTCATTGAAGCTGAGCCTGTTGTTGGAGAAAGTGCGCCCTTGGCAAGATCTTTGCTCTGCTCAGGGGCGAAGCTCAATTCGAGGTGCGAAAGGAGGCGCAACGATGAAGCTGAGAACCGTTCACCTGCTGGTACTAGGAGCCCTGATTGCGACGCCGGTGCTGGCCGATCCGCGCTACGGCTACGATGGCGTCGATCCGCGCTTCGCTTTCGATCGCCATTTCGCCAACGACTCGCCGTGGCAGCTCGCAGCCGTACTGGAAGACAAGGCCGATCTGCTGGAGCGGCTCAGCGATCGGCAGCATGCGTTCGTGCACGACTACGGCAATGGCCACCGCAGCCACACGGGTTACGAGAGCCACGGCTTGGAGAATCTGTTCGATCAGTTCGAGCGCGAGACCGATCGGCTCCGCTCCAGTCTGAACCATCGCGGTTATGTCTCGCGCGACGCTCACTACCGGCTCGGCCAGGTGGCTTCTGTGGCCCGCATCATCGACGATCAGCTGCGGCACCTTCGAGTCGCGCCGGAGATCGACCACCACTGGCGAGCCTGCCGCGAGATCCTGTTCCGGCTCGATCGCCAGCTCTGAGTTAGGAGCCGAGTCGTAGGGGAGGGGCTTGTCCCTCCCGGGGGGCGGGCTCAAGGCCCGCCCCTTCGTTTCTCGAGAGCAGGGGCGACCCGAGCGGTCGCCGTGCCGCCAGCGCGAGCGCTGCTACCGCGAATCGATCCGGAGCACGCCGCCTTGCAGGCGATGGCTCAGGCCGCAGGTCGGCAGCACCGCAGCCGGCGCCTGATCGGGGGTCAGACCGGCGATCGAGCCGTGGAGCTCGATGGCGGCGACTCGGGCTCCCAGCTCCCGATCGGTGGCGGTAACGCTCCGCGAGCTTGGGGTTGACCCGCCCAATCTGCGCGACCACCGCCGCGCTGCCGGCCCGATCCCCGCTGCGCCGGAGCGCCGCGGCGAGATGCACCTGAAGCAGCGCGCGCTCGGCTTCGTCATAGCGGCCCCGGATCGTGAGCAGCTCGCCCATCGAATCGTTGGGGTTGGCCTGGTCGGGCGCGATGTAAAGATAGGTGCGGAACAGATCCTCCGCCTCCTCGAAGCGCCCGCGGGCCATGGCGAGATAGCCGAGGTGGTTTTGCGCCCGCGCCCAGTTGGGATCGATCTCGAGCAGGCGCTGGTAGCTGCGCTCCGCGGCCTCCCAGTCCTGCCGCTCCCAGGCCTGCAGCGAGCGGGCTTCGAGCGCGTAGGGATCGCGCGGGTGCTGGGCCAAACAGTCGCGCAGAATCTGCTGCGGCTTGAGCTCGATCCGGTGATGCAGCGCCAGGGCGTAGCGCGCCATGAAGCGCTCGCGCGGCGTGAGGCGCTCGAGGTCGGCCTGACTCAAGCGCTCGAGCAGCGCGCGCCGGCGCGCGGGCTCCGCCAAGCGCGCCAGCAGCACCTGGGCGGCGACGAACTCGGGATCGAGCTCGAGCG
>DASWHO010000340.1:0-4166 GCA_036398155.1 Acidobacteriota bacterium
CAGTCACTGCCAAGCAGCCAGCTCTCGGCGCGGCCGGTGCAACAGGTGGCGGACGAAACGTTCGCGGTGCTCGACGTCGTGCTGCCGCCGTGTGCGATTCCGCCCGGTCCCTATGCCTGGTTCGCGCTCCACTTCCTCGACGACTTTCTCAAGTTCAGCGACTTGAGCGCGGCCCCGTTCGCGGTTCAACCCTAGCCGCACACTCCGAACTGAGCGTCCTGTACTCGCTGCTGGCAGAGCACCCATCGGCCGCGGCGCTGGAAAGGGGTGGCATGGGCGTGCGCAGCAAGCCCATGGACACCTCACCGAATGCCAAGCGTCCATGGGCGGCCTTCGGCCGCCCATGCCACCCCATTCGTGATCGCGCGGTGGATATCAAGGGCGCCCGCACTGGCGGTAAAAGCCGGCTCAGGCTTGAATCACCCCGAGCGCGGCAGCCGGGTCGTAGCTGAAACCGGGGAACACCGCGCCGACGTTGGGGTTGCCGAGGTGCTTGTCGACGATCTCGCCGAACAGGGTGCGGAAGTCAGTGGTCACCGCAAGATCGCGCCCTTGATAGAGCTGCTCGGGCGCGAGCCCGGGCCAGGGGCCGTAGATCCGACCGCCGCTCACGGTGCCGCCCAGCACCAGCATCGCGGTGCCGTGGCCGTGATCGGTGCCGCCCGATCCGTTTTCGGCCACCGTGCGCCCGAACTCGCTCATGCTCAGGACACAGACGTCGGCCATCTTGTCGCCCAGGTCCTGGTGGAACGCCGCCAGGCCTTGAGCGAACTCGCCGAGGTTGCCGGCCAAGTCGCCGTTCGAGCCGCCTTGATTGTTGTGGGTGTCCCAGCCGCCGATCTCGGTGAACGCCAGCTCCAGACCGACATCGGTCTTGATCAGCTGGGCGATGTTCCTCATCCGATTGCCGAACTCGGTCTGCGGATACTCCGCCCCATTGGCCGGCTGGTAGTTGGCCGGGTCGAGATAGGTGGCCGCGTCCATCGCCGCGATCGCCGCTTGGCCGGTGGTGCCGATGATGTCGGTGCGGCCCTGATGCATCTCGAGCCGGGTGGCGCGCAGCTGGGCCGCTGGCGCGTCGCTTTCCACCACCAGGCTCTCGAGCGAGCTGATCGCGATCGCCGGCCCGACGCCGCCGAGGCTGCGCGGCATCGCGCCCGCCAATGCGATGCCGGGAAAGCTGGCATTGGTTGCGACCAGGTGGCGGTTGAGCCAGCCGTCCGGCGCCGGCACGCCCGGGGTGCCGGTCTCCATGTAGTCCTGCGCCTCGAAGTGCGAGCGGGTCGAATCCGGCGAGCCGCAGGCGTGCACCAAGGCCAGGGCGCCGGAGTCGTAGATCGGTTTGAGCGGGGCCAGCGCCGGATGCAGGCCGAAGCCGCCGCCCAGGTCCAGCGCGCCGTTCGCGGCCCCCGGCGCCGCGATTTTGATCGAATTGCGCAGCGCGGTGTAGTAAGGATCGCTGAACGGCACCACCATGCTGAGACCGTCGACCGCGCCGCGCTGGAAGATCGCCACCAGGACTTTGTTGCCGTTGGTGCTTTGCGCGTAAGCGGTGCGGGTCAGAAAGCGCGGATGGACGCCCAGGGCCACCAGCGCGAACGCGCTGTTCTTGAGGAAAATGCGTCGATTGCAGCAGCTCATGATCGTTCTCCCTTCTACTGCGCGGTGAATTCCGGGGCCGACAGCACCAGACCGGCCATCTGCTCCGGCGTCAGCCCGCTGGCTGCCGCGGCCCGCAAGGCGCTTCGGGTGGCGTCGCTGACCGGCCGCTGGATGATCGCATCGATCAGCTGGTCGGCCAGCTCGGCGCCGCTCGGATTGCCGCTCAGCAGGCCCTGCACGTCGACCAGGATTCCGGGGATGTCGCCACCCGCCAGCGCGTCGCCCAGCTCCCAGCGCTGGATCAACACGCCGGCGCTGAGCACCTGATTGGCGACGTCCGCGTAGCCGGTCGGCGACACGCTGGCGAACATCGGCTGGTTGAGCGTGCGCAGAATCCGGACCAGGAAGCGCGCGTCTTCGATTTCGCCGTTCAGCGCGCGGACCGAGCTGGCGGCCAGCTCCAGCGGGGTCTTGGCCTTGGTCCCGACTACGTTCGGGTCGTAGAACGCCTCCGACTCGAAGATCGTGCGCAAGGTGGCCGCGATGTCGCCGCCGCTGTAGTAGAAGGTCTCAGCCACCGCGTAGGTCAGATCCGAGGGCGGGCTGTCCTTTACGAACCGCGATACCAGCTTGGGCGCCAGCATGTTGAGCGCGGTGCTGGGCGAAGTCGCAAGATCGTGCAGCAGATCCAGACCTTTGAGGATCCCGAATCGATCGTAGGTCTTGCCCAGCACCATGTGGGGCCCTTCGTCATGCAGGCCTTGCGAGAAGATGAAGCTCAGGTCGCCGGTCTGCGGCGGACTGAAAGTCCAGCCGGTCAAGATCCGAGCGACCTGCTCGACGTCTTGCTGGCTGTAGCCGGCCAGCACCGAGATGGTGTGGAGCTCCATCAGCTCGCGCGCGTAGTTCTCGTTGATGCCGCCGACCCGATTGCCGACCTGCGCGCCCGGTTTGCTGGAAGCGTAGTTGTCCAGGTAATAGAGCATGCCCACGCTCTGGGCCACCGCCAGGAGCAGATCCTCGAAGTTGCCCAGAGCGCGGGGCCGGATCACATCCTTGAGATAAGGCTGGATCGCGTAGATGTTGGGCCCGTCGAAGGCGTAGATGTTGAAGTGATTGAACCAGAAATCGGTCATCACTTCGCGGAGCTGAGCGTAGCTGTGCACCGCCCGGACCAGGACCTCGGACTGCTGTTCGTTGGGGATGCGGAACGGATTGCATTCCGGCTCGCGGCAATCGTACGGGTAGCCGCCGAGCAGCTGCGGCATGGAAAGCTCGAGCGTCGGATAGCGCGCCAGCAGCTCGGCGACCCGAGTGTCGTAGGGCTCGATCAGCTCGGGTTGGAGCTGCAGGTCGAGCCAGGCCTGACGGCCGTACTGCTCGATCCACGCGATCTCGAAAGCAGTCGGTCCGAACCCGGCCCGGTTGAGCAGGTGCACGATCTTTTCGCGCTCGCTGAGCTCCGCAGCCGCCGGGCGGGCCCAGGCCAGCAAGGCCAGCACGGCGGATAAGGCCGCGATCCGGGTCGCGGCGCGGCGCCGCCAAAGGTAGTCGCTCACTTGGATCCTCCTGTCGCAGGTGGTCCCATCTTCCCCTTCGCAAGGCTTGGACGCAGTCCGCCGGCCCGGGGTTAAAAGCCGCTCCAGTGTAGCAGGGACGGGGTTCGGAGCCGGACCGCGCCCCGCGACCACCGAATCGAGCCGAGCCGGGCGAGCCGGTTCGTGCATTGCCGCCGCGGCTCCTTATAATGAGAGCATGCGCGACGTTGTCGAGGTCGGCGAATCCAACTTCGAGCGCGAGGTGCTGGAGCGCTCGCACCAGGTCCCGGTGGTGATCGACTTCTGGGCCCCGTGGTGCGGTCCGTGCCGCTATTTGGGGCCGATCCTCGAGCAGCAGGCCGGCAAGCGCGACGGCGCCTTCGTGCTGGCCAAGATCAACGTGGACGACAATCCGATGCTGGCCCAGGAGTTCGGTGTTCAGAGCATCCCGGCGGTCAAAGCGGTGCGCGACGGCCGGGTGGTGTCCGAGTTCGTGGGCGCGCTGCCGGTGGAGGAAGTGGAACGCTTCCTGGATGCTCTGCTGCCCAGCGCCGCCGATCAAGAGGTCCAAAGCGCCGAAGCGCTGCGCGAGAGTGATGGGGCCGCCGCCGCGGAGCGGCGCCTGCGCGACATTCTGACCGCCGAGCCGGGCCATCCGGGAGCCACGGTCGCGCTGGCGGAGCTGCTGATCGATCGCGACCAGGTGGACGAGGCGGTCCAGATTCTGGAAGCCGGGCGTGGTGACGCGGCGACGCTCGAACGGGTCCAGCGGGTGCAGGCCCGTATCGAGTTCGCGCGCGCGGCCGACCAGGCCGGCGCGCGCGAAGAGCTCAAATCGCGCCTGGCCTCCGATCCGGACGACCTGGACACGCGCTGGGGCTTGGCCAATCTGGCCGCAGCCGGCGGCCGCTTCGAAGAGGCGCTGGAGCAATTCCTCGAGATCATCCGCCGCGACCGCTCCTACCGCGACGACGGCGCGCGCGCGGCGATGGTCAAGATCTTCGAGCTGGTCGGCGTGCGCAGCGA
>DASWHO010000341.1:0-5211 GCA_036398155.1 Acidobacteriota bacterium
GGGCCGGGCCGCGATCCGTTCGGCGACCTCGCGCTGCACCAGCACGGTCAAGTCGAGGATCCAGCGCGACTGCTGCAGCAGCCGGCGCAGGATCGCGGTGGCGGTGGCATACGGCAGGTTGCTGAAGATCCGCAGCGAACCGGGCGCACCGTGCGCCAGCGGCTCGAGCTCGAGCGTGAGGGCGTCGCCTTCGACCACGGTCACGTTGGGCAGATCGCTGCAGCGCTCTCGAGTCTGCAGCGCGAGAAACGGCTCCAGCTCGACCGCGATCACCGCGGCCGCGCGGCGGCCCAGCTCCTGCGTGATCTCGCCCTTGCCGGGACCGATCTCGACGAAGCGGTCGCCGGCCTGCGGCTGCAACGCTTCCAGCAGCCGAGCCCGCGCCGCGGCGTCGACCAGGAAGTTCTGACCCAAGCTGCGCCGCGGGCGAAATTCCGAGAATTCGCCCGACACTCGAGCCCGGCGGTCTGAGCTGCGCGTCACGTGTTCAGCCTGGCACGACGCGTTATCGGAGACAATCTCGCAGCGGATTCAGACTCGCGTTTCAGGCCCGCCAACCGGCCTTTGGAGCGCTTCCATCTTGCTTGACAGCTTTCAGTATGGGACATAACCTAAGCCCCATAGGGGGTATTGCGAAGGCACCGAGCCGGAGCGGGAACGGCACGATGGGCAAGAAAATCTTGTTGGCGGACAGCAGCCCGGTCGTGCTGCACGACGTGGAGACCGCGCTGCGCGGCAGCGGCATCGAGATCATCAGCACCGAGCGCGGCGATCGGGTGATGGAGTTGTTGCGCGACCTGCGCCCCGACCTGTTGCTCGCCGACGTCAACCTGCCGGGCAAAAGCGGTTACGAGTTGTGTGCCCTGGTCCGCCAGCAGCCCCAGTTCGAAGCGCTTCCGGTGGTTCTGCTCACCGGGGTGTACGAAGATTTCGATTCGACTCGCGCCAGCGGCGCCGGCGCGACCAGCGTGATCAGCAAGCCGTTTCGATCCGAATTTCTGGCCGAGAAACTGCGGGCGCTGCTGGGCATTTCGGCGGCTCCTACGGTCGCGCCCTTGACGCCGATGCCGGCCACCGGAGTCGAGATCCCTTGGGATTTCGGATTCGACGGCGAGCTGGGAGGTTCCAAGTCAAGCCGCCCGCTGCTCGAGGAGGAGCCGCCGGGCAAGCGGACCGAATCCGAGCTTTGGAGCCTTGCCGATCTCAATCTCGATTCGATTCTGGAAGACGATCGCGCCGAGCCGGCGCCGCAGCGTGACGATATCCGGGAGGAATATTTTTCCGGCTCGGACCGTCCGACCGATCCGTTGAATCCGCCGCTGATGAGCGAGCCCGAAACGGACCAGGTCCAAGCGCGGGCGATATTCGACCAGCTGGAAGCCGAGCCCGCGGTCGAACCGGCCGGACCGGCGCTGACCCGGCTGGAATCGCGCGAGCAGCGCGAGTTGATCGCCCGACCGGTGCGCGAAGCGGGCGGCGTCGAAGAATCGTTCGAAGAGCTGGAAGCCAGCGCCGAAACGGAAAGCTGGGCGCCGCGGCCGAACGGCGAGCGCGAGCCGTTCGCTCCCCTGGCGGCGGAGCCGGTATCCGAGGGCAGCGCCAATCTCGAGGATGAATTCTTCGAAGAGGAATATCTGCTCGAGGAGGCGAGCCGCGAGTCGGTCGGCGCGCGCCACGCGCCGGTGGAGCTGTCCGGCCCAGAGGAGCTGGCGTTTACCGAATCGGGTTTGGAGCTGAGCGACGACAGCGCCACGCGGCTCGAGGCCGAAACCGCGGATCTGCAAGAAGAGTCCGAGCCCAGTTTGAAGGAGCCGCCGGTCGCTCCGCGATGGGAGCCGCGCGGCGGCGCGGGTGATTACGAACCGGAGGTTACCGATCTCGAGGCCGCGCCGGATTGGATCGATCCTGGAGCTCAAGAGCCGCCCAGTGAGGCCCCGGCGGCGGTGCCGGTGCCGCCGAGCCCGGACCTGTTCGAAGCGCCCGGCCAGGCCGAGGACGACCGGCTGTTCGAGTTGCATCCGGTGTCCGAGCTCGAGCCCGAGCCGGTGGATCAACCTGGCTCGCCGGCCGGCGTGGAGCCGAGCGCCCCGGCCGCGGCGGCGGCCGCGGCGGGCCCGATCGATATTGAGCAGCTGCTGCGCTCCGAGGAGTTTCTCGATCGGGTGGCGCAGCGGGTGGTGGAGCAGCTTTCCGAGCGGCTGATCGAGAATATCGCCTGGGAAGTGGTGCCCGATATCGCCGAGCGCGAGATCCGCGCTGCGATTGCCGAGATAACCAAGGAGAGTTAAGTTTACACCCCTCTCCCCCCGGACCTGCAAGGAGAGGGGTAGGGGGTGAGGGAGTGAGGTTCTCCGGCTTCGCCCCTTTCCCGGTGGAAATGAACATCAAGCCCAAACGCGTCGAGTTGGACAAGAGCTACGATCCGGCCCAGGTCGAAAGCCGCTGGTATCCGTTCTGGATGGAGCGGCAGCTGTTTCGAGCCGATCCGGAATCGCCGCGCCCTCCGTTCGTGATCGCCCTGCCGCCGCCCAACGTGACCGGCGGGCTGCACATGGGTCACGCCTTGACCGCGACGATCGAAGACATCCTGATCCGCTGGCGGCGCATGGCGGGGGACAACGCGCTCTGGATTCCCGGCGTCGATCACGCCGGGATCGCGACCCAAATGGTGGTCGAGCGCGACCTGCAGCGTCAGGGCAGCTCGCGCCACCAGCTCGGCCGCGACCAGTTCATCGAGCGGGTCTGGGCCTGGAAGGAGAAGTACGGCTCGCGGATCACCGAACAGCACAAGATGCTGGGCGTGTCGCTGGACTGGTCGCGCGAGCGTTTCACGCTCGAGCCGATGCTTTCGGCGGCGGTGCGCGAGGCCTTTGTGCGGCTCTACGAAGAGGGTTTGATCTACCGCGGCCTGCGGCTGATCAACTGGTGTCCCAACTGCCGCACCGCGCTCTCCGATCTCGAGGTCGAGCATGAAGAAGAGCGCACCGAGCAGCTCTATCACATCGCCTATCCGGTCGAGGGCGGCGCGCGCAGGCTGGTGGTCGCCACCACCCGGCCCGAGACCATGCTCGGCGATACCGCGGTGGCGGTCCATCCGGAGGATCCGCGCTACGCCGACCTGATCGGCGGCCACGCCGTGCTGCCGCTGCTGGATCGGCGCCTCCCGATCATCGGCGATGCGATTCTGGTCGATCCCGAATTCGGCACCGGCGCGGTCAAGGTCACGCCGGCGCACGACTTCAACGATTTCGAGGTCGGCCAGCGCCACGGGCTGCCGATGGTGCGGGTGCTTGACGACGAAGCCAAAGTCAATCAGGAAGGCGGACCGTACGCCGGCCTCGACCGCTACGCGGCGCGGAAAAAAATCGTTGCCGATCTGCGCGCGCAGGGTTGGCTGGTCAAGACCGAAGAGCACCGGATCAGCCTGGGCACCTGCCAGCGCTGCGGCACCGTGGTCGAGCCGACGCTCTCTGAGCAGTGGTTCGTGCGCACGCGACCCTTGGCCGACGCAGCGGCCCAGGCGGTGCGCGACGGACGAACGGTGTTCATTCCGGAGAACTGGACCCGGGAGTTTCTGCGCTGGATGGACGAGATCCGCGATTGGTGCATCTCGCGGCAGCTCTGGTGGGGCCACCGGATACCGGCCTGGAGCTGCAAGGCCTGCGGCCGCTTGCTGGTCGCACGCGAGGATCCGAGCGCCTGCACGGAATGCGGCGGCGCGCTGGAGCAGGATCCCGATGTGCTCGACACCTGGTTCTCCAGCGGCCTGTGGCCGTTCTCGACCCTGGGCTGGCCGCAGCCGACTCGCGATCTCGAGGTGTTCTATCCCAACACCGTGATGGAGACCGGTTTCGATATTTTGTTTTTCTGGGTCGCGCGCATGATGATGCTCGGCGTCCATTTTCTCGGCGCGGTGCCGTTTCGCACCGTGTTTCTGCATGCGATGGTGCGCGACGAGCACGGCCAGAAGATGTCCAAGACCAAGGGCAACGTGGTCGATCCGCTGTGGCTGATCGAAGGCGCCAGCGCCGAGCAGACCGTGCTTGAGGACGGCAAGCCGCCGCGCTTTCCGGAGGGCGTGCCGCGCTTCGGGGCCGATGCGCTGCGTTTCACCTTGGCGATGATGGCGGCCCAGGGCCGCGACATCCAGCTGTCGCTGTCGCGGGTCCAAGGCTATCGCAACTTCGTCAACAAGCTGTGGAACGCGGCCCGCTTCGTGCTCGGCAATCTGGATGGCGAGGTGGCCCGCGAGCTGCCGGCCGAGCTGCCGCTGGCGGAGCGCTGGATCCGCTCGCGCCTGGCGGCGACCAGCGCCGAGGTCGAGGCGGCGCTGCAAAGCTACCGCTTCGACAATGCCGCCGGGGCGATCTACCATTTCATCTGGCACGAGTTCTGCGACTGGTACCTCGAGCTCGCCAAGCTGCCGCTGCAGGAAGGGGGCGCGGCGGCGCAGGCCACCCGGCGCGTGTTGGTCGAGTGTCTCGACGCGATCCTGCGACTGCTCCATCCGTTCATGCCGTTCGTGACCGAAGAGCTATGGCAGGCTCTGCCGGTCGAACGCCAAGCTCCCGCCGTCATGGTGGCGCCGTTCCCGCAGGCCGACAACTGGCCCCGAGATCCGGCCGCCGAGCAGGCACTGGAGATCTTCAGCACCACGGTGACGGCGATCCGCACCTTGCGGGCGGAGCACGAGCTCAGTCCGGCGGCCCAAATGCACGTGATTCTGGCCTGCGCCGATCCCGAGGTGCGGTCGCTGTTGCAAGCTCAGTCGGCCGCCGCCGCTCGCCTGGCTCGCGCCGAGCCGTTGGAAATCGTGTCGGCGCTGCCGCCGTCCCGCGGCGGCTATCGCGCCGTGGCCGGGACGGTCGAACTGGAGCTCAAGGTGGACGCGGCCGAGCGGCTCAAGGAGCGCGAGCGTTTGACGCGCGAGCTGAACAAGGTTAGAGCCGAGCTGGAGGCCGCCCGCGCCAAGCTGGCCAATCCGCAATTCGCCTCCCGCGCTCCGGCCGAGGTGGTCGCCAAGCATCAGGCGATCGCCGACGACCTGAGCGGCCGTCACGAAAAGCTCAGCCGTTTGTTGGAGACCTTGAGTGAATCGGCCGGTTCCTGAGGTCGAGATCCAACAGCGCATCACGGAGCAACTCGGCCCGCGGTCTCGGTTTCGAATCTGCGCCTATCAGCGGCTGACCTCGACTCAGGACCAGGCCCGCG